>NZ_JASAUT010000189.1:0-741 GCF_029952935.1 Bradyrhizobium sp. Mp19 | reverse complement strand
TGCGCGGCAAGCTCAAACGCGCCGGATGGAACGATGCGTTCGTCTTCGAACTCCTCGGTCACATGCGATAGCCCTGCTTATCGATCGGGATATCGAGCGTCTTGGTTTGCCGAGCCTGCTGGGTCATGAGGAAGGCATCCCAGGTATCGCCGAGTGGGATGCCGTAGAATTCGTCGAAACCCTTGTTCTGCGGCTGGCTGTAAGGCTGGGCGCCGAGATGCCATTTGCCAAAGATCGCCGTGGCGTAGCCTGCCTCGCGCAGCATTCCGGCCATGGTGATTTCTGTTGCCGGCAGCGAGATTGGAGTCCCCTCGACAGCAACCAGCGACAGACCGGAGCGAATGGAATAGCGTCCGGTCATCAAGGCGGCGCGCGACGGGGTACAGGACGGCTCGACCAGGAACTGCGTCAGCCGCAAGCCTTCGGCGGCAAGCCGGTCGATGCGCGGCGTCGGCGCCCCGCGCAGTTCGCCGCCGCCGTAAGCTCCGATGTCGCCATAGCCGATGTTGTCAGCGAGAATGAGGAGGATGTTCGGCTTTTGCTGTTGTGCTGACGCCGCGGATGCGACCATCATGGCGGCGAACGATGCCACCATGCCGAACCAGATGTGCCTGCGCCGATTCATCCTCGATCTCCGGCGGTCGCAGTCACAGAGAGTTTCGGCCTAGTACCCACTTTTCTTGGAACGTGAGTCGTGATTCAAGGTCGGGATGATACCCGAAGCAAGAGAAGTCCGCCTTT
>NZ_JASAUT010000188.1:0-777 GCF_029952935.1 Bradyrhizobium sp. Mp19 | reverse complement strand
GCGCTGCCAGGGTCATAGACGCCATCACGGTCGGCGATGAGGCAGCCGTGCAGCCCGCAGATATCGAGCAGCGGATACCAATCCGAGCAGTTGCGGGCGAGACGCGTCACGTCGATCGACAGGATCAGACCAACCTCGTTAAGACCAACACGCCCGACCAGTTCCTTGAAGCCGCTGCGCTGAGCCGCCGACGCCCCACTGATGCCAAGATCAGCGTCGATGACGTCGATGCCAGCTTCGTGCCATCCGAGCTCGATGGCGCGTTGGCGAAGCGCGTATTGCAATCGCAGGCTCTCTTGGTTGGTCACAACCTGATGAGTCGTCGACTGCCGGATGTACACGACCGCGCGGCGCGCCAGGTGTATCGGCTTGACCAGCTCGGACTTCATGACTTGCCTCCGCCAGCACTGCGGCGACCTCGTTGACGATTTGGCGCTGCAGTGCCGTTGACAGCGTGGCCCAAAGGTCTTTCGGATCGATCGGCATCGTGTTCGAGCTGCTCAACCAGAGAGGTCAGATCGTGTAGTGCCTCGACGCTCAGCTTCGTTCGATTCTCCATCGACTTCCGTGGTTCGGTCGCCGCGACCGGAATCAAAAGGCTGGCACCGTCTCGATATTCGACCTCGTACGAAAGCGGGAAGCCCCCGCCACGATGAACCGAGCGGCGAATGACGCGGAACGTGCGGCCGAACAGCGGATGCGTCGGTTCGCACACTGTAACTTCGATGGCAGGTGATTCGTCAGACTCCCCAGAGGGGATATTTCGATGTGCCCTCG
>NZ_JASAUT010000018.1:0-139268 GCF_029952935.1 Bradyrhizobium sp. Mp19 | reverse complement strand
CGCGACGACTGCAAAAGCAAGCTTTCTCATGTCCCTTTCCTCAACTTCTTAAGCGCTTACGCGCTTGCCTCTTATTAATGCTCCAATTAGCCGAAGCTCGGTTCGGCCATACATTGAATTAGAACCGTCCGGGCCGAGTTCAAGTAACTCGTTGCCCAAAGAGGGTGAGAGCCATGACGTGACGCGAAGACGATCTCGCAAGCCTAGGACCGCGGCGCCTATTCGGGAGGGAGAGTGACGTCAGACCACCGGATTGAATACGCCGTCGATCATGACCGGCTCAGAAGCGCGTAAGCGGCACCTACTATAAGTCCACGAAGCCGGCCAAAGACGTATTGGCTAGTCCTCGAATCGACAACGGAGGGGCTAGAAGATAAGGTCAAGCAACAGCACTGCGCCGGCAATGCCGAGAAAAACGATGATGAGAGTCCAATCGCGGCTTTCTTCCGACATGGTCCCACCTTAGAAACGAACGGCCCCGGCGCAGTGGGAGAGCACCGAAGCCGTTAAGTAGTCCCACTCCATCGTGGAGAGATAACTTCGCGGACTACTGCTTGTTCCCGGGAAGAAACGGCCCCAGCGAGAAGGTAGCTGAGGCCGATCCGACGCCAAGCTGCGGGTGTCCGAATCAAAACAGTACCCAAGACAGCATCCAAGTCGGCAAAGACCTGTTGGCCGAAAAGAAAGAGCCCCAACTGCGAAGCTGGGGCCAGTGTGAGGCTGGGCGTCCCAGTGCCGGTAGCGGTGCGGCACCGAACAGGCGGCCAATGCCACGGCACGCGCCGCCCTCCTGTCCACAAAACGGCCCCAGCATCCGGATCATGCTGGGGCCAGGCCGGATGGCCGAACCGCTGTCCATCGAGAGCAGCGGTCGTCGTTTTAGGGCTGAAAGAATACGAAATAAAAATTGCCTGCCGTATTGCTCGGATAATGCAAACGACGCCGGTTCCGGAAATAACCCGTGTGAACTTTGGAAAGCAAAAGTGCCATTTTTTCCTGCCCCTTGACGGGATTGCCGAAGACAGTTTCACTTGGGGTCTCAGCTCTCTCCAGGCTGAGAACCCCTACCGTGCAAGGCGAGGCCCCGTAGGACCCCACAACGGGGCCTCGCTGCGGATTGGTTATGCGACGGTGGGCCGGCAAGCTGTAGCAATTCGATTTGACGTACCCCAGCCAAACTTGGCTCTTGGTTTTGCGTGGAGTTGCGTTATGCGCTGGTCCCGTTGGACACCCTCGATGGTCTCTTGGACCGGTCAGAGCGTCTTCCCGGTCGCTCGCTGACGACTTCGGGAAGGTCGGCCAGGCGTGGCCTTAGGCCGACCTTGAGGCGACCGGCCTTAAGAGGGTCATTCAGCAGAACACCGCGGTCCGCTCCGCGCCATGGCAGCGATCATGCGCTCCATCGTTGCGCCAGGCCGCGACGGGGCATGCACGTCAGCTTAATTGGCGCTGATATCCGTCTCTCCGCCGGTAATGATGACCGTATCGATGCCATCGCTGCATAGCTGCTGGTGAAGATCGCTGCCTTTCCACGGCGAATAAACATGTTTGTCGAAAGTGCGGGCCGGAGGAGTAAACTTCACGAGGTCGGGGACTGATCCCGCCATCTCTGGCCCGATGCTGTCGATTGTCATCGACCCCCACCGTTCGTGGTAGTGCCGCGACATACCCGCTCATTGGGCCGGCTTGCGGGCGGAAATGAAGCGAGTGAACAAGCTTCTCTCGGGATGGGCAGCTGTGACGGCGAGGATATTTGGGAGAACTCGCGGAAGCCACGGCATCTTCACGGTGGCTTCAGCGAACATTCGCTGCATATCGACGCAGATATGAACCTCGCTCTCACCGGGCGACCCGTACCGAAGTTCATGGTCCTTCGCCATTGTCTTAAATCCCGGAAAGCGAGCTCCAACAGAGCGAGACCCAATAGTTCCTGCGTGCTCGAGGGTTGTCGCCAGAAACTCGCCGAGCCCGGCAGCAGGTGGACGTGGCGTGATAGATTTTAGCAAGAATATCGACGCGGGCTATCGGAGCGGTCCCGGCCAAACCTGACGGCGCTAGCAAGGCGACCGACCCGGGTCAGCATGACGACGTTCACCGAATGGACGGCTCCGGCGAAATGCGCCATTTCGTTTGTCTTGGCATGCGAGAAGATGAGAGCGCGGAAAGCGCAGTTCTTGAACTTCAGAAGCATCGCTCCCAAAAGAAAGCGCGCGGGCCCCGCTCCTGAGATCGCGAGCATACCGCGCGCCTTCGACTGATCTTTTCTATCGCTTTCCGCCAATGTTCTGCACTTAGCTGAAAATGCTTGATCGGAAAATGCCGTTTATCGGACCCAGCATGTTCATCTTACTGCAGCCCGAGCAGAGCTTCTGAGTCAAACCAGACATTCGCACCTCAGTGATGCATGAAGATTGCAAGAAGAATGATGATCGGAAGCGGTATGCCGATCAGCCAGAGAAGCGCTCCTTTGCCGAAACCCATAATTTCCTCCTCAAGTTTGTGAATGACGCCAGACCAACCCAACCTCGAAATCGTTGTTCCTGCAGCTGGCAACCAAATCGGCCAAGCAGTCAGTACCGCCAGAAGCCCCTCCCAGTGGCGTTCTTGCTCCCGCCTCCGTAACGCATGACGCGCGCTCGGCCGAGGGTCCGCTATTGTCCTAATTGGAACCGGGTTCCCTGCCAATTGTTGTTGTGCGCCACTTATGAGGAGCACCGCATGGCAAGGAAGCCGAAGAAGCTGGAAGACCTTTTCCACGAGACGCTAAAGGACATTTATTTCGCTGAAAACAAAATCCTCAAAACCCTCCCCAAGATGGCGAAGGCGGCGCAGTCGCCCGACCTCAAGGCGGCGTTCACGCAGCATGAGCGCGAGACGAGAGCCCAGGTTAAGCGACTCGACCGCGTATTCAAGATCATCGGCAAGCCCGCGCGCGGCAAAACCTGCGCCGCCATCAACGGCATCGCCGAAGAAGGCTCCGAGATCATGAAGGACTTTAAGGGAATGCCCGCGCTCGATGCCGGTCTTCTCGCAGCCGCCCAGGCCGTCGAGCACTATGAGATTTCGCGCTATGGCACACTGTCCACATGGGCTGAAGAGCTGGGCTACGATGAAGCGGTCCAGCTACTTGAAGAGACCCTGACCGAAGAAAAGAAGACTGACAAGACTCTGACGGGCATCGCCAAGTCAGTTGTCAACGTTGAAGCCGAGAACGAAGAGGAAGACGCCTGACTGATGCCAAGCGCGACTCCAGCCTGGACGACGCCGCTTTTGACAGGTTTCTAGCAGGCGACCCAGAAAGATCGCCTGCCTCCCTCAGGATTTTCACCCGCGCCTCTTCGACGCCCAACCATGCGACACGGTCGAGCTCTGCAAAGCGCTGCAGCCGTCCGTGGCGCCACACCATTTCAAAGCAGCTGCTTTGAAAATCGACCGCACTCCAACGGCTCGCCGACGCCCAGCCGTGCACGAATTTGCCGCCGAGCTGTTCTGCCTCCCCCAGTGCTATGAAAATGCTAGGCGGCACATGACCTGTTTCTTCCGCGAACTCGCGTTTAACTGCGGCGGAGCTTCACTTCAAAAATCTGACCTTTGGGAATAGTCCACGCGCCCTCATCCTTGTTCGTCCAGACGGCCCCCCAGGATGCCCAAGCAGGACTTCAATCGAGCCACATTCTTGCGGAGTTTCTCAAGGCTCGGATGCGAGCCGGTCTCGTAAAGTTTGGCAACCATATCGGCGATGGCATCGCCTATGCCCGTAATGTCGGAGAGCGCGCCTGCTTCGATGAGCCTCCCCGCTGCTGCGACAACGCTGACAGGCTGGTGGCCGCACGCAGATAGGCCTTTACACGGTAGGAATTACGGCCGCAATCCGCGACAGCTGGCCGATCAGGCTGGTGGTCGTTTCCGATTATCTGGATCAACACCCAGTGCTGCCGCAAGGGTCTCGGTTTCTCAGGAAGCCTTCTGCTCCGCCTAAATTGATCGCGGCGCTGCGGGGGCTCGCGGCATAGCGTTATCTGACGGATTCGTCGCCTGCTTCCTGCTGTGCCCTGAGATCCTGGGCGATCTCATCGACCTCCGTTTCGTCCGCAAGCTCTTCGCACTGCGCGTCGTTTTCGACAGGGCATTTCAGGTGAGCGGCGATCCGTTGTAAAAGAGCAAGGGATAGCGTCGACTCCCGCTCGGCCAGCAGGTTGATCTGCAGCTCCAGGTGATTGCGCCGCTCGAAAGCCCGATCCGAGATGTTTTGCCGGATCAGGACGCAGGACGTCAAAAGGACAGCCTCAAGCGCAAGCACGAGGGAAAGAAGCGGAAAGGGATATTCATCAAAGCGCCAGCCGGCTTTCGGTGCGAGCGTGTTAATCCACAGCCACAGGCCTACGCCGCAAGACTGGATCGCAAAGAAATAGGGCGTGCCGACGAAACGGCCGACGGCGTGAAGCGCGCGATGATGGAGGAGGAGCTGCTCCTCGTCCTCCTTTTCAATCCGCAGGATCGCCTCAATGTTTCGTGCCGAAGCGCCCGAGATGTGATCGGATGGCGCAGCGTCCTCCACTAGTCAGCCGCCCGTTCGGCGGCGTGCCGGGCCCTTCGCCCCGTCGCCTTGACGCTGTCCTCGCCGGCTTTCTCCGCTTTCGCGCGGGATTCGCAGGTCTTGCGCAGCTGTTCGAGCTCCTCATCGGTCAGGTGCTCAATGCCGACCAGAGAATTCCGGGCGGCGCCGACGCGGATCAACTCATCGAGTTTTACCTGCATGGCAGCGCTGTCGCGGTTCTGCGAATTCTGGATAAGGAAAACCATAAGGAAGGTGACGATCGTCGTGCCGGTATTTATGACGAGCTGCCACGTATCCGAATAGCCGAACACTGGTCCGGTCACAGCCCAAATGATGACGACCGCCGCGGCGAGCGCAAAAGTCGAGGCATGCCCCGCGGCTTGCGCCGTCCGGCTCGCGAAGGCGCCGAAGAACTTTGCGGGACCGCTCTGCTGTTCCTGCAATTGCTTTTTAGTACTCATGATCATCTCGCCGGACAGCAACGGCACGGAACCTGCAAAGTTCCACTGGCGTCAGCAGGCGGCCAAGACAACAGGCTATCCCGCGAAACCGCTGTTTGATCCTCCCGACTTGACTCGGTCGGGGTGAGCCTCGGACTTCCCGACGCTGGCCTGCGAGCGATCCGGCCATATCTCCTGCGCCGCGTCTCGACAACGGAGCAGCGGACGTCGGACTCGTCGCGGGAATGCTATCAAATCCCGACGTACAGGGCGTCTTCGCCGTCCCGGAGACATATCGCACGCAATTGCGTCTATGGTCAGGCCCTTCGACACGGAGGCCGGCAGACAGGAAGTTCTCGTCCGGTTGACACGCTCGACGGCCTCGGCTCGCGACCGGCCGGTTTAAGTGCCCGGTGTGGTGCCTTCGCTCAGGGCGCGCTCTTGGAACGCCGTGCTTGCTCGCCTCTCTGACGCGGCTGCGAGAGTGGTCGCACGTTCGTGCGATTGCTTCGCTCTTGTGGCTTGAACGAACCCCGATGCTTGGCGTAGGCGTGGGTGATCTCCGCGCCCATCAGGATGATCTGCGGGGTGTAGTAGACCCAGATCAGCACGACGACGATCGAGGCAGCCGCGCCGTAGGTCGACTCCAAACCTTGCTTGCCGATGTAGAGGCCGATCGCAGCCTTCCCTACTTCGAAAAACAAAGCCGTCAGGAGCGCGCCGAGCCGGACATCGCGCCAGGCGACTAAAACATCCGGTAACCATTTGAACATCATCGCGAACATTATCGTGACGACGGCAAACGATACCAACGTACTAACGACATGTAGCAAGCCCTCCGGCAGGTAGGGAGCTACGAATTTGCCGGCCGCGGCCAGGCATGCGGTCACCAGGAGCGAAACGAGCAGCAAAAAGCCGAGGGCCAAAACGGCGGCGAACGATAGCAGGTAGTTGCGGGCGAAATGCCAAATCCCGCTCTGTTCCGATTCCTCGACCTCCCACACGACGTTGAGCGCGTCCTTCAACTGTACGACGACGCCAATCGCGGCGAACAAGAGGGCGCCGACGCCGAGAACCGTCGCCAGAATGCCCTCGGCGGGGCGGCTGGCTCCCGCCAGATCGCTTCGATTCCGGTGTCCCCGAGCATGTCCTTCAAGGAGGAGGTGACTTGTGAGGTGACGGCGTCGTAGCCGAATAACAGCCCCGCGATCGCAATCGCGATCACGATAATAGGACCCAAGGAGAATACCGAGTAGTATGCAAGGGCGGCGCCCTGCCGCGCATCCTTGTGGCTCGACCAACTGGTCGCCGCCTCTTTCGCGACCGTCCACCACATTGCAGCTTCTCCGGTTCGCTTCAGGCTTATGGCGACTTCAGCTTTTCCCGTGCCGCATCGGCAGCATCGATGCCAGCTTGCTTCACCCGATCGATGGCTTCGGCGCCGACGTCACCGACTTCGGCGCTCAGCGTATCGGAGGCTTCGCGCAGACTTTGCGATACCGCGCTGGCGCGCGTGTTCAAGTCGGCTTTGACATCGTCGCTGAGCTTGCCCACCCATTCATTCTCGAGATCGGAAGCCCGGAACGCACCCGCAATTGCCGCACCGATTGTCAAGCCCACGGCGCCGAGGACGAGCGGCTGCCGGTCAAGCATGTCGGCCAACGATGACTGCGCTTTCGTGAAAGCCTCTTTTCCGGGCATGCTGAGGTTCTCGCGCGCATAGGCGACGCCGTCGTCGAATCGATCCTTGATCTTGTCCGCCGCTTCCGACATGGCGTCTGAAGCCGCGCTACCGGCCTCGCGTGTGGTTTCACCGAAGCCTGTGGCGTCATCATGATCCATTTCTGGCGCGGTCGGCGGCGCAGCGGTCCTTTGGAGTCCGGACGCGGCCGCGCGAACATTGCGCGCGCCGAGATCAACGATCGGCGAAGCCGCCGCTGTCGCCGATCGCGTCGCGCTCTTGAGCTTCTCGTCGCCTGCTAGCAGCCAGAGCGCACCGCCTCCAATCAGTGCTGCGGCGAGCGGGTTTTCCCGCACCGCCGTTACGAGACTATCGAAAAAACTCGTCTGCGTGCTGCTCATCGCACCATCCCCTTCACGGTATCCTTGTCCTTATCGAGCTGCCGCATGGTTTCCCGCGGCACCAGACCGCGGGCATCTAGCCGGTTGATGCCGATCGCGAACAGTATACCCGCGATCACCGCGGCCACGATCGCCGACGTCAAATAGGAGAGCGGCTGTGACCATCCAGCGCCAATCATCGCCACCGATAGGGCGAACAGCGCCATCACCAAGGCTGGGATCACCAGGAGGGCACCGCCGGCGATGAAGACCAGCGCGCTGCCGACCTTCTGAACCTTTTCGCCTAACTCGGCTTTGGCGAGATCCACCTCGTTCTGGAACAGCTTGGCGAACTGCGACAACGCGTCGCCGAGCAGCGTCGAGATGGTTCTAAGATCGTTCTGACTTGTCCTGATATCGTTTTGGATGCTCATGACACGTTGCTTTGCTGCGAGGATGACGATTGTTCGCGGTGTTTCGAAGATGAGGAACGCCCGCCCGACGCCCTCAGAAAACGGACTGCCGCGAAACCGGCAAGGACCGAAATCCCTAGAAACGCGGCCGGCTGCCGCTTCGCAAAATCGGTGGCGCCGTCGACGAGGTCGCGAAAACTTCCGTCGCGGACTTTATCGGCCGCGTCATCGACATATTCGGCGGCGGAAGTCATGCCACGAGCAGCAAACGGCGCATCGCTCTCGAAGGCGCGTGCCGCTTCACGAATGTTATCGGCAAGGCGCGCCATGAAGTCCGCGCCCGACCGCTGCTTGTCGCGCGCCTGGTCCTCGATCTGGTCCACTGTCCCGGAAGCCACGTCTTTGGCGGCGTCAGCCGCTTCCTTGAACTTGTCGCTGGCGACATCGGTCGACGCTCGGAGGGCGTCGCCGGCGCGCTGTTTCACCTCTGCGCCGGCATCGGCCATCTGGTCCTTCAAGCTCTGCGAAGGGCCGGTATTCTGGTTCTGCGTGAAATTCGTCTCTTTAGTCAGGTCCACATCGCTCATGATCGTTCTTTCAAGTGTTTGGGTTTGGGGAAGGACTGAAGGCCGCCCTCACGACGTCATCGGCAGCCTCTTTGAGTCTGTCGGCCACGTCTTCTGTCATGCGGCTGGCGTGCCCGCCGAGATCGGCCTCGCCGACGCTTCTTGCCGCCGCGTCGGCCGCCGACATCGTCGCATCCTTGGCTGCTTCGAAACCGGATTGTGCAGCCCCGCCCGCCGCCCGTTTCACGCTGTCGCTCGCCGGGCCCATCGCCTTGGCTTCGGCGGTTGTTTCGGGAAGAGCCGCGGCAAGGATGGCGCCGATCGCGATCCCAAGACCGGCGATTAAGGCGGCATTGTCGCCGATGAACTGCCGGGCCTTTGCAGGCGCCGTGGCCGCCGCGTCCTTGACCGCGCCCGCTCTCCCCTTGACGGCATCCATGCCGCTCTTGAGCGTATCGCCGACAGTGCCGGCGGCCTGCGCCGCCCGCTTGCCAAGATCGTCGGCCAGGGCGGCAGCGGCATCTTGCGCATCGCTGGCCATGTCGCTGGCCTGACTTTGAGCCGAATTCAGCCGGTCTCTCATGTCGCTGCTCGGCGCGTCCACTCGGTCGGCGGGCTGATCCAGCATCTCTCCCGCCTTCTCCATCACCGGTGCGGCCGCTTCCGCGGCCCGCTCGCGCACCGTCTTCGAGGTGAGGGCAAGGCCAGCCCCGATCATCAGAAGTGGTAGTGGAAAACCGCGCGCCAGGCGCAGCAGCGGGATTGCGACCGCAGTGCCCGCAGCGACCGCCTGCATCGGATTGTCCATGGCTTGTTGTTTCAGCGCCTCGACCCAACTCTGGGTCTTATTGCTGATGTAATCGGAGACTTCCGACTTGATGTGTTGCGGCGAGACCTTGTGGCGGAGGTCGTCAGCGGTATCCGATATCCGCTCCCTCAACCTATCGACCGTCACCGCGAACTCGGCACGGCTTCGCTCGCACTCCCCCCTCAGCTCCTCCACTGATCGCGTCATGGAATTACCCTCTTGGATTTTTGGTCGGTTCTTTCGGGACGAACTCACGCTTTGTTGAATCGTTCCTCAGGAGCAGAAGAGAGGCAGGCCCAGAGCACCCCACTTTGGTTTAGGCTCAGCAGTCCGCGCGCCCGGCCGAAGCGCTTGAAGCAAGCGACAGGAACGCGCCGACAAGCCGGTTCGTTGCTTTCCATGGACCGGCTCCTGCTTCGCTTCATGTCCGTCACGCCCAGATATCCCCTCCGTCACGCCCAGATATCCCCTGTGGGTGCGGTACCTCTTGAGCCTCGGGCTTGTCGGGTTGGCATTCGTCGCCAAGCTCCTGCCGGACGATCAGTTGAGACCCGATCCGCTGATGCTGTTCATCCCGGCCATTTTCCTGGCCTCAGTCATCTTCGATCGCGGCTCAGGCTTTCTCGCCACCGGCGCGAGCGCGGCGCTGGCGGCGCGATACTTTATCCCTCCGCCTCCGAGCGCCGCTATCGCGCCGCTCCTGATCTTTCTCGCCAGCGGGCTATGTCTTGCAGGGGTAACGGAAGCCCTGCGCACGGCACTCCAGAAGCACTCGGAGGCAAAGGCCTACGCGGACGTTCTCATGATGGAGTTGGCGCACCGGACCAGGAACGACCTCGCGACGATCATGTCGATCCTCCGTCTGCAGGCGCGATCGGACCCTAATCCCGCCGTGCAGGCGGCAATCACCTCCGCGCTGGCGCGGATTGAGGTTGTCGCGAAGGTTCATGATCGCCTGCGCGACACGCCGGTCAACAGCTCGGTCGACCTCCCCGCTTATCTTGAGGCGTTGTGCGGCAGCCTTTCGGATCTGCACCGGGGAGTGCGCCCGATCGCGATACGGGTGTCCTGCGACGAAATCGCCGTCAAGAGTTCGCAGGCCGCATCCGTCGGCTTGATCGTCAACGAGCTGGTGACAAACGCGTTCAAGTACGCGTTTCCGGAGGGGCGCCCAGGCGTCGTGGAAGTCGACGTCCGGAAGAGAAACGAAAAGGTCGTGATCACGGTGAGGGACGATGGAATCGGATGCCCCACCGAGGCGAAGAGCGGTTTGGGAACCCGCCTGATCAATCTGATCGTGGCCCAGATGCAGGGAGGCATGACCAGGGCGCCGATGGCGCAAGGCTGCGAGGTGGAAGTCGTAGTCGTCATCGAAAGCTGATCACGAACGCCTACCCGAAGTTCGGGAATTCAATCGCTGATGCATCCGACTCTCAACATGCGAGAAGCCGCCTTGGCTTCGAGCTTCTGCACATAGTCCGCAAGGCTGAATTGGCGCTTGAAATTGCGGGTTGAAATGCTGCGATGGAGGAACTGGCGCTCGCCTTTTTCAGGCTTACTGCCCTCGATGGTGACTGATCGGCGTGATCGAGATGCTATTCGGCGCGACGGTCACGCTGACGGACCAGGACACGGGCGAGGAGCGAATTTGCCAAATCGTTGGCGAGCCGGAAGCCGACCCGGCAAAAGGCAAGATCTCGTTCAGTTCCCCGCTCGCACGGGCGTTGATAGGCAGGTCCAAAGGCTCAGTCGTAGCCGTCCAGACCCCAGCCGGCGACAAGAGTTACAAAGTTGAGCAAGTTAGATGGCTGCCCTAAAAGCAGAGGGGCTGGGCTTTTTAGTCAATACGCCTGCCAGAGCTGAATTTGGCAGTCGACCGGCCAGATTGTCTTGAACCTTTTGCATCAGTGCAGCAGGCGAGTGGATGTGCTGCTTGCCTGGACGGGCGGAGCAACTTTCACGACTGCGGAACTGGTTTGACCGCCCCGCACGATGGTGAGCTTCACATCTTGACCGACACGCGAAAGGCCGATCTTGTTACGAAGTTGCGACGCGGTGCGGATCCGACGGTCGTCTGCCATGACAACAATATCGTCCTTCCGCAAGCCGGCCCTTGCAGCCGGAGAGTCTGCCGCGACCTCTGCGATCACCGCGCCCTCGTTGCGCCCTTGTTTGGTCGACGGTTGGAGTTCGCGCAGTGAAACGCCAATGCGGCCTCGCTCAACGTGTCCCTTATCTACAATCTGCTCCATAACGATCCGGGCCATATTCGCGGGAATAGCAAAGCCGATCCCGATATTCCCTCCGCCCGGCGAAATGATCGCGGAGTTGATGCCGACCAATTCGCCGCGGAGATTCACCAATGCGCCGCCGGAATTTCCCGGATTGATCGCAGCGTCGGTCTGGATGAAGTCTTCGTAGCCTTCCTTGCTCAAGCCAGTGCGACCCAGCGCACTGACCAGGCCGGACGTGACAGTCTGGCCGAGTCCAAAGGGATTGCCGATCGCGAGCACGAAATCCCCGACCTCAAGCGCATCACTGTCGCCGAAAGGAAGCGCCTGAAGGCCGGCAGGGTCTTGGATCTGCAGCACTGCAACGTCAGTCGGCGGGTCGCGCCCGATTACCTTCGCAGATAGCTGTCGGCCGTCCTTGGTCGTAATCCGAACGACCGAGGCGCCTTCGACAACATGATTGTTGGTCAACACATAGCCGCGCCTGGCATCGACGATGACTCCCGAACCGGTCGAATTGATTTCCTTCTCGACCTGCTTGGGAATGTCGAAAAACTCACGAAAGAACGGATCGCGGTAAAGCGGATTGTCCTCACGGACACGGCCGTGCACGGAAATATTAACAACCGCGGGTGTCACCTGTCGAACTACCGGCGCCAATGTTGGCACAGAACCACCCGTCTTCAGGTCCGGCACTTGGGATATAGCCGGTGAAGTCCCGAACAGCGCCACAACCAGAAGCCATGCCAATATTGTTCGCTGACCCAACATTCCGATCACCCTTGCGTGCTTGTGGGATCGTCAATCTGAGGCAGACGCGTTCCTTCCAATGCTAGGAGCGGAATTGCCCAGGCTGCTGCGGCATGGCCAAGCAGCACGATCGCTAGAACGGCTTCCGTGACCATCACAGCGCCCTCCGCTGAGCGGCGGCAGCCCAGAGCCGCCGCAGCCGCATGGGGACGCCACCGCCACGGGGCGGATCGTCATCGCCGTCTCCGTCGAGTTGGCGCAACGCTGCCAGTATGTCCGCCAACTTCACAGCGTGGCCCGTTCCGGGGACCTCCCGCAGGTCGGGACAGGATTCCACGGCGTACATGTCCGACGCCCACGAGGACAGGATGATCCGCTTCTCAGGCGTCGAGAGCTCCATGTCATTCAGGACTTCCGCCGGAGAAACGTAGTGAGCGGCGGGGTGGAAAAATGGGTGCAGACCACCGCCGTCGATTTTTACGTTAGTCATGGCTCGCCTCCCTATTCACTCCTTTCCAAGGGATGGTGCTCGAGATTGAGGTGGCGGCGTAGTCGATGTCGCCACCCTGAGATGAGATAGGACAGAGAGCGACTTCCGTTGAGAATCGCCCGTCCCTGGATCGAGGCTATTAAGCGGCCTTCTTCCGCTCAATCTGAGACGAAGCAACTGCTCCACTTCCGATCTGGATCTTGCGCGGCTTCATCGCCTCCGGAATCTCTCGAACGAGATCAATGGTCAAGAGACCGTCCCGGAAGGATGCCTGCTTGACCTGGACGTACTCGGCCAGACTGAAGACTTTCCGGAACGGTCGCGCCGGAATACCTTGGTAGAGATACCGGCGCGCAGCCCCGTCGGACTTCTTGCCTTCGATCGTGAGCGCATTTTGCTCCGCCGTCACGGAGATGTCACTAGCGCCGAAACCTGCCACGGCCAGCGTGATTCGATAGTGATCCTCACCGGACCGCTCGATATTGTATGGCGGATAGCTATCCTCATTCGGCCGGCGCGACATGCCGTCGATGAGGCCAGCCGAGTGATCGAAGCCGACGCTGGTGCGCCACAGGGGCGTAAAATCAAGTGTCCTCATAGCCAAGTCCTCCAAAGAGCAATATGGATACGAAGCAAGGCAGGATGGGAGTTCGGTTATGGTCGAACACCCCGATCCAGTACCTCGTGCCGAGCCCGGCCTGGCGCTCGACACACCGCAGTCGCGGTCGAGAAACGAACTAGAACTAACGTCCGTGAGTTCAAGAGGGGCATGCGCATTTTTCTTCAAGAGGCTCCCTTGGCGGCTCAGTGACTAGGCGGCCACGCGATCCGGAAGAGCACTCTGGCGTAAATCATCCATTACTTGCGGCTCTCGCTCAATCCGGGCTTGATAGAGCTGCGCTCTTGCTCGCTTCTCGCCGTTGAGAGCAGGCGCTCGTAGTGACCGATCACCTTCAGACGGCCTCGGATGAGGAAGTCGCGGACGCTAAGCTCAAGTGCTGTGCTTGAGGTTGCATCGGAGCTCCTGCACCGAAAATGCTTCGCCGAATTCGGTCCCGACATGATCGTCGCTCGCTCTTGACCAGATTGCGTAAGGTAGGGAGCGGCCTTCGCGGGCCGCTCACTGACGTTCAGCTTGCTGCCAACGGTCCCGCGGGATGGGGCGACGGCTGCGGCCAGATGCCGGGCGGCGCGGAGGTCGGCGGCAGCAAGATGTCGATCTTCATCGTTGCCGCCGCAGGCTGCCACTTCAGCCACGGCATCGTGTCGAGATACGGGATTGGCGGCAGTGGTAGTCCAGTGAACGCACCCTGTGTAGCCTCGGCTCCCCGCGGGCTTTCCACGCCGTAAGCACCGAAGGCGGTCAGGGACATTCCGCTGCCCATTACCAGAGCGAGCAGGCGTCGCCGCAAACTGCGGTTGGTCTCCGTCCGGGCGGAGAACGTATGGTGATGGCTCAGCATCTATACTCCTCCCATCGTTCGAAAACAGATCCAGGCAATGGTGACAAAGCTCAGGTAGAACATGAACCGGTGGATCGCGTCCTGCCTCATCCTGAGCCGACGACGATTAGACTTGTTCATGGGAGACTCCGTTTTGGAAGCGATCTTCTCTCCTCTCACTGGTAGAGCCCGGCCTTGATCGGCCGGGCTCTCTTGTTCAGAAGTCCATGGCGGGAGCTGCCGGAGCGGATTCAGCCTTCTTCGGCTTCTCGGCCACGAGTGCCTCGGTGGTGATCAGCAGCGAGGCCACCGACGCAGCGTCCTGCAAGGCGGTGCGCACGACCTTTGCGGGATCGATCACACCGGCTTTCACCAGATCCTCGTACTCGCCAGTTGCCGCGTTGAAGCCCCAATTGTAACTCTGGTGCTCCAGAAGCTTGCCAACAACCAGTGAGCCGTCTTCGCCGGCGTTCTGCACGATCTGCCGAGCCGGCATCCGGATGGCGCGACGAACGATGTCGATGCCGGCCTTCTGGTCGGCGTTCGCGGTCTTGATGCCGTTGAGCGCTTCGAGGGCACGCAGGAGGGCAACCCCGCCTCCGGGGAGAATCCCCTCCTCCACCGCCGCTCGAGTAGCATGCATCGCGTCGTCGACACGGTCTTTGCGTTCCTTGACTTCGACCTCCGTCGCACCACCCACACGGATCACTGCGACGCCTCCGGCGAGCTTGGCGAGGCGCTCTTGCAGCTTTTCGCGATCATAGTCGGAGGTCGTCTCCTCGATCTGGAGCCTGATTTGCTGGGCGCGCGCCTCGATATCCTTCTTGGCGCCCGCGCCCTCGACAATGGTGGTGTTGTCCTTGTCAATGACGACCTTCTTGGCGCGCCCGAGCATCTTCACTGTGACGTTTTCCAGCTTGATGCCGAGGTCCTCGCTGATGACATTGCCGCCGGTCAGGATCGCGATGTCCTCCAGCATGGCCTTGCGACGATCGCCGAAGCCAGGTGCCTTGACGGCCGCGACCTTCAGTCCGCCGCGCAGTCTATTGACGACCAATGTCGCAAGCGCTTCACCTTCGATGTCCTCCGCGATGATCAGGAGCGGCTTACCGGACTGGACGACCTGCTCCAACAGCGGCAGCATGGTCTGCAAGCCGGACAGCTTCTTCTCGTGAATCAGAACGTAGGGATCCTCAAGTTCGACGCGCATCTTCTCGGGGTTCGTGACGAAGTAGGGCGAGATGTAGCCGCGGTCGAACTGCATGCCCTCGACCACTTCGAGCTCGGTATGCAGGCTCTTGGCCTCCTCGACGGTGATCACGCCTTCATTGCCGACCTTGTTCATGGCGTCGGCCAGGAAGCGGCCGATCTCGGTATCACCATTGGCGGAGATTGTGCCGACCTGGGCGATCTCGTCATTGGCGGTGATTTTCTTGGCGTGGGATTTCAGATCGGTCACGATGGCCTCGACAGCGAGATTAATCCCCCGCTTCAGGTCCATCGGGTTCATGCCGGCGGCGACGGATTTTCTGCCTTCCTTGAAGATGGCCTGAGCGAGCACGGTCGCCGTCGTGGTCCCGTCGCCGGCTGCATCGCTCGTCTTTGAGGCGACCTCGCGCACCATCTGCGCGCCCATGTTCTCGAACTTGTCTTCCAGTTCGATCTCTTTGGCGACGGTTACGCCATCTTTGGTGATGCGCGGCGCACCGAACGATTTCTCGATCACGACGTTACGCCCCTTCGGACCGAGTGTGACCTTCACCGCGTTTGCCAGAGTGTCGACGCCCCGCAGCATGCGCTCTCGGGCCTCGGTTGCGAACTTTACGTCCTTGGCAGCCATTTTGATCTCTCCTTTCCTCTTATGACTGTCAGCTTTCCTCTTATGACTGTCAGCGCCCTACGCTGCCTTCTTGACGGCGCCTGCCTTGTCGATGACACCCAGAAGGTCGCTCTCCTTCATGATCAGGAATTCCTCGCCGTCGATCTTGACCTCTGTACCGGACCACTTTCCGAACAGGACGTGGTCACCGGGCTTGACGTCGAGTTGAATGAGCTGGCCTTGTTCGTTGCGTGCACCGGGGCCAGTGGCGACGATCTCGCCTTGCTGCGGCTTCTCCTTTGCTGTGTCTGGAATGATGATGCCGCCGGCGGTTTTCTCTTCGGCGTCGAGACGTCGCACGAGCACGCGATCGTGCAAGGGACGGAAATGCATGCACATCCTCCTTGGGTAGGTTCAGCGATGTCCAAAACCGGGTCCATAACGGCCCCCGGGCAAAAATCCACCTAGGAGCGAGGGTTCTACTTTCAAGAGGTTGGAAGAAAATTTTTGCGGCGAAAGCCGGATCGTCGATATTGCTCGCGGCTCGTAACCGGAGAGCATTCTCCTGCGTCCGGAAACGCTCAGCGCACCTTGAGAATTGAAACCGTCAAACCGAGACGTTGTCTCGGCTTCAGAACAACTCTGCGCGGCAAATTTGAGCATCGTCGAAAGGAGGGTAGCCAGAGATGCGGAGCTTAATGGTACTTGCTGCTCTACTCGGGATGGTGGTCTCGCTGCAGGCGAAGGAAGCGGATTTATCGCGCGCAGTGCGAAGCTCCGACGCCGTCGATAAGCAGCTTGTCAGTGATCAAAGCGGCCAGCCCCCAGGCAAGAACAAAGTCCGGTGGCCGCAAGGACCGTGATTTCTCGGCCGAAGCCATCGTGCTTGACATCTGCACCGGCTGCTGATTCATCGATCAGCAGCCGGCCAGCGGTCTTTTGTGTTCTGCT
This sequence comes from Bradyrhizobium sp. Mp19, assembly GCF_029952935.1. Classification (NCBI taxonomy): domain Bacteria; kingdom Pseudomonadati; phylum Pseudomonadota; class Alphaproteobacteria; order Hyphomicrobiales; family Nitrobacteraceae; genus Bradyrhizobium; species Bradyrhizobium sp. Mp19. Next base: position 122,739 of record NZ_JASAUT010000018.1, on the reverse strand, counting down.
TCTAGTATGCGCTTGCTGAAGCAGCCTCAAGATCCGGAAGGCGTACGCACATCATCGTCTTGATGCGCTTCAACGCACGCTGTTCGATCTGGCGGATACGCTCACGAGAAATCCCGAAGGTATTGGCAAGATCGTCAAGCGTGCTTTGCTCTTCCGCCATGTAACGGGCTTCGACGATGGTGCGTTCTCGCGGAGAGAGCGCACTCAGCGCCTCCGAGAGTGCGGCCTTCTGCCGTTCACGGTCTCCGGTCTCCACAAGCTGGGTCTCAGGATCAGGAGATGAATCGGCGAGCCTGTCTTGCCATTGCTCGCCTTCTTCGTCACTGAGCTGAACGTTCAGCGTCATATCGCCACGGATCCGCCCGTTCATCTCGACGACGTCACTTTCCCTAACATGAAGATGTTCAGAGATCTGCTTCACCTGCTCCGGCGAAAGCTCGCCATCATCCGGCGCACCAAGGCGTCTCTTCAACTTTCGAAGGTTGAAGAACAGCTTTTTTTGTGCCGCCGTTGTGCCGAGCTTGATGAGTGACCACGATCTCAGGACGAACTCCTGCACGGACGCCTTGATCCACCAAGCGGCATAGGTCGCCAGGCGAAATCCCTTCTCAGGGTCGAACCGCTTGACGGCCAGCATCAATCCGACGTTGGCTTCCGAGATGAGGTCGGCGATGGGCAATCCATAGCGCCGATATTTCAGCGCGATCTTGGCGGCCAATCGCAGATGGCTCGTCACCAGACGGTAGGCAGCTTCGCGATCCCCAGAATCCCGAAGCCGCCTTGCATACATCACTTCTTCGGATGCATCGAGCAGCGGGAAGCTTCGGATCTCTTGCAGATACCGAGACAACCCGGCTTCCGAATGGATGGCAGGGAGGGCTGACTTGATTGACATGACTTGCCCTCCCTCAGAAGCCATCGCCGCTCTTGAGTTCTAACGAGCGGCCATACGGAAGATGCAGCTGCGAGACCCCACCGAGGCGAGTAAGGCTGATCGGCTGCCAAGCGACAATACGGGTCGTTTTCATATCCAAATCCTCCATGGAGCAAAATGGTACGAGCCGCCGTGTCGCCTGACTTAGCTGGGCCATGAGGCGCCCAGCGACACTCAGGCCGGCGGCGCCAAAAGAACTGCGAAACCAGCGGGTTGTTCCCCGTATCAGCTAGCCAATTCGGAAGCCAAACTGCCGCTGCCCGATGAGGCGGAGGAGGAGCCCGACGCCTCAGGCGGCTTCCGAGTGCCCAATCCGTCAAGGGTTTCAAACATCTCGTAGACTTGGGACATTCCGAACCTTGGCCGAGACGTATACCGATCGAAGTCGGGGCAGCGGTGCGGCACGGCTAAGTTTAAATGGTTTGCGCCGCCGGCGAGGCACTCATCCGCGAGGCCGACGATCCTGCTCTGCCAGAGCTGGAACAAAAAGATCTGCGCCGACGGCGGGCCCGGTCGACGCATCGCCCTCGATCGACCAGGCCATCAAGCCGGCTATCCGTGGCTCGAAATCAAATGCTCGCGGTGCAAGACACCGCGCGCGGTCGCGCCTAGCTGCGCTGCGCCACGTTCCGACCACCAACGTGCGCGATCTCGCCGGTCGCCTGCGCTGCGTGAAGTGCAGTACGGCGGGCAAGCGGCCGGCCGCGGAGCTGCTGCAGCTGTGGCGGCGCTGCCCGACCGGAGATGCGACGTGACCGAGCTCACGCGCCGGCGCGACCGAGCCGTAGCCGGGCAGAAATGGAACATCCTCTATAGCGCGTCGTCGTTGGCTCAATCGGGCTGCGCACCGGCGCACCGAACCATGCCGATCAGTGGGAATGGAATGCGGCTTTCATCCGGGCTGCGACCGGTCGAGCGGAGGCCCGGCCGCGACCTTTCAAGAAGCGCGCGCGGCGTTCGAAGTGGCATGGGGCGAGTTGCTGCCGCCCCTACAATCCGCGCCTCGTTGAGATCGTGCCAGGACACCTAATGTCGGCGATTCTACTCATCGAAAGGACCGAATGGCCGTGCGAGGAAAGCCAGCCACAATAGCGGACCTTAAAAGTCCTGTCGCTCCGATGACGGCAACCTTCATTGATGGTGCTCCGCGTTCGGAGCTAAGCCCTCTTCCGCGACCGTAAGCCTCGAACGAATTCCTCCATATAGGGAAGGACTTCAAACAGCAGGACCGCGAATAGAAACGCCGCCACATACGTCCATGGTAATGGCTCTCGCTTCAGGGCGAGTTCGTAACGTGCGGGCCCAGAACCCAGTCCCCAAAGGCTGAGGAATTGCGGCCAGTTTAAGATGATGACGATCACCATCGCCATGAGAGGCATCAGCTCGAGAAAACTATGGACCTGCTGTTCGATGGGCGTGATGCTCCGCTTATGGCTGGCGAATGTTGTATCCCAGAGGGCTGTCAGCTGGTGCGTAACAAAGCCGACGATCATAGCCGCAATAATAAGAGCGTTGATTTCAAAAAAAATCGCCGCCAGCAATGGTATCGCAAGTTCGATCAACATCAACAGATGAAGTAGGGTTTCCTTATAGCCGCTTGTCGTCTCAATCCGAGATGCGCGATGGCAAAGATAATCAGCAAACCCCGCCAATAACCAAAGGGGCAGCACAAAGTACAGCAATACAGTTTCGGCTGCTGCGGAATGAGACATCCGGTTAGCGCTTCTTCTCTGCTTACAGGCTATCTGGAGTGCGGAGAGGAGATGACTTGTCCTCGTTTCGCAACTCCTGCTCCGCCAACCGCCAGAATTCTTCCTCCCTGCCTTCGGGCTTGCCGCTTCGCTCCCATATCTCGTAGGCGCGCTTCTCGATTTCCTTTTCGGTCGGTTGGGTCACCACGTGCCTCCTTCAACTCTGTAGGGATCGTGGGCTGGGTTTCCGCTAATCACGGCCTCTTCGACGGTTAGTCGTCAGCGACACGCTCGGCCGCCGCTATCACAGCAGTCATTTCCACTCGCTAGCGCCGATCCCTCCTTCCGGTGATAAACCCGCGAAGTCAGCGAGGTTCCTCCGTTGAAACCTTGCCCTATGAGCGGCAAAAAGTCGCCCTTGGCCGAACGAAATCGCGGCGGTGACCGCCGCCTATGCCAGTTCAGGAAGGAAATTTCAGCTGCCTCCTGAGATGCCGATCTTGGTCTCCCCCAAAAACGCGTTTCACAACCCAGCCAACGATCGGCCCTCATTTTACCGGTTATCGAGCCACCTTCTTCCGATAACCTCAGCGTTCGCCTTTGCCATTGCGGTTGGTAAAGCGGGCGTTGCCGAGACCGGTGCCGATCGTCAGCACGCCCCAACGCTTCACGTCTTGCATGAAGGGGACCTTAGAAAGTCCCTGCACGACCCCATCGTTGTGCATGATGACGGCGGTGTCGTTCTCCCCGATCTGCGGGATCGCCTGGACGAGACTTGCGGGTAAATTGAACTTGCTGCTCTCCCAGTTGCCGGGCAAGTTCTGCGCGCCCTTCTCGATCGAGCCGTCGCTCTTGATAACGCCTGGGCATGCGATGCCGATGAATGGCGCGAGCTTGAATCCCTCGTCTTCCGCCTTCGCGATCAGTTCTTTGAGCATCTTGACAAGGCGCCTCACAGCGTTCTCACGCGACGGCTCGTCGTCGGCATGACGCCATAGCTCGAACTGCCACACGCACGCCTCGGAGAGGTTCGGCGCCTTCTTGCGTCGCGTTTCCACGACGCCGCAGCGGATGTTCGTGCGTCCGATGTCCACGGCAAGGATGGAGTCGTGCGCTTCGAAGATCCAGGATGGAGCGCGATATAGCGCGCCGATAAGGCCGGCGTCGTCCGGATGAGGCTGGGAAATCAATATCTGGGGCCGGTGACGGGTGCCGATATGAATGCCCGGAAGGTAGCTCGGCCATGACGAGATCAAACTTCCTCATTGCGAACTAATGAAGAGAAGATCGCCAGCCCGTCTATCGCGTTCGCGAATTCGTGGAGCCGCTGGGCTCTTTCACGGTCCGCATCGATCGAATTTTCCGGCGCACGTACCAAGCCGCTACCGCGACAGTCAACCAGGCGAGGGAGGCGCCGACGAAGACGGCGGGGATGTTGCCGCGTGGGATTAGCATCGAGAAACCAACCGCGAAGGCCAGCATGCCCAGCGCGCCGAGCGCAGCGCCAGCGGCATCGACGGCGGCCGCCATTTGCCCGCGGCGCTTGCCGGCGAGACCCGCTTCGCGCTTGCGGCGAATTTCATGCTTCTCAATCAGCGTTGCGCTCGCGCAGAATATGGCTGGAAGGGCAAGAAAAAACGCCACCGATGACTGCTCCATAGCGACTGCTGATGAGGCCGGTAAAGACGGTCGCAGCGCCGCCAAGCACGAAGCGAATCAGATATTCGTACCAGCGGCCTTCCTTGAGAGATGACGTTGAAAGGCGGATCGGGCTCACGTCTGACCTCCAGCGAAAACCAGCAGCCCGAAAGCGGCGACCAGCCAAATGACGAGTGACAGCAAGGTCGCCGTCACCGCTCGCAGCTTTGCGCGGACAAGCAGATGGCAGGCGACGACACTGTAGATGGCGAGCGCAACCGCTCCCGCAATCATCGCCTGAGCTTGCAATGCGGCGTAATTGACCCCGTGCTGATACACCGCGATCCCAAGCGTCGCGAGCGCGACCGAGGGCGCTGCTCCGAACAGGCCGGCGAAGCTCTTTGGACGCAGGAGATCTCCCAGCATCGCGAAGGCCGATACGACGGCGCCCCCGAGGACGAAGCGGATGACGTACTCGGTCATTTCGCTTTCTTCCAGAGCTTCGAGAGCGGCCCGCCGGCCCCAGAGACCGGATCCTTACGCGGCACCGAAACCTTCGGAATGGCTTTCAGCGCCCGCTGACGGTCTTCGACGCTCGTGCACTCGTCGTATGTACCGGTCGGCGGGTATGCCCCGATGACGAGGAACTCATCGCCCGCGGAAAGGCACTGATGTCCTGTGCCGGCGGGAAGAACCGCGATGTCCCCAGCCTTCAGGGTGAAGATCTTCCCTTTGTTGCCGCCGAACCGAACGCGGCCCTTGCCGCGCGCGATGCCGAGCACCTCATGGATCCTGGAGTGATAATGCACGTAATCGTAGATGCCATCCCGCCAGCTATCTCCCCATCCGTTCGCTTCGAATAGGTCTTCGATCACGGCTGCGGCGTCCAGGTCTTCGTCGAAAGCGACCGCGTTTCGATACAGTACGAGCGGCCATCGCGGGTGATTTGGAATGAGACCGTCGTCCTTAAAGCGAACCGTAACAGGCTTTCGCGCTCGCGCGAGATCCACAGCCTTCCGCTTGCCGGGGCGCTTCAGACCGGTTGCGCGCTCCATGTATCCCTTCAGGTCTTCAAGAGTCGGCATGATCATCCTCCTTTGAAATTCCGTTCGAGTAGCCGGTCCAAAGCCGGAGGCCCCGTTCGAGAATCGCCCCGAGTGCGAAGCCGGCAACGACATCGCTCGCCGAATGCGCCAGGATCGCAATGCGAGTGAGCGACAGCCCGACCGCAATCGCGCGGATCGCCCGCCGGGGACCAGCCGGCAACCCGCTGGCCGCCGGTGCCAGTCCATGTGCAGCGCGTGGCCTGAGGGAAACGCATCTTTTCGTTTGCCGGAAAGCGGGACGCCATGCATATGCCCAATCACCGTCCGACGATCCGGCCGAGTTTGGTCGAATACGAGTTTTAAATCATCGGGCAGCAGCGACGCAGTGACCGTCACTGGCAGAGCATGGTTTCCTGCGCGCCGCAGCGGCACCCCACAACCGCGCGAGCCAAGCCAGCCGACGGCTGTTAGGACCAGAAGAAGCTTCTCATCTGCGCCCCAGGTCAGGGCGCGGGCCACCTGCTCCGGGGCCGGCGCCGTGCTGCGGGCGATTGAATGTGCCACCGCGGCATCCGCTCTGGTCGGTCTAACATTCACCGGAAAGCTTGGACTGCGGCCAAGGCGCCTTGCTGACAAGCTAGCGATCTTGAACATGTCTCAACGATCGGAAAGATAAGTACCTCCCCAACGCTCAACGTGCCGTCGAGGTCCTCCCCCAGCTTTCCAAACAAGGAAAGTCGGCGGTTCGGCGTCCGGGCAGGAATCCTCCGTCCGATAGGAACAAACGATCCTGGCTTCCGTTCGGGATGATCTCCCCTCTCTTTGCAAGGCCTTTCGATGTACCACCATGTCAAGAAGCTGATGTTCACTGTCCGCGTCGACGAACCAGACCCTCGTTTTGGCAACATGCTTCTTGAACAGTTCGGCGGTGCCAACGGCGAGCTCGCTGCCGCGATGCAATATTCAATACAGGGGCTCAACTGCGAGGATCCGGATCGCAAGGACCTGCTGATGGATATTGGCACCGAGGAACTGAGTCACCTCGAAGTCGTGGGGACACTCGCCCGGATGCACCTCAAGCCGGCGAAGTTCGATCGCCAGGCCGCCGAAGCCGATCCCCTGATTGCGATCGCTGGTGGCGGCGGCGTGAACCTGTTCAATTCCCAGGGCAATGCGTGGACGGCCGACTACCTGAAGATAACCGGCGAGCTCGACGTCGATCTGCGCAGCAACATCGCCGCCGAAGCGCGGGCCAAGATCGTCTATGAACGCCTAATCAATTTCTGCGACGACGCCGGTACCAAGGACGCGCTGCAGTTCCTGATGACTCGGGAAATCACACACATGAGAGCGTTCGCGCTGGCGCTCGAGAGCATGGCCAAGCCCGCTTTCAGCATCGGCCGCATCGCCCCAACACCGGGACTGGTCGACCAGTTCTTCAACGACTCCACCGGGGCCGGCGACCACGGCGAGATCGACGCCCGCGGTCCGTGGAACGAGGGCAATGGCTGGGTCTTCACGGAATCGCCAGCGATCCAGGCTGACCCCGGCGCGTCCGCCGCGATCGTCGCGGAAAGTTCGCCGCCAGACGACCAAGCCGGGCTTGGCGACTTGTTGATCGATGAGCTACGCGACATCCTGCATGCCGAAAAGCAACTCACCAAGACGCTTCCGAAGATGGCCGAGGCAGCTCGCTTCGATCAGTTGCGAGAGCTGTTTGAGCAACATCTCGTCGAGACCGAAAACCAGGTGGAGCGCATCAATGAATGCTTCGAGTTGCTCGGCAAGACCGTCCGAGCGAAGCCTTGCAAGGGCATGATGGGGCTTATCGAGGAAGGCCAGGAAATCATGGCTGAAGGAGAGGAAAAGGAAGACGCGGCCGCGGACCTCGCCTTAATCGGAGCTGCACAGCGTGTGGAGCACTATGAAATCTCGGCTTACACCATGGCGAAGAATCTCGCCCAGCAGCTACGCCACAGTGCAGTCGTCGCGCTTTTGTCGAAGTCACTTGCGGAAGAGGAGAATTCTGATCAGTTGCTAAACCAAGTCGCTCGATCTCTGATGTCGGTAGCCAAAATGCCAGCCGCGATCGAACAGGCCGAATAACGCCGGCTGGCGGGGCCGCAAGTGCGCAGGGCCCGAAGGACCGCAAGACCAGCAGTTCCTGTCAGATACCGGAATGAGAGCGCTGCGCCAATACCTCGGTCATCTTTTGGGTATTCAGTATCCCAATATGATGGCACTTCGCCGGATTTTCGGCCAACATATGAATTGGATCTAGGATGAAAGAGGCCGCCGACTGAGGCGGCCTCTACGACATCAGCAGCCAAATCAACGCCGCGACGCCAAAGGCGATGGCGACGTATCCGGCAATAGTGATCCGGTCGTATCGCTCGGTCATGCCGAAACTCTCAGGCCAGCGGCCAAAGCCACGTTGACGTAGGTCAAGCTAGGTGGACCGCTGGAGTCCGGGAGATCGGAGCCACTCGCGCATTGTTCACCAATTATCGCTAGTTCGAGACCTCCGAGTCGGGCTGCCCTGTGCCGTCGGCTTCGCTTCTGGCTTCGAACGCCTCTTGCTCCGACTGCGGGCGTCTCCGGAGTAGGCCTACCAGCCCTGCGCCACATGGAGCTACGCAGCCCGATCATCGTCCGAGATCGCTTTGTCAGCTTGCCGAGCGCTGACTGGCGGCAGCGCCGGTTCATTCGCTGCTCGGTCCGGCAACATGTCGCGGCTCGAGCAAGCTCAGCGCGGTGTCGATCTTCGCGAGCAGCTTCTCTTCCGGAGTAGGATCGCCCAGCGCATTTAGCCGCTCGACAGTATCCAGATCGCTGATCGACAACGCCAGGCGTCGGCATCCCTACGCCTCCGCGAGCCAATGGGCCTTCTCGTCTTCCATGGATCTCCAACCGGCGGGTTGCAAAAAGCGCTCAACCGCCCTTCAGCGCGTCCTTGACTTGCGTCGCAGGCCAGCTGTCGCCCACGCGCCTCGCGCGCACCTTTGCGCCACCACCGACCAGGACATGAGACGCAACTTCTTCGTCTGTATCGAGAACCATCAGGTCCGTTTCCGGCTTCCAGTTCAGCGTCAAGTCGAGATCGCCCGGAAAGACCTGCCATCTCGAGCCGTCATCGAGCTCGACGATGTGGCTTTGCAAGTGCACGCGTATCTTCATGATTCAAGCGGCATGCGGCTGCTGCGGGGGGTGTTCGACGGACGCGGAGCGTCGCAGCCGGCCATCCTCGCCATGGCCGCACTTGGCGCATCTCAGCCGAACGTCCTGATGGGAATAGGGGGCGTTCGGGCCCGCCGCCATAGGCCAGGCGCCGCAGTTGGGGCACTTCACCAAAAGGGTATCGGTTTCGATCATCGGCGGCTCCGTAGCTGCGCCCCATTCGAGGGTCAACGTACGGCGGTCGGCATGGTTGCCTGGGTTCGTCCGCTGCCCCTCCCCAAAAAGGGCGCCGTCCCGGCAGAAAAGCGGCCCGCCTGACATGACCGGACGGGCCGCTTCGTGATCATCGTTGTTTGATCAGCGTATGTGAATCAGCCAATAGCCGGCGCCGCCGATCACGATGACGGCGGGAACGGCCCACAACAGAAATACAGGCATCGTTCATCCTCCTTGTCCTTCCGACCGGCCCGAACCATGGCCGACGGATCATCACTGTTCGGTGCAGACCTTGGTGGTCTTCACGGCGGATTCGGCTTCCGTCTTGGTCTTATAGACGCCGTCGCCAACGACCGTCGTGGTGGTAGTTGTCGGCTTTGTGTCGACGACCGTGCATTTCTTAGTCGCGGCATCGCGCACGATGTAGAATTCGGCGGCGCTCGCAGCCTGCGCACCGAGTACAAAAGTGGCAAGGGCGCCGCAGACGATCAGCTTATTCATCTCACTCCTCCATTCTGGCCCCACTCACGAACGGCAGCGTCAAGGCAAAGTTCCGATTGTTCCCGGGGTTGCCGTTGCGCTGCCGCAAAAATCACGGGCTTGGAAAATCACCTGGGCGGAACCAGCCAGCGCGCGCGCTCTTGAGTTTGCTATTCGACCGTGTCCCAATGTGCCTCTGTCTTGCGGACTCCTCGCTATGCGGTTCGATTGAACATGGTCGTTAGATGCCTGACGCTGGCGGTCCTTGTTGCGGGGCTTCTCGCCGGCACCCACGCTTTCGCGCAGGAAGACAAGAAGACCGACGAAGACAAGCCTGCCGATCCGGACACCGGCGAGAGCACCATCGAGGAGAAGACGCTTGGACTTCTGCCGAACCCCTTTCAAAAATACGGGATCAAGTTCGCCGCGACCTACATCGGCGAGACGCTCGGAAATGTCTCCGGCGGGCTGAAGCAGGGAGCGATCTACGAAGGCCGGCTGAACCTTGCCGTCGATGTCGACCTGCAGAAGCTCGCCGGCATCGACAAGCTTACCTTCCACGCCAACATGTTCCAGATTCACGGTGCGGGACTGTCGCGCAACTATCTCGACAATCTCTTCGTCGTCAGCGGCATCGAGGCATTGCCGTCGACGCGACTTTACGAAGCCTACTTCGAGAAGCAGTGGGGTAACAAAAAGGTCTCCCTGAAGTTCGGGCAGCTCGCCGCCGATAGCGAGTTCTTCAACACGAAATATACAGATGTCTTCACCAACGCATCGATGGGGTGGCCGGCAATCACATCTCTCGACCTGCCCAGCGGCGGTCCGTCGCCGCCGTTGGCGGCAATGGGCACCCGGCTGCTGGTCAACATCACGGATCAGCTATCCATTCTTGGCGGCGTCTTCGACGGCAACCAGGCGGGTCCGGGCCGAGGCGATCCACAACAACGCAACCGATACGGCGTCAACTTCCGGATTAACGATCCGCCCCTTCTGCTGGGCCAAATCCAGTACTCCTGGAACAACACGAAGGGCAATCCCAATCTGACGGGCCAGATCAAGTTCGGCGGGTGGCGCCACCTCGGGCCATTCTCCGATCTTCAACTCGCCAGCAACGGCGTTTCGCTTGTGGCGCCGGCCAGCAGCGGCACTCCCCTGATGTTGGCAGGCGATATCGGCGGATGGGCAGTTTTCGAGCAGCAGATTTATCGCGTGCCCAAAAGCGATGAACGGGGAATCGGCGTTTTCGCTCGCATCTCCGGCGCTCCCGCGGACCGCAATCTGATTGATCTCTACGCCGACGCCGGACTCGAGTTCATCGGCCTCAGCGGCAAACGGCCGGACGACAAATTCGGCATCGCTGCTGGCTACGCCCACGTCTCGAAGCGGGCTCAGGCACTGGACGTCGACAATCGCGTACTCTTTGGTCCGACATGGCCGGTGCGCAGCTTCGAAGGACTGTTGACGGCGGTGTATCAATATCAGTTACGGGACGGCTGGACCCTGCAGGCAAATTTCCAATACATCATTCATCCCGGGGGCGGAGCAACGGACCCGGCGGGGCCGATCCCGGGCCGAGCGCTCAAGAACGCAACAGTCTTTGGCCTGCGCACGACTTTGAAATTCTAGGAGGCAGATTCCGCCGTTAGGGGTTGTCCAACACCGACACATCGCCTGCCAGGCGGCTTGCGGCCCTCGCGAACGTTCCTGGCGAACCACAGCCCCACTCCGGAGCCCGCGCGGCGTTGGCCCAGTAATGCGAGAGCTCCTGCCCCCAGTGCTTCCGTCCCGCCAGTCCTATCGGGCGGCCTCGTCGCGGGACTCGTGTCGGTTGCTTCTCCGCTCGCATCCTATCTTCGCCGCTCCTCGCAGCACGTTGCTCACGCCACCTGCTCCCGCCCGCCCGCCACATCGTCGGCGCGCCGTGAAGAGCCTCGCGGCCGACCTGCCTCAGCCGCTCGGGCGAGGTGTCGCCATTCGTCGTCCAAAATACTTAAGCTACGTGGGTGCGTGCGCCGGTCTCATAGCGCGACACGTCTTCGCAGATCTCGTCGAGGACGATACGCAGAAGCGCGGTCATTGCCGGATTGAACATGAGGCCCCAAAGGAAAAAGATTGTAACGCAATCACAATCACATGGGCGCCAAATTCAAAAGTGTTTAGCGCCCCAATATCCAGCTAAGTCTACACTCGAGATCCGGCTCGGCAAGCTCAGAAAGTGGCCGCACCGCAGTGCGGATTGAACCTGCCTTCGGTCAAGCTGTTGCGCGGGCCCCGGCGCCGAGGCATTGCGGACAACCAGCAACCAACGCCTGGTTTTCCCGTTGTCGAGCCGGGAAAGAAACGAGAAAGGAATGATCCGATGAGGAAGTTTGCAATGGTGGGGCGACCGGAGGCGTGATCGCCGGCGCGGTCATCGGAGGCTTGCTTCCTCGGCGTATGCCTGGGAACCGGATCCGGGCTACTATGACTACGGTCCAAGGTACTATGGCGCCGGGTACTAAGGCGGACCATACGCCTACGACGACGCATACGATGCTCCGTAATCACGTGCCGAGATCTTTGGTTTCGGCGATGACCCACACACCGCCCTCGGGCCCATTCGCACTTTTGACGATACGGCCGATCCAATGGGGTTCTTTGACAAGCAGATCGATGGGCGGATCGATGATTCCGCAGCGGGCTGGAAAGGCCGTTCGGGTGACTTCCGGCAACCGCACACCGTTTCGTATCGAGGCCATCGACGCGCCACATCCGGGAGCGACGGACGCCACACTATCGGGCCCCTTGGTGGTCCAGTTCCAGCTTCGTCGGACGCGTTGGCCCCCTAATCCGCTGGTGACGCACACGCCCGAGTTCGCGTACTGTCTACTTTTCAAGGTACCGAAAGAAGGCACCCGCAGAATCATTTTCCCAAGGTGCAGTCTTCTCATACGAGACCTTATCCCCGAGGCGCAAGGCTGTGACTCACTGCCGCGCCTCGAACCGGTTCAAGGGGACCTCGTTGCAACGCAGCTCGCCTTTCGACGATGGCATGGTTCAACAGTTCGAGCACCAGGCCAAATGCTGCCAGCTCTTCTTCGTCGATGGCGGCATCATCGTAACTTTCGAGCGTTTCCGCGATGATTGCATCAGCCTCGCGCTGCAGGGCTAGCAGTTCCTCGTTGGTTTCCGCGGTCCGCGCGCTGGAAACCATGGCCAGGAGCCTGTTGCGATGGCTGGTATTTTCCTCCCTTTCGTCCCGATTCAAATAGCGACGCAACCAGGCGCCGGCCGAACCGATCGCGGAGAGAAGCAGGAGAGCGAACCAGAAGTAGTCGCCGTATCTGTCAAGAAAGCTGCGTTCGCTACCTTCGATGACGGCCGCCGCTCCCCGGTGCACGGGCAGCTCGGCATCTTTCTCGGTGTCAGGCTTGGTAATGTGTGCAGCCCCCGGCACTTGTCTGGCAATCGCCTGACGGACAGCGAATAATTGCCGGAAAAAGGCCGCAACCGTCGCTTCAGACAATGTCTTTCGCGCCACGATCAGGTGGCTGACGCTGACCGTCTCAATCTTGTCATCTGGCCAAGCCGGATCGGCATTGAAGACGCCGGGCGGAATTTCCTCGGATTCATACCGCGGGTGCTTCAGAGCGATGGCTTCCGATGTCTCGATCGCGAGAAACTTTGGCGCGCCTCGCACGCGGGTCGTTGCAGCGATGGCATCGGAGGTGATTTTGCTATCGAGCGGACCGACCGCCATGAAAGCATCGAGGGTCGGGTCGCGTGCCAGCTCCTCGATGTGGTCCGTCCCAAAGTGCATAATTGCGAGCTTGTCCGCCTGCACGCCGGAGGTGCTAAGGATAACCCGCAGGAAAGCAGCATTCGCCGGGATCCGCCCGATTACGCCGACACGATGCCCTGCGAGATCTGCGATCTCCTTGATTTTCGGCGCGTGCTTTCTTTTGGGGGCCTTGCCCGCAAGTCCGGAAGGCGCCCACAGCACAACGAAGTTCTTACGCAGCGTGGCGACGGTCTGCGCGTCGGCGGGCATATCCAGGTCGCCGCGACCGACCGCAAGGTCGGCCCTGCCAGCACGAAGCAACGCGAGGGATTCGACCGCCCCGGCGGCTTTGATCGGGGACAGCTTGACGGTTCTGCTTTCGCTGGCGAAGGCATCGGCCATCGCCTCAACTACTTTGTGATCATCGCTTCCGGGAGGCCCAACCGCGATCCGGAGAACTTCCGGCCGCAGCGCATAATACAGTGCGCCCGCTGCGGCGCCAAAGACTAGAAATCCAACGGCCAGGACAAGCAGCAATGAATTGCTCCTTCTCCGCCGTCGGCGGGCAGCGTCATTGGTTTTATCTGTATTGCTTGACGAGGACATGTGCCGCTGCCAGCCAGAGATCAAAGCGCGTCCTGCTTCCTAGGATATCTGCCGCGAGCGCTTGGTGGCAGCGCGAGTGATGAACAACTAGGCAAACCACGACACGCGCCGTCTTTCTTCGCCTGCTGCGGCGGAATCCTGGGTGCCGAGCAACTTCAGCGCAGTCTCGATCTTGGCGAGGAGCGAGCGCCTGGATTTCGGCTCGCTCGTTCGGGCCGAGACCGGCTTCGAGCCGCGCCGGTAATTGCTCTTTCTGTCCCGGGAGCTTCGCAATAGCAGACATCTCATCACCGCGAAAACGTAATCGACGGCGAAAGGGCCGCTCAGAGAGCGGCCCCACTTCTAATTCACCAGCTCCGGGTGCCGAAGCTGAAACCGATGCTTGGGCCACCGCCGTAGTAGCCGTAGCCGCGATCGTAGTAGTCCGGACCACCGTAGCTGCGGCGGACCACGTAGCCGTCGTCTCCGCCGTAGTAGCGTTGCACATAGCGGGGACCGCGGGTCCGGTAGCAGCGGCCATACTCGTTACAGACAAGACGGACTTGCTCGATGCCCGCAGCCTCAGTCGACGCGATGGCTGCAGGTGCAAGAGAAGCCGCACTCGCAGACGACACCATCAAGGTCGCGGCGAGGGCTCAAGCGCGATGTTCTTCATGGATATTCTCCTTCCTTGGCGAGATCAGTCGATCTCTTCGATGATGCGACGCTCGTGGGGTTCGACGATGTAGGTCCGGCTGTCCCGGTTGATGTACCGGTACTCGCGAAGGGTCGGATATTCCCGATAGACCTCTTCGGGAAACGCTTCGATCTCCACGCCTTCCGGCACGCGCTCTCCGATGCGGACCTCGGTACGAACCGCGCTGCCGGTGGTGGTGCGACGCTCGCGCTCGACCGGCCGCGCCTTGGCGTGCTTGCGGATGACCTCGCGGTCCTTGTCGCTGAAGGTCGTCTTGCGCTGTTCGGTGCGCGCCGGCGCGGCCGCCGTGGAGCGGCCCGAGTATGGCAGGACCGCGACGATCTTGTAGCTGGAAGGCTCCACGATCACGATCTCGTCCCTCACCAGCACGAAGTTGTAGCCCCGGTACTGGGGCACGATCTCGACGACCTCCGCAGGCAGCGGCTGCAGACGTACATCGCGCGGCACGGCCGTGCCGACCGACAACGAGAAATTCGCGTTGTTGAGCGGTTGCACATTCAGGTGTGAAATCGACGTACTGATCCGGGTCCGCTGCTGATCGTTGATGTTCACGGACGCGTTCACGTTCGTGCTCGACGAGCGATCGGCCGTATTCTGCTGGCTGTTCGGCTGCTGGGCCGTGGTGGTCGAATTGCTACCCGTCGGGGACTGAGCCTGATTGGTGCCCGAAGCCGGTGGGTTCGCGCTCTGCGTCTGATTGTTCGCAGGCGGATTGGTCTGAGCCTGGTTCGAAGGCGGAATAGTCTGGTTGGAGGGCTGGCTGGTCTGCGCCTGGTTGGTAGAGTTATTCGACGTGGGCGCCTGCGTGGTGTTGGTGCCCGTACCGGAGTTGGACGTTTGGCCTGCAGCGCTCTGGCCGGTCGCTGGCGGAGGCTGCGTCTGGGCCGAATTCGTCGAAGGGTTGGTCTGCGCGGATCCCGGAGCGGAGTTGGACGACGGTGTCGACGTCGAAGAGGACGGCGGCGTCGACGTGGAATCCAGTTGACGCTGCGTAGCCGACGGATTGGAGCTCGACGTGCTCGGAGAAGATTGTGCGAGAGCCGAAGTCGCGAGCGCGACTGCGGCGGTCGTAGCCAACAATAAACGCTTGTTCATCTGAAATCCTCCTAATTGGTAATTGGTCGCCGAACAACACCGGACGAAGGGGCAGGTTCCAGAACGGGAAGTTTCGGCAAATCGGCTGAGACGGCGCCGGCGGAAATTCTTCAAGCCGCAAGAAATTAGTCTCGCGACATGAGCAGTGTGCCTTCCAACTGCCGGGAGAAACGGAACTTCGCGCCCGCCTGCCCGTTGGCAGTGACTACTTATAAGCCATTGGAGGAGATACAATGAAGAAGCTGAACGTGTGCGGCGCCCTCGCCGCCTTCGTCCTCGGCACCCAGGCCGCAGGCGCCGCCGAGTTCTACATCGTTCGTGATGCAACGACCAAAAAGTGCACCGTTGTCGACACCAAGCCAACGACGACCACGACGACGGTCGTGGGCGACGGCGTCTACAAGACCAAGACGGAAGCCGAGTCCGCCGTGAAGACCACCAAGGTCTGCACCGAACAGTAAACGGCCATCGCAGGGCCGAGCCGGCCTCGCGAAACGTTCTGAAGGCCATTGAAGGAGAAGATGCCTGTACTTATTTTATGGGGCGTTCCGCCGTGCTCGGTGTTGGCGGCGTCGGCTATTGGATAGTTTCTGCAGCGAACGGTCCGCATGAAAGGCTCGCCCGCAAACCGGGCGATTTTTTTGGACCGTTGGGCCCGGCAGAAAAAAGGGCCCAGCGGGGGCCCTTTTTCCGTGAGTTCTCGCCGCACTAATTGTAGTCCGAGTATTTGAATTGCGGGAGCGCCTTCAATTGCTCCTTGTTGCCGCTCATGACCGCGTGGTCCGGGACCCAATCGTTCGCGTTGCGGTTCGTCGTATTCGTCGAAGCCGCGCCGGTGGTGGTGTCGCGCGAGTTGGTCGAGGTGCTGCTCGAGCTGGTCCGGACCGGCTCTTCGACGAACTTCAGCTTGTCCATCGAGACGGCGATGTCGTGCTCGCCCATGCCCAGAAAGCCGCCGATACCGATCACCACCGCGTTGATCTTGCCGGCCTTGTCGACGAGCAGTTCGTTGATGTCTCCGAGCTTCTCGTTGGCCTCGTTGTAGACGTTCAGGCCTATCAGCTTCGAAGCGCGCCAATTTCCTTTGAGCGCCATCTTCGCATCGGCCGGCTGGCCCGTGACCGCCGGCGCGGCGCGATCGGCGGGCTGGGTGGATTGCGCGAACGCGCCGCCGCCGATCACGGCAGTGCCAAGCAGAGCGACGGCAAGAAAGCTTTTCATCGATTTTCTCCTCCAACGTGAGCCGCACCCGTTCAAGATGCCGGGCCCCAACGCGCGCGATTGCCACTTGTTCCTGATGGCTCTTTCACTCGGAACGGGGCGCAAACCCTGCTTGATGGCGGTCAGGACCCAGTCCACTAACGATGTTCGGTGCTCACGAGCCGGACGACAATTCCCTTGCCTTGGGAGCGAAAGCAAGCCTGCCGAACCTGATTCGAACAGTCTTCCGCTTGCTTCGCGGAGTCGCCGGCTGCTGGACCTCCGGCTGTGGAGGAGGCACTTCGTCCGCAAGAGAGGCCGTCGCGAGAAGAACAAAAGCCGCCCTGGAAAGAATGGTTTTTCGTGCGAGCCTCCTGATCGGCAACTCAACGAAGAGACTCCGAAGCCGTGCCAACTTCCGGGCGAAATATGGTTGACCCCGTCTCGAATCCTTCGCGTCCTCCGCGGCCGAGCAGCTCGCGATATCGGCGTTCGTACTCCTTCACCATCCGGCTCGCGGCGAAGCGCTCCTCGAACCGGGCGCGGACCACTCTTCTGTCCAGCCGGCCCAGTTCGTTCACTGCCCTGATCGCCTGCTCCTCGTTATCCACGATAAAGCCGGTGACGCCGTCTTCCACCACTTCGGGCACCGAGCCGGCGCGGTAGGCAATCACAGGTGTCCCGCACGCCATCGCTTCGATCATGACGAGCCCGAACGGCTCCGGCCACCCGATCGGAAACAGCAACGCGGCGGCTCCGGCGAGGAACGGCTGCTTCCCGATTTCGTCCACTTCGCCGACAAGTTGGATCTCCGCGCCATCGATGTTCGGCTCGAGCTTCTTCTTGAAGTAGGCTGTCTCCGCGCGCGGTATCTTGGCCGCTATCCGCAGCGGCGTCCGCGCGGCGCGTGCGATGCGTATGGCGGCCTCCGGTCCCTTGTCCGCCGTCAGCCGCCCGAGGAAGGCCAGGTACGAACCACGTTCGCAGGACGGCCTAAACAGATCATTGGGCAGCCCATGCTGGATTGTCGCGATCCAGTTCGCATCCGGAAGTGGTCGACGCTGGTCGTCGGAAATCGCGACGAAGGCCGCGTTTGGGAAAGCCCCGATCACATCGGACAGCCCGGGAAGGTCGAGCCGGCCGTGCATTGTCGTCAGGAACGGCACGCCGGTCCGGCTTAGCACCGGAAGAGGCAACCAGTCGACGTGGGAGTGGATCACGTCGAAATCGCCCGCGCGATCGGCGATGGCTTCGATCAGCAGCGCGCATGCGGCGTTCGGATCCGTTCCCCTTCGCCCCAGGCGCAGCGCACGCGGCCAGACAGGATGGAGCTTTGCCTTTGTCTTCGAATCCCCGCTCGCGAACAGGGTGACGTCGTGTCCGAGCTCGACCAGTTCGTCGACAAGCCAGGCGATCACGCGCTCCGTGCCGCCATAGAGCTTCGGCGGAACGCTCTCGGCCAATGGAGCAAGCTGGGCGATCCGCATGCTAGGCCCCGACCACGGACTGCATGGCAATCACAACGACCGCGGAACTGAGGTATGAAATCGCCAGCAGCGTCCAACTGGGCTTTGTGCTTTCGCAGACCATCCGCGCGACGAACATCTTCACGCCCGTCAACCTTCGTCTTCGGGAGGCTGGTGCAAGTAGGCTATCCCGAAGCTGGCGAGACCTTCGGCATCGCTCTCTCGCTCTTCCCGTCTCCTGTGCAAATAGCGCTCGAGCAGGCAGCGGCGGCTGTCGTGAACGTCAACGTCAGGGTGCGCCGCCCGGTATACGATCCAGGCCGTCTCTGCCGCCCTTCTCACCGTGACTTCGTCGACCATCCTCACGCTCCAAGCGACCGCATCCAGTCGCTGCCAACTCAGCGCGATGGCGAAAGTTTCCAATTTTCCCCGAAATCTTCGACCTTTGGTGGAGAAGCGCTCGACAGGCCGATCAGAAAGCTTTCGCCCGCGGCGTGATCGCGGATCCGATTCAGCGCGATGATCTGGCCATATGGCCCCTAAGCACAGCTCCGCAAAAACCGGTCGACGGCGCGAAAAGTGTCATAGACGGTGGATTCTTATGAAAGGCACGCGATCAGCTAGCGCGTCGATTCTTTGCCCCAGGTGATCAACCAGCAGCTTCGCACCGACAGTCATGCAGCCCCCAAGGCACTTGGACACTTGAACAGAGATGCCGCCAATTGCGGCCCTCGTGTTCGGCGGAGTAAAACGCCGCGGAGACCTCGAGCGATGCCAGAAGATATGGCGCCATCAAAAATCCTGCGCGAGACGATCGGCTTCATCAGCTTGACAGTCGCTCGGGTCGCCGGACGGCATTGACCGTCGGCGGGTCGATCATCGCGACCATACCGACATTGTTTCCGGTGGCGAGCGGCTTCGAGCGCCACCATGGCGCCATTGCAGCCTCGCCTGCGGCGCGCTTCTGGGCCGCTCGGGTGGCAAGGATCGTGGTCGCCGCCCGGGCGCGCGCCAGCTCCTTGGTTCGCCTTCCGGTTATCCTGAAGCGGTAAGCCACCGGTCCTTTCCTTTTGGGCGTTTTGGGCGGGAAATGGTTAAGCTGACGTTCAAGCCAACGTGCCGACCAGCACCAGGCGGGCCGGCGCCACTGGCATGGTCCTGACTCGACGAAAACCAAAAGCATCGCATACCAGGCGAGGGTCGTGCCGATCAGGAGCCGCGCCGAGGCGGACGCTGCCGATGCGCGGCTGCCGCATGCGACTTATGCCGGGTTTCATCAGCCGGCCGCCACCCGCGCCGGCGGCGGCCGCTGGCATTTTGGCGGTTTTTCTCGACATCAGGCGAACCGGTTTCTGCCACGTTCACCGTCCGAAGCAAACACGCAGTGGCTGAGATGGGCGCTGGCGAGGCATCAACGGCGAGACACCCCAACGGCGCCGGGCCGTCCGCCATGAGCTCAGCGCACCGCTGATCGCCAATTTGGAAAACTGGATGCGTGAGCAGCGTGCCAAGCTCTCACGGCGGAACGATGTCGCTAAGGCGATGGACTACATACTCAAGCGCTGGAGTGCGTTCACCCGCATCCTTGAGGACCGACGCATCTGCCTGTCGAACAACGCCGCCGAACGAGCCCTGCGCGGCATTGCCCTCGGGCGGAAGTCGTGGCTGTTCTGTGGCTCCGACCGCGGTGGCGATCGTGCCGCGATGAGGTACGGCCTGATCGTAACGGCCAAGATGAACGACCTCGATCCACAAGCTTGGCTCGCCGACGTCCTG
Organism: Bradyrhizobium sp. Mp19; assembly: GCF_029952935.1. Taxonomy (NCBI): domain Bacteria; kingdom Pseudomonadati; phylum Pseudomonadota; class Alphaproteobacteria; order Hyphomicrobiales; family Nitrobacteraceae; genus Bradyrhizobium; species Bradyrhizobium sp. Mp19. The sequence goes on along the minus strand of NZ_JASAUT010000018.1, from coordinate 102,954 downwards.
GCGCGCATCGCTGCACATCCGGTCCAACGGCTCGACGAACTCCTGCCCTGGAATTGGCGCGGCCAGAACAAGCAAGCCAATCAGGCTGCCTGAGTGAGCGCTACGCGGTCCTCACCGGATGCTTACTGCAAAACAGCTGCTCTCGCCGCTGAGCTACGTCCCCAATTGCTTTTCAAAATCGCCACTTGGACACAAGAATTTGGCTTTCCCTGCTGGACTCGAACCAGCGGCCTCGGCCTTCGGACAGGCGGGCTCTGGCTTCACTAAAAGTCAAACCGCCGCGGAGGTGCTCAGCGCCAAGCCTTCTCGTTTTTCTTTTCGTAATCATTGAAGGCCTTCTCAAGCCCGCCTAGGACCTCGGCGGACGTCTCGAACATCGCCTTCAACTGCGGATCGTCGACCTTCTGGATGTCATCGCGCAGGTGGTTCCGGATGTCTTGGAGCGCCTTTTGCATCTTCTGCGTATGGTGCCGGGGCTCGCGGTCTGCCGCACTTGCCATGATCAGTCTCCTTGTTCCTTAGGGCAGCGCCGGACACAGCAGCATCCGGCGAACGGCGGTTAACCGATTGCCGAAAGCGGCGTTCCAATTACGAAACTCGATAAAGGCGGAATGAATACAGAATTTGCTTACTGGATTTAGCGGCCGCTAACGTGACCGCCTCGACGCGGCGACGCGCGATGAATCCTTTTGCGAAATCGCAATTCACACCTGAAATTGCGATGCAACCCAAAGCGCGCAAACGCCTCTCACGTCACGATCTCAATGTGATCGCCGCGCCTTCCGCACGGCCGCGGGCCTGACATCCTAATAAGCCTCGTCAGGCCGGCGCACCGATGCATCGATCGTTAGCGCTTCGCGGGCGGGCCGCTCTTATTTCCTGGCAGGCCTTTGATGTTTGAGGGATCCTGCTGTCGCACGTGCTGATTTTGAGGGTTTGAACCGACTGTGCCCTGGCCCGGCGCGGGGCCGTTCTTGTTTCCGGGGGCGCCGCTAATGCCGGTTCCTGAATTCTGCGCGCTCGGAGAATTCGTGGCGCCGGTTGAGCTAGTGGCCGGCCGGCCAGGCGGCGTAGCGGCCATGCCTGGCTTTTCCTGCTCGCCGACGTAGCCAGATTCACCGGAATTGCGTGTCTTAACGCCCTTGTCAGCTTCGCTTTGTTGGCTCTGGGCCGCGGCTTGTTTGACCGTCATCGGCGTCGCCGCGATGACTGCGGCTGCAAGCGCGATAATGCATGTCCTCATGAGCATTCTCCTCCAGATTGCCTCGCACATATAACCCCCTTCGCCAGCCTGATTTCCTTTGGCCACAAAGAAAATCTCAGGGCATAGCGGTGATCAAGATGCTAGTCAAAGCGCTGCGCTCTCCGATGGGCCCTGCTCCGAACACGGGGTGATGATGGTGGCTGTCCCCCGGTAGATGATGAAACGGGGTCACGACTTGAGTCGGCCCCAAGCATCTAAAGACGGAGGACAGCCGTGCTTTGCTATTTCGACAGCCGCTGGCGCAAGGCGAGGTCATCCAAATCGGGGAATGCGGATTTCGCCGCGCGACCACGGAGTATGCTGCCAGCTGTTCGCATGGCTAAGCTCCTGATCAGACCCAGCTGGTCCTCACTCGGAGTATGTTGGCCGTGGGTTGAGAGTATACCCACTAGGGCGCCCGAGTGGGTCATGAGCGGCGTTGACTGTACGGCTTTAAAACCGGCGCGTCCGGCGATGTCCCGAAAAGGCAGAAATCAAAGGTCCATTGTGACGTCATCGAGAATGACGGGCTGCCGATTGAACAACGCACGACCGCAAGCACACCCATCCCTGATCGTTACACTGAGAAACTCTTCAGAAAAGCCCTGCTGAGCCATGATCTCCAGATGGCCCGTCTTCCAGTCGAGCAGTTGAATGTTGCCGAGCTCTTGGCCGGTAATAACCAATGCCTCGCTCAAAGCCGATTGGAGGAGCGGCAGTTCCGAAACGTCATGCATCTTCGCGATGCCTTCCGTGCACGAACTATTAGGTGGCGCTTTTACATTGGGCTTGAGAATTGAGAGCGACACCCTCTCCTCGATCAAAGCGCGAGATACCAAGATTTTCTCGTGAGTTTCCCTTAGAACCTCGCGCGCTTCAAGAATCGCCCTGTCAGCAGAGCGCAAGAGCGCCTCTGACGACAAAGGAGGAGAACCCGCTTTCTCAGCCCTTCTGGCCAGAACAGAAGTCGTTGCATCGGTGACATGATGGACTACCGCAACGATCGCGCCATTGTCATCGAGAACCGGCCAGTTCTTAGGGTGCCAATAACGGACCTGCCAAGGGCGTCCTTCAGGCTGGATGTCATATCGTTGCATGCGCATCACCTGACCGCGTTTTTCGTGAAGAACTTTGCCAAAGGACTCGGCTAGATTTGCAACGCCGTCGGCAAATGTCAGGTGTGGATTGTCAGGGAAGGCGTCGAACATATCCAAACCGGCTAACGTATCTCGCGAGCGGGAGACGCTGCCGAGATAGGCCTCGTTGGCGTTAACAATCTTCAGATCCGGCGTGAGCAGAAGCATAGGTACAGGGGAATGCTCAAATGATCGATGCCACGCATCGTGTGCGCCGGCCATCAGAGCTTTTGGTGAGCGGAAGTTCGGTTGCACAGTCGTCATTATTGAACCGGTCTCTGAGATGCGCCCTTACTCTACTAGCTGAAACCGGCTTTTACGCCAACCGAGGCGACACCGTGGGATTACGGCATTCGCTGGGAACCATTCTGGCCCCATAGCTCCCCAGGCGCGTTGCTTCGGCTCATCTCCCGGAAGAACGTTCTTCGGGCGCAGATCGCTTTCTACCGTCCTTTGTCGGATCGAGAATGAAGATCTCGCGGACGAAGCCGCCGCGGCGCTTGCAGGCTTCAAATCGGGGCGGCTGTCCTTTTGGGGCCGCCGCTGCCTTCTCAACAGCCGACGTCGCTGATGCGCTGATAGCCACCGGCCGGCCGAAAGCCAGATTCACACCCCTCACATCTACGCTGCGCAAAGGCGCGATGGAATTCGACGATGAAGATGAAGTTGGACCGCGACAGGTCCTACCCGGACCGAGGGAATTGCACAAATCCACAGCTCCTCAACGATGACGAGAATTGTCTTGCTTGAGCAAATTCCTCACCCGCCGCCGCTCTTCTGTGATTGTTGGAAGAGACATGCCAAGGATGCGCGCACGTTCAAGAACGGAGTTAACTGGTCGTCTCAGCGCGACTGCGATGCGGTTCGCACTAGCCCGAGCGGCGATCATCGCTTTAAGTCGTTCAATTTCCTCGGGGGTCCACCTTCGATAATGCATGTCCGTAAATGGCTTGAAGTAACATACGTTCCTCGGTGACAACGGTCCAAACTAGGAAACGCATTTCGACTGGAACGCCCGGTGCTATCTGGAGACTACTTTCTCCGTCCCACCCGTCATAGGCCATGCCCTATACCGACGCTAACTCATATTGGGAGGGGTCTCATTGAGTAGCTCACTCACATCCGGCTGCTCGATCTCTGCATTGATATTTGCGGATCTGTTGCATCCGCAGAGCATACCGGCACCGCGCGTGCAGCCGAGGGGTTCGCCGGTCCAGGCGAGGAGCGGATGGCTCTCGCAAACCCAGCCAAGACCGTGACGAATGGAACAATTCAGGTTGGTCACAACGTGTCGGGGGTACGAAGTGGAGAGCCTTTATCCTCGTTGATCAGCTCTTGCTCGGCTAAGTGCCAAAAATCTTCGTCTCGTCCTTCCGGTTTGCCGGCCTTTTCCCAGAGCTGGTAGGCACGCGCAGCTACGGCTTCATCGGATTTCTTCTAACCCTCAACGAGCGGGAGCAACATGCGTTCCTGCCTTGAACGAACTTACTCGTAGCAGCTCTTTGCCGTGACATCGCGATAGTCGATCTCGGCGACGAACGGCAGCTCAAGCCATGTAGCGTTAAGCTTCCTAATCGACTTGGTGAGCTTTGACTTCGAGCTCACGACTGTATGGAGCTGCTTTCGGATGGCTGCACGCAGTCTGCGACCAGCCGGTGCCGCCGATGTAAGCCAGCTCCTTACCCTTATGAAGCCGATAACGGGAAATTTTCGCGTTGTACTGTCTTCCCGGTAGGAACTGGTGCACACTTTGTAACTTAGAGCATTTTCATCACCTTTCGCAGGGGAAGTCCGATGGGTATCCTACGGCAGAAAATTGAAGGGATCGAAACGATTGCAACTAAGCTGTGCCGCTGCGGCAAGCAGGCCGAACTGATCCGGACAATGCTGAACGTGCACAATGGCCGACATGTTCGCATGTTTGAATGCAAAGGCTGCAGCGGACGAACCTGGGACGACTAAGAGCTGTTTCCCTGCTACGCTGTCATGCAGGTGGGTCCTTGGAGCGACACACATAATCTCGCCTCGCACCATCTTTCCCAACCCCCGTCGGACCAGACCCGGCGGGGGTATTAGTAGAAGCCAGTACTTGCGCCGCGAACCGCAAATGCTGCGGAGCGCTACTACCTTTGCGCCACGCCGCTCGGATGGGGATCCCATATAACTTGGATTTGTGTCGTGCAATTTTGCGCGTAATTGCTCTCGCAGCCACTCAAGAACGCAGCAACGCTGGGGTATCGATGGATGACATCTTTCTTCAAGAGCAGAGGGTTGAACGTCGCCGCATCAAGCGTTCCGTGATCAACCGAAGTGCGCTGGTGTCCTTCTCCATGAGAGGGAGATCAATGCCATGCGTGGTCCGCGATGCCACGAACAGCGGTGCGAGTCTGCGCCTACCCGGAGCCACCGTCATTCCGACAAGCTTTCATATCTCCTTTGGCAATTTCGCGTCGTCCCGAGCTTGTCAGCTCATATGGCGAGACGGCGACTTCCTCGGAATTCGATGGACCCTTCAAGGGGAGTTGCTGGCCCGCGACGCTGCCGACTTGCCGGTCTTCTTTGCTTCATAGCTCACCCCGTAATCCTACGCGCCGGCGACGCGCGCAAGGTCCTGCTTGCGAATGCCCAGCCTGTCGCCTCACTTCCGCTACGGGCCATCAGCACAGACATAGCGAAGAAATGTGCTACTCCTTGCGTCCTGCAGTTTGGAACTGTGTAACATTCGGCGCAGGCGGGTTCGGGAATTGCTTGACCGATAATAGATACTCTTCAACGACTTTAAGCGCCGGTTCACTGGCGAAGGGAAACAACCCAAAGACGTTGAGGTCTTCGTGTGGATCCATCTCTATGTTGAATATCTTCGGGTAGCCGGCCATCCCTCTCACTGGGCCCATCCGACAAAGGTACGCCTGCCGCAACACCAACGTCGTGCATGGACTACTCGCGGTGAACGAATTTCAAAGTTACGAGCGCCGCCCAGGAATCTCTCGGCGGCTTCCTAGCGCCGAATTCAGCAGGGGAGGAGCGCGGCTTAACACCTTCGTTGGTCGATATGACAATCGAACATCTGAAGCGGTGGTACGTTCGCAGCGACACAACCGTCAAATATTGATCTAGATCAATCGGGCCAGGTCGCCGCGGCGCCACCGGCGCCGACATCAATTGGAAGAAGCCATGAGCGTATGGCTACGCTCGCCTGTTAACCATCGGCGATCGCTCGCGCCCCCAAGGTTTAGCGGCTTCTCTCGCGCAGGATTCGGCGCGATCATATGCGATGGGCCCAAAACACCACCCTGCCCCACTCTCCGGTGGCGACCGCAAGGCACTCACCAAGGAGCTGGCGCGCCCCCGGGGTGACGACGATACTCGCCACGCGATCGGCCGAGAAGCGCGCCGTCGGCGAAGCGCTCATCCGAGAGGCCGACGATCTGCGCTGCCAGAGCCGGAACGAAAAGATGTGGGCCGACGGCGGCCCGGTCGACCCGTCGCCCTCGATCGACCAGGCGGTCAACGCCGGCTATCCGTGGCTCGAGATCAAATGCTCGCGGTGCAAGGCGCCGCGCGCGGTTGACCTGGCCGCACTGCGACACGTGCCGACCACCCACTTGCATGACCTCGCCGGGCGCCTCCGCTGCATGAAATGCGGCAAGGCCGGCAAGCGGCCGGCCGCCGAGTGCTGCAGCTGTAGTATTGGGCCGGCCCGAAGTACGCCAAGAACCATGGCTGGCATGAGTACCACGAGAGCGGGACGTTCGTGAGGATACTTCAGCCATGCAAAGACCCGTTCGCGTGATGGCCTAGAGAAGTAGCCCCAGCGCGGGGGCGTCGCTGGAGCTCGGCTTCCGTCGTTGTTCGAATGCCGCGGGGGGCAGTGCGACCCGCCAATGGACCTGTTCCTGTGCTCCCCAACAGGCCGCCCGCATTTCAAAAAGCGGGGCCACTAGGAACGCGCCTCCGAATTTCGCTTTGAAATGTTAGGAAATGAATGGGCGCGCTCAATGCCTCGGTATTACTTCGATTTAAAGGATGGCAACGGAACAACCCCTGACGAGGAAGGCCTCGATCTTCGGGATCTGGACGCGGCACAGGACGAGGCTGCGCGATCTTTAGGAGGCATGGCCCATGATGCCGTAGCGACCCTCAGCGGTAGCGACGCTGAGCAAATGGAGATCGAGGTCCGGGACGACAGCGGCCCCGTTATGACGGTCCGCTTTTCCTTCGCGATCAGCCGCAAGAAAATGAGCTAACCTCAAACTGCACGCCCGGGAAGAGCACTGAGGCCGAGGGCTCGTCCCACTCCTCATCAAAGCGAGACTAGAACCGCGCCGGCCGCCCCCTGTTCCAAAAAAAGGCCCCAGCGAGGGGATTGGCTGGGGCCTAGACTGATTGCCGAACCGCTGTCCGCCAGGATGCAGCGGTCGTCATTTTAGGGCTGTAAAAATACGAAATGAAAATCACCTGCCCCATGCCATTGAGGATCTTGGCAAAGTTGGGTTCCCGAAATAACCGAGGTGAATCTCGCGCCCGGCGGGAGCGCACTTTCTGTATCGATTTGTTACAGCAAGAAATCCTACTTTCTCGCAGGGCGAACACGCACCTGATGGTTCAGTCAGCGCGGGAACTTAGTTCCCTTTCCCGCGTTGCTTGTGCATCATCGGCCAAGGCCTTTTCTGTGGGCGCTGGTGACTGAGAGACACTCTCGTGCTCCCGCCTGCGAAGGGGAGGGAGTGTCTGATGCCGCATGTCAAGCTAATCGCGCGTTTGCTGTCCGTCGTTGAGCTGTCCGAGCAAGACAAGGTCCGGCTCCAGCAGATGCCTCACATCATCAAAACATTTAGAGACGGCGACCGCGTCGCACGGCAAGGCGACGTGCCCGTGCATTGTGCCGTCGTGATGACTGGAATGCTGTCGCGTCGAAGGGTTGTTTCCGAACGCAATCAAATATCGTCCATCTACGTACCGGGGGACGTACCTGATCTCCATACGCTGCATCTGCCCGTTTTGGATCACGATCTCTGCAGCGAGGGGACCTCGACTGTGGCCTTCATATCCCATTCGCATCTCCGGCGGATGTTGAAGGAATCTCCGGGGCTGACAAACGCATTTTGGCGAGAGACCCTTATCCATGCAGCGATCTACCGAGAATGGGTCGAAAACCTGGGCTCAAGGGCGGCGCTGCCAAGAGTCGCGCATCTGTTCTGCGAGCTTGCCACCCGTTTTGAGATGGTGGGTTTGCTCGACAACGACACCTTCCGTCTTCCTTTAACGCAGCAAGACCTTGCGGATGCCTGTGGCCTCTCAACCGTCCATGTCAATCGCACAGTTCAGGAACTGAGAAAGATGGGATTGCTCGATTGGCGCGGACAAATCGCCTACGTGCTTCGGCGCGAGGAGCTTGAAACGGTGGCCGAGTTCAGCGCCGATTATCTCCATGCGCTAAAAGTCCCAAGTCCGCGCGCGATCATAATGGCAGCCGGGTGAACCGGCGCTAGGCAGCGCCGGCCCGAACCATATCCAGGCAGGGGAAGATCAAGAACCGGACGCACCCGGCAAATATCGCCGGAGCCGTGGACCAAAGACGCATTTGATCGATGGGTGGGAGTGGGCCACGAAGCTACGTAATTCAAACTTGGAGATCAACGTTAGCATCTGGCGCCCTGTCTCGATGCTCTCCCCCGAAGATCGGCTCGACCGCCACAAAGTTAATGAAGCTGTGGCGAGGCACAAAGAAGAGCCCGACGCCGATTAGGCGCCAGCTTATGTTCACTATTGAGCAAATCGCTCCAGCGCCGTTGATGAGTTATCACCGGCCAAGGCTCTGCTCGTAGGCGTCGGTGGCTGAGAGACCGAGAGCGCTCCCGCCTGCAAAGCCAAGGAGCACAGCCATGCCAATCCAACCTGTTCATCGGGTTCACGATGAAGCCGCCCAAATATCCAAGCAGACCGCATTCGTCCGCGAACTCATTGCAAAGGCGGCTGAACTATTAAAAACTAACTCCGCCCGACACCTTCCTCGACCGCAAAACGCACGATCCTTTCCCGCAAGAGGAGAGCCAGCACGGGAACCCGCAATCCTAACCTGCGTTTTCCCCGGCAGTGTTTTGGCGGAGAGCCCGATGGCGTCGCCAATACCGCCTACAGACAAAAAGTATCTGTGCCCGATTTGTCGCGAGCTAGCGTTGATCCTTTCGGCAGCAACGCTTGCCTTCGCGTCCCGGACGATATCCGATCTCAGCTGCCCTAATGGGCACAGCATCAGAATCACACCCGGGGGCAAGATCGTAACTTCCTCAACATCCCGGCGTGAACGAAAGGGCGCTGGGAAAGTCTAGGGAGGGAAACAGGCGTGAAGCATCAGGCCGAGCTACCGCCTGTCCAGAAGATCAGGCGGATTCTTTCGCCACTCGCGCCACTCCTGGAACGCGATGGCGATGGTGAGAACCGAGAGAACGATCATGAAGGCTGGAACTCCATCACATCCTGGCTTTGATGAAGTCGGCGAGATGGTTAGCGGCTCGCGCCAATGAAGCGGATGCTTCCTTCAGCTCATCCTGAGCCTTCTTCAAACCGCTCTTCCTGCTGGGTGAAATCTTTGTCCCCGCGCCCGTCGTCGGCGAAGATGCGTCGAAACTGATTGATGATCTGGTTCATCGCTTTGCCCGTATCTCTGAGGTCAGGGCTTCCAACGCGGTACGCGTGCTGTGAATGGCTTCGGCGAGGCGATCGGCAGCCAACACGCGCTCGTCATAGCTTTCGATCAGCTGGTTTTCGAGCAGCTGGAGTCGGATATCCTTAGCGAGTACACAAAAATGACGCAGATCAGGCCCGCAGGGCCGAGTTTCAATAGCTCCTGTGCCAAGTCCACTTCGCATTGCCCTACCGCTTAAGCCGCGCGACAATTTCGCCGCCAACTTTGGCGATGAACAGCGAGCCAACGATGGCTCCCATCCATTGATCCAGTGGGGAGGGAAGCGCCGCAATCGTCCACGACTGTGGAAAGGCGCGTGCCTTACACCAAAGGACTGAATAGACGCATACAGCGGCAAACCAGAAGCCTGCTGGCACGATGAACAGTAGTGGGAATCACCATCCGCGACCGGTTAAAATAGCGACTTGAGACGAGAGGCAGTCAGAGCCTGCGCGAACCAGTCCGAGCTCCCGCGCGCCGTATTCCAGCATCGACTTGGCGTGGTTGCGTCCGCGCGACGTGATGAACAGCGCGCAGCCGCTATTCTCGACGAGGATCAGGGCGCGGTACGCATACGCTGCTGGGTTCGCAAGCGCCCATTCGGAGAACGTCACACCGGCTGGAGGAGACCCGACCGACGAGTTATAGCTATCCGAGCCGACGACCTGCCAGGTCGCCCCGTGCTTGAACCGAATGAAAAGATCGCTTTGCGCCCCTGCGGGCCGCTCGAATGCCGACGCGGCCGCCCAGTGCAGGCAAACGTCATCCTTGCCGGCTCGACGATGCCAAATCCCGATCGCGCGCCGACACCCGGCCTCAAGCGCACTCCAGAGCGGCGTGGTAATCCCGCGGCTCCACCTATTCGGTAGGAGGATTCCGCATCGGAAAACTTGCGGATCTACAAGAACGTATCATATTATGATACAAACCTCTTGCGAGGCGTATCACCGCATGATACACTCCGATCATGATCAAGTGCTTCAAGGACGAACTGACCGAAGCAGCCTTCAACGGCAAAGCCAAAAGGCTTTCCGGCCGATCTGCTCAAGCTAGCTCGCCGTAAGCTCCAGTATCTGAACGCAGCTGTGAACCTACACGACCTTTTGGCCCCTCCCGGCAATCACCTTGAAGCCCTGAAGGCGACCGCAAGGGGCAATATAAGTTCCGCATTTACTTCACCTGGACCGCTGAAGGTCCAAAGGAGGTCGAGTTCGTTGACTACCACTAGCCAGACCAAGGAGGTCATATGGCAAAGAAACTGCCCCCAATGCACCCCGGTGAGGTGCTACGCGAGGAATTTCTCATCCCGCTCAACATTTCGGCCGGTGCGCTCGCCAAGGTTTGCGGCGTTCCCCGTACCAGGATTGAGCGTATTGCGAACGAGGAGACCTCGATTACCGCGGACACTGCTCTTCGCCTGTCCAAGGCGCTGAAAACCTCTGCTCAGCTTTGGCTGAACCTGCAGAATGCCTATGACGTGCAGATGGCCGAACAAGAACTTGGCAGCGACCTGGAAAAGATCAAACCGATCGACCGCGAAAGCTGCGTGAAACGAGAGACGCCCGGACGGGAGCCGCCGGGCGCATCTATTCACTCAAGCTGATTTGCGGGCGAATATTGGCTACGACTGCAAAAGTCAATCCACTGGGGATCTCACTCCACAAGGCCGGCTGTCTTACCGGAAGTACGTCATGCCGCCAACGACGATCGACAGGACAAAAACCAAAGTGGCAGCTCCAATAATCCACGGCATGTCACGGCGTTCTCTGGGGGTCATGTTACTTCCTCATGTGTACGTCCTCGAGCGCCTTAGGCGGCTGTAGCCCTGGCGACGTCAGCCACTCGTTGATATGGGCTGCCGTTTCGGCCTGACGCGCTCGGCGGAGATATAGCTCGCGCTGAGTGCCGGGCGGGAGCTGCGCAGCAGCGACCCTGAAGCGAGCAGCCTCCTCGGCCAATCTCTCTTCGAATGTCTTGGTATGTTTCGTTCGATTGCGACGCTTGATGACCACAGCGCACTCCTTTCCGTTGCAAGAAGGCGGGAGCGCGGTGACGGCGATCTCATCACCGATAGATACCCAAAGCCGTGCGGTGATGAGGAATAAATACTAGGGGCAGCGGCGGGCTTCTATATCCCACGTTACACGCGTAAATAATTGTTTTCATTCAAAAATACTCAAACGGTTCAAAATACTCATTCGTCTCCTAATGACACTTTCGCTATGCATTTGTCACGCTGCCTGATCTCGCCATCTCCGCAGAAGATCATCATGCCAAAGCATCGTCGCGCCGGGATGTATCCTGAACGCAGCGAGATCAACCGCCCGGTCCATCGTCGCGCCCGGCGCCTCGTACCACCCACCTGCCCGCTTGATCGGCATCATGTCGCATTGCACCGGCTTGGAGATGTTGGTCGCGATCGCGCGGTTCGGCACCCAGAGGGCAGCGCACCGCCAGCTTGGTCGCCGACGATGCCTGCAGCGCGTGATCGTCGCGACCAAGTCGAGCGCATAGCTGATGCTGCGGGGTCACAGAATACCCCTGACGAGTCAGTGGGCCCGCTTCGCTGCTTCGCAACGATGATTTCGAGGCGGTTGTGGCAGCTTTCGATCTTCGTCTGCCACTCCATGTGCTCGGGTATGCCCGGCTTCGGCTCGAGCTTGGACAGGTAATATTCCTCCCCGAAGAGAAACAGCACCGTATCGGCGTCGGCCTCAATGTCGCCGCTCTCACGCAGATCGGAAAGCTGTGGCCGCTTGTCATCTCGTTTCTCGACTTCTCGATTGAGCTGCACGAGCAGGATGACGACGATTTTCAGCTCCTTGGCCAGCGACTTCAGACCACCGCATAGTGACGCTGGCCGCGATATTAGGATGACGCTTTCAGGTACTTCAGATAGTCGATGACGATGAAGCCCAGCCGGCGCCCTTCCCGCTGCGCCCGCTCGGCGAGACTTCTGGTTCTGGCGCTCACCTCGCCTACGGAAAGCGAGGATGTATCGTCGATGTAGAGCGGGAGATCGCTGAGCCGGCGCGCGGAGTCGATCACCATGTTGACGTCAGATTCCGGCAGTCGACCCTTTAGAATATGTCCCGACGGGATGCGTTGAAGGGACGATCATCGACGGCGGGGGACGAACTTGGGCGACGATCGCGACACTGCTGCAGACGGCGAAGATGAACAACGTCGATCCGTTCGCCTGGCTCGCCGTAACACTTCAGCGTATCGCCAACGGTTGGCCGAACAGCGAACTCGACGCGCTTATGCCATGGAACCACGCCGCCTGACGGCCTCAGCTTGCCGCTTACCATGGACCGTCATAGGCGCTCCGTGGAGAAGGTCCTACTCGCTGAACCTCACGATGCCGAGCACAAGATGCTCGGCGTACTCGTATGGCACGGGCGCGACGGCCGTGCCATTGCGATTGGCAACCGACACAAGGTGGCCAGCAACCGGGATGTTCCAAGATCCCCTTGTCCCATGGACCGGTCGGTTCGATCAAGCTTCCAGCGACAACCGTGCTGACCGAAATCTGAGCGGCTCTACAATCACAAGCCTTCCGGGCTGCGACCATCGCCAAGAACCCTTGAAATGGCTGACTCTGCTCCTATCGTCTGTTGTGGGCAAGCTTCAGCTTGCCGAAAGGTCCTCGGAGACAATTTGACCATGGACCCGAAACGGGGATCCAGCTTTGCAGGGGCTGCGGATCTTGTGGCGCACGCGGAGACGGCGCGTCGACACCTTACTGAATTGAGCGCAGCCTGTGCGAACGGCGACAAGAGTGCGGCCCGCCGGCATTGCGCCAGGCAATCAGTGAGCTCGAGCTCGCTCGCGCGATGTTGCGAATTGGAAATGACTGAATTGGAGACGTCGGGCACCTAACTGCGGGCTCCATCATGACGGCACAGCTTCACGATTTACTTACCGAGGCCCTTGAAAGCATCAAGTCGGGCGGTTTGATTCACAAATACAGCTTGGTCTGGGCCGGTCGTAGCGAGGCGCCACGCATTATCGTGTGTAAATCCGCCGACATTTCAGATGACGTTTTGCGTCGTACAATAGTGAGTTCACTGGCTGGCCTCGCAGCTGAGTCACAAATTACCATCGAAAAGGATTGAGGGCGGCGGCGTTCAGCTGTCAGAGGTGGGCTACGACTATGCTTTGGAATCAGTTCGTCGGAATCACGATGCTGCTCTATGCGCTGACGAGTCCGGTCGGAGCCATTCCAGTCTTTCTTGCGATCACGCGGCAGGCGCGAAGCGCAAATATCCATCGTATCATCGTCTTGGCATGCACGGCGGTTGCGGTTTTCTTTGTGGGAGCCGCGGTCCTCGGCAAGCAGATCCTCGGCTTTTTCAATGTCGGTCTCGATGACTTTCGTATCGCAGGCGGGTTGCTTGCACTGGTCATCGCGCTCGAGATGTTTCAGGCACAGTATGGGAAATTCTTGCAATCAACCAGCGGAGTTGACAGCAGCGAAGTAGATATCCATGGAATGGCGATAACACCGTTTGCATTCCCTTTGCTCGTCGGACCAGCCGAAGTCGGCATCATGATCACCCTTTCCAATGATAATCCTGGCTGGCTTGCGAAGGCGCTGCTTGCTGCGGCGTCAATCATCGCAACATTCCTGATCGGATTGACACTCTGGACGGCGGCGGCGATCGAGCGGTTCCTGGGAAAAACCGGGATCAACGTTATGACCCGCACCATGGCGCTCATTGTAGCGGCGATAGGCGTGCACTTCATTATGACTGGCCTGCGGAGCGAATTGCCCGGATTGGCCGGCTGAGATTCTGACAGGCCAGTTGCAAGCTAGGCTTCCGCGCCGGCTGCGCAACGGATCTCACATGACGCGTGCCTTCGTGGTGAGCCTTTGCACGGCAGCCGGCTCCAGAGCAAATGGAAATACCGCAATGGGACTGGCACGCCCGGGGACAAAGTGCAAACCTCTCCGGTCTCGCGCGAGGTTCAGCATTGAGCGGTCTCCCGACCCGGCGCAGATGGCGGGCGTGCCTCGCGAGCCAACTGCCCGAACTCGGTTCCGGTGCGCGGGCCGGAATAACCCGACTAAAACCAAGCCAAAAAATTTTTGCGAACGCTCTTGAAACTGATCGCCGTTTTTCTAATTGGATTTTTGCCGCTTTACGGGCGGTGCCGGGCGCCAGGTTGGGCTCGGCAAAGCAACCAGGGCGCCGGACAGGTGTCTTGCACCGATCGTCTTGCGCTCCTTCGTATCCATCTTGCTCTCTGGAGGACTTGGCTATGAGGACATACGATTTCACTCCCCTGTGGCGTTCGAGTATTGGATTCGACCGCCTCATCGATCTGCTCGACGAAACCCAGCATCGGTCCGAAGACAACTACCCGCCCTACAATATCGAGCGGCTCGGAGAGGACCGCTACCAGATCTCGGTCGCACTGGCCGGCTTCAACCAGGACGAGATTTCGGTGACGGCTGAGCAGAACGTGCTGACCGTGGAAGGCCGCAAGGGCGACAAGGACCAGCACGAATACCTCTATCAGGGTATCTCGGCGCGTCCGTTCAAGCGACAGTTCAACCTCGCCGACTACGTGCAGGTCAAGTCGGCAATGGTCGAGAACGGTCTGCTGCGGATCGAGCTCGTGCGCGAAATCCCCGAGGCCATGAAGCCTCGGCGTATTGCCATCGGAAGTGGCGCTCCTGGCGGACAAATCACGCAGAAGGCGGCCTGAGCCCGCTTCCTATTGGGCCAAAACACGCACGGACGGTAACCGTCCGTGCGCTGACCAGCTGCATGTCAAGTTAAGGAGGATATCATGGGTATTCGGGATCTCGTTCCCTGGGGCAAAGGGCAAGAACTCTCAACCGGACGAGAGGCATTCGATCCGTTTCTCACGCTTCACCGTGAGATGAACCGTCTGTTCGATGACGCCTTTCGCGGCTTCGGCTCATTCGGTCGCATCAACGCTCCGTTGATGGAGGGCCAGTTTAGTTGGCCACGCCTTGAACTGAATGAAACCGATAAGGAGGTTACGGTTTCCGCCGAGCTTCCAGGCCTCAGCGAAAAGGATGTCCAGGTTGAAATCGCCAATGGCATCCTGTCAATCCGGGGTGAAAGGAAAGCCGAACGCAGCGACGATTCCAAGTTCGTCAGCGAGCGATACTACGGCTCTTTCGAGCGCCAGATTCCGCTTGATGGCGTCGAGGAAGATAAGGCGAAGGCCGACTTCAAGAACGGCGTCCTCACCGTGACGCTGCCGAGGTCCGAGCAGTCAAGGTCGAACGTCAAGCGTATCGCGATCAACAGCAACTAACGTCAGAGGTCGGCGGCGTATGACCGTCGCCGACCTCTATATTCAAGTCTTTAGCAACGCGTCTCTGGACGAAAGGAGAAACAGGAGACACGCCATGAGCCAAGCCAATCGTAATGCCAACCTCAATGAGCCGATTTTCCATCCAGTATCTCACTATAATTCACCTGGCGATGTATTGAATGACGCGCGGCTCTCGACAGACGAGAAGCGGGTCATCCTATCGTCCTGGGCATCGGATATGTACGTCATCGAATCCCAGCCGGCTCTTCGGGAGGTGCTCGGCATTCCGCATCGGTTGCGCCTTGCCGACATCCTCGCGGCCCTGAAGCGGCTGGACAACGAGGATGATCCGCCGCCGCGCGGCGGAATGGCAATGCAGCTGCCTCGGTTGAGCAAGCCGGCCTGCGCACGGCATTCTGCGACGCGGCGGCATCGGCCGTTGAGAGTATCCCACGCGGATGCTCGGTGGACTCGCGAAGCAAATGTACGGCGATACCGAAGGCTGTTGGACACTCAACTGACTGACGCCGAACGCAACTTCATCAGGCGGCGTCTTGTCGAGGAATTAAAGGGCTTGATCGCCTCCAGGAGCGAGCGTCGTCACAAAAACTGAGCCCGGGACCGCTCAGTGTACGATTAAAACTGTCGATGGAGGCAGGAAAAGATGGCAGCAGATCCGTTAGCTCAAGCGAAGATGGGTGTGGAGGCCCTTGCACTGTGTATCGCAGGTGTCTTGTGCGAACGTGACCCATCGCTTTTGCCCGTATTCCAAGAAAGTGCGAGGACGCTTCATCGCATTCTCGATGATCGTGGAGATCATGAGGCCGCAGCAATGATCGGCGCGTTTGGTCGAGCACTAATCAAACGTCCTCCAATCCCAAATTGACAATTGTGATCATAGCACTCCCATCGCTCGTGGGCTAAAGCCTACCACTCGAGCTACGCCGAAAACTGACGCATCGCCTCCAATCTTTTCATGGGTGACCTCCGGTGAGCATGTTCGCGCCAGAGTGCTGACCAGCTGTTCATAGGCGCGTCGTTCCTCTGCGGAGAGACTGGACGGCGGTGGGTTGCCGGCCTTGAGGGCCTTGTCGACGTCGGCTGGAACGGTGGCGGGCATGTTGGTGTGGATGGCAAGCAATCCCGCAGGTGCCTGTAAGCCCATCTGGTCGACGGCAAACGCTCCCCAATCGCCTCCCTGTTCGCCGCAACAGCCCGGGCCCCGATGGCGTGTCTTCCGCGCCCGCGGCCAATTCTACACACAAAACGCGAAAACGGCCCCAGCTTGGGGATCGCTGAGGCCGTCGTGTCGTCTGCTGGGGCGCGGGCGCCGGTGAGCAAGAGCCACCTCGGTTCAGGCAGAATGCCGGTACATCCGCGGCAGCCTGAATTGCACTCGACGTCGCAGCGCACTTGCCGAGGGCCTCGGGGGGACGCATACAAGCGACCCCGGCGCTGGGGGCACCGGGGTCGCCACTGAACTCCCGGTCGGGGGGGCACCTGATCGCGGGAGCAACGAATTGACTCTTCGCATTCCCACTTGTTCCCGAGCCGTTAGCAAATCAGCAACGTGATCGGCGCAGGCTTCTCTGAGGGACGGGACCGTTGGGGACGCAGCACGGTCACGTTTCGGAGGAGCTGGCGCACCGGCCCTGAGCGTCGGCTCCTCTTTTGGACTTTGTGTGAGTTAGGCAACAGAAGTCACTCCGGGTACCTGCTAAGCAAGTGACGTTGGGAATTTCAGGGCCCTAGCGCTGGGAATGACAGGGCGCCGCCGGGACAAACCATTTCGGGCCCGGCGGCGTAGTTTTTGAGATTTACCGCGCTGACGCATGAGAGGCGTCTCAAGATGTCTGGCGACAAGATTGCTACAAAGACCGTGCTGTTAGCGCTGGCCATAGGCATTGCCATATGGGCAACTATGGGGGCGCCCGAGCCAGGCACAAACTCGCCGATGCACGTCGCCAGCAGGCGATGAGGCCCTGCCTGCCCGTCTGGCGGTTTAGTCTCCTAGGGACATTGGGCGCTGTCGCTTAAGGTCAGCGTCATTCGAGCGGCAGAGAAAGCGCGGGCAGCGGCCTATTGCCCTGCTCGCAACCTGTTCGCCCCTTGAGCGGTAGAACCGGCGTTGAGGCATCCGCGGCAGTCCGGCCCATGAAATGGGTCAGATTAACGCCCGATGACCACTCCACATAACCAACAGCCGAAAAGGCGAGCGCTGCCACGACGAGAATACTGAGCATTGAAGCGGCGGCTGCTGACGGCAAGCTTTGGCTGCTGAAAAACGGCATCATGATTCTCCGACACCGAGTTGCCACCCATGGATGCGTTAGGCCGACTCGCGATGATCGCGTGTGAACGGCCTCACATATCACGCGCACTTGATGCGTCATTGGCCCGTGGCACAGCCCCTGCAGTTTGCTTAGTGCTGGGAATTTCAGCGTCCCAGTTCAGGAAGGAAACGCCGCCGGGCGTGCATTTTTGAGACCGGCGGCGTTTTTTCTTGAACCAGCGCGAGCTAGCCCGTTTCAGACCGCCTCGTCCTCTTCATCTTGCTGCTCGACGTTCGGCCATTCGGGCATTGCATAGCCCGTGGCCCGAACACTACCCGCAAGTCCACAGAACTCAGCAACTGCAATGAACAGCCTCTGAAAGGCAGCCTCGTCTTGGAAGTAAACCTCGTGATCGCCCGCACAAAGCGGACTGGCGTGCCAGAATGCAACGAGTGCTTTTGCCTTCAGTCCGCCGATCGACGTGACGGGCAGTTCGTCAATTCTATTCGCCAATGGTTGGAGCTGTCGATCGAGCAAGGTTATTTGCTCGCAAATCTCCGTAATACCCAGCCTGTCGCGGGCCTCCTCAAAGAATCTGCCTTTTTCGGTCCCGCAGTCATCAACTCGTCAGGATTTTGCACTTTACATCCTGGGGCTAGAGCCAACGGCCCGTGTGTATTTTAAGCGGGCGGCGTCGCGCCCTGGTCAGACAAACCACCTAAAGCCGGAGCGGCCGCCATCGAGTTGTGAGAGCGCTGACACCAACGCAGAGCTTGCTGCGCCCGGAAGACCAACCTCGACATTTGGAACATTCCGGGCCTTACCCGCTTGTTCCGAAATCCAGAACGAGATCACCAACGTGACGGACGAACTTGAATATCTAGCGCACCGATTGGTGATTATCGAGCAACCCGGCGGCGGGTTCTTGGTGGAAGCGACGCCGATCGCTGGCGCACAAACGATCAGAACAATTACCTATCAACGTACCCAGGAAGCGATCGCTGCAGCGAAACGGACAATCGACAAGCATCTCGTAGGTAGGGGACCTGCCAATCTGGCTCGCTATTAGTGGCTTTGGCAGCGGAAGTTCCATGCAGCCCCTTGGGGCTGAGTCGGCGGCTCTCCGCCGATTTGAACCCATTTGAACCCAAGACATTAAAACAATAAGTCCTAGCGTCTGCGAGGAGCGCTTTGGACGCGCGGTTTTATAGCCTATTCGGGCTACGTGCATCCGGCATAAATTGCGCTTTCAGCGAGAGACGCCCGGGCTTAAGCTATGTGACAAATGCTGCACTGTCGGGGTGTGCCATGGCCGAAACATTCGTCCGCGTAGGCATGTCCTCTTTGGCCTTTGCCCTTTCGCAATCGTTGCAATTGCTCTGCTCGTGTAAAGCTGACACGGTTTCATTCGCGAGTCGGCCGGAGCGAACCGGCCGAGACAGCGGCCCCAGCGACAGCCTCTTGGCCCCAAAGGTTGCTGCGGCCGTTTGTGACTCTCTAAATTCATAGCAATGAAACACGTTGGCGACCGCCCCTACTCCGAATCCGAAAAAGCCGCGCGCAGGATCATGGAGCACGCGCCTTCGAGCCGATCCAGGATGGCCGGATCTGCATCGAAGAGATCAACTATCCGATGCTCTACCAGGACAAGGCGCCGCCGGCTGAGTATTGGGCTGGCTTGGAGTACCCGAAGGATCGGGGCTGGCTCGGGTATCACGGTCTCGCGGCCCGCGTGCCGGACCTGGACCTCGGGCAGCGCTTGGTGCTGCGGGACGAAACGGGCTGGCAGCTGACCGACGCCGGCCGCGAGATCCTCAGTGTTGCGGAATCGTCGGCCCCCCAGCCGGTCGCGCCGGAGGTCTCAGCTGTATCCGCGCCGCCGCAGCCCGATGCACTGACCGCCCTCCGCCACGCCTGCTCGAAAGCGCGATCCCGGCACAGCGACCGAGCAGACGCGAGGGGCGACGGCGCATCGACAACGGCGGCAGCTGGAGCGGTCGGCTTAGGACCGATCGACATTCATTGCATCCAGATCATTGCGGCAGCGAGATGGATGAAGCCGGTAAAGTTGTCAGATCCCCTATCATAACGGGTTGCCAAGCGTCGGAAGTGTTTGAGCTGGCAAAAGCAGCGCTCGATGCGGTTGCGCTGTTTGTATGCGTCGGCGTCGTGCGGAATGATGATCCTGCGGGTGCGGTTTGACGGGATCACCGCCGTTGCGCCGATTTCCGCGATGATCGCACGCAGGGCGTTGCTGTCATAGGCCTTGTCGGCGAGCACGGCATCGCCGCTCTGGCCGTGGAGCAGTGCGGGCGCCTGGGTGATGTCATTAACTTGCCCAGCCGTGACGATGAAGCGGAGCGGACGGCCGAGCGCATCAGCCAGCATGTGGATCTTGGTGGTCAGTCCACCTCGGGAACGCCCCAGCGCCTGATCTTTGGCCCCCCTTTTCCGCTCGTCGCCTGCTGGTGGGCGCGAACGATGGTGCTGTCGATCATCAGATACTGGTTGTCGCGATCGGCGGTCAGAGCAGCGAACACGCGCTCCCAGACGCCGGCATGGCACCAGCGGCTGAAGCGCTGATGGACCGTTTTCCACTTGCCGTACCGTTCCGGCAGGTCGCTCCAGTGTGCGCCCGATCGCAAAACCCACAAACATCCGTTGACGAACAGTCGATTGTCCGCAGCCGTACGTCCCGGGTCGCCAGCTTTCCCCGGCAGCAGTGGCGCAATCCTCGCCCATTGCGCCTCCGTCAGCTCATATCGTTTCGCCGCCACCATCTGCTCCGTGTCTCGAATCACGGAACTCTATGAATCAGCGATCAAACCGCTTGGGAATCCTGAATGTCGATCGGTCCTAGGCCGCCGCGAACGGACAGTCGTCACGGCATCAAACCGTAAACGCCTCATCGTTGGTGACCAGCGGATTGCAGGTCGAGTGCACGATCTTGCCGGCGGTGTTCAAGCGGAGACGCGTCCGGAACAGCCGTCCCCCTGCATCGCGGTACTCGAGGTAGATGCCGCCGTCTTCCGGCACGATCGCCTCGATCTGGAAGGGGCCGGGAGGCTGATCCGCCAACCTCAGCGTCCAATAGGAACGCAATGCCCGCCTGCCCTCGAACCTCCCGCCTTCGCAGCATTCCACGGTGGTGTCTTCGTCGTACAGGCCGAGCAGATCGGACATTCGCCGGTCCCGGCACGCGTCGAGCAAATCGACGACGATGGCCATGGCATCGAAAGTCTCGGGTGCACCCATCACGGCCCTCTTTCTGCAACGCCCCATCGCAGACTAGGCGTTCCGGCCTGAACTGCAGGTGAACCGCGCCGGGTTCCGGAATCGAGTCCTTCTTGCGCCGACCGGGTCCCGCAGCGGCGCCGGAAGAGATCGCAGAGGAGCGCGAAGATGGAGCTGACCGATCTGGAGCGCGATTTTCTGAGGAAGCGCATCGGCGAATCCTTGGTCAACCCACCGACGTTCGACCACGAAATCGCGGCGCGGCTCGTGGAGCCCGGTCACGTGGAAACCGAACCGCTTCCATCCGGAGATATCGAGTATCGCATCACCGACGGTGGGCGGGCGCCGGCTACCGCGTGAACACAGATCGGCGAGCCGAGGGGGCCGAGTCAGGGGGCTTCGGTTTTCGGGAGCCGCTCCAATTGCAGACGCAGGGCGGGCGACAATTCCGGCTTTTCCTTGATGCAGCCGCCCGCCGATTCCCGCACAATTGACCCGCTGTGTTGCGGACCGATGTCGACGCCCCCCAGCATCGGAGCAATCTCGTTGCGACCCACCCCCTGAAAGCAACGTCGGCGGACGTCGGCGGTTTCAGCGGCGACCGGGGCAGGTCGAAGGAACGATAATCGTGCTGCCCCATTGAACTGCAGGGACCGTCGCCCGCCGTTGAACTACGGCGCCTGTCGCGGATAGCCAAAGGTCTCACGGCCCGCTATTCAGAACTAGCGCTCGCGAGGATAGCCAAAGGCGGCGGCCTCCTCCAGGCGTAAGAGTCGAACCGTCCTCCGCAGCGCCTGCGATGTTGCCTTCGAGGCCAGCCGCATGGAGTCCCTAAACGATCGACCGATGTGCCCGGTGTGCAAGCACGGGCTCGCGCTGTCGCGTATCTCTTCCGGCGAGCGGGGATTCGAGGACCGTACGTTCGAGTGCTCTACCTGCGGCGGGACGGAAAAGGTTACGATCGAGGTTGACCCCGTGAAGTCAGATGCGGTGGGCTGGCTCGCCCGCGAGCGTCGGCCGCCGCGCTGACTTGACCCGATCGGTGCCGCCACGGCCAATGCTCGATGCCGATGATCATCCTTGTCGTGTCACGGCAGAAAAGCCAACTCGTTCTGCTGCGCGCCCCATCGCTCAGTTTTCGACTTGATCCATCACGTCGCGTACCTTGGCGGCCAGTTCATTGAAGCTGAAGGGCTTGACGATCAATTGCACGCCCTTATCGAGCCGGCCGTGATGAATGATCGAGTTGCGGGCATATCCGGTAGTGAACAGCACCTTCAAGGAGGGGCGGATGGCTCTGGCTTGAGCGGCGACCTGCGCGCCCGTCATACCGCCCGGAAGGACCACGTCTGTAAACAGGAGATCCACTCGGGGTTGCCGGTCTAGAATCCGCAGAGCCGCCGGCCCATCATGGGCCTCCAGCACGCGATAGCCCAGCTCGCGGAGGCTGTCGACAGAGTAGGCTCTGACGTCGGCGTCATCCTCGACGACGAGAATGGTCTCTTCCTGGGTCGCCTCCGGATTGAGCGTCTCGTCAGGTGTGGTGTCATCCGACGAGTCGCCTAACAGGCGAGGCAGGTAAATTTTGACGGTGGTGCCCTGCCCAAGTTCCGAATAAATCTTCACATGACCGCCCGACTGCTTGACGAAGCCATACACTTGGCTCAGCCCAAGTCCCGTGCCTTTGCCGACGGGTTTCGTCGTGAAGAATGGCTCGAACGCTTGCGCCACGGTCTGCCGGTCCATGCCAACGCCGGTGTCGGTGACCGATATGACGACGTACTGGCCCGCCACCACTTCCCTATGTGCCGCGACATAGGCTTCGTCGATGTGGGCGTTACCGGTCTCAAGTGTTAGCCTTCCCCCATTTGGCATGGCATCGCGAGCGTTGACGGCGAGATTGAGGATGGCAGCCTCGAGCTCATTGGGGTCGGCTTCCACGCGCCACAACCCGGCGCCGAGCACGGTCTCCACGGCGATCGTCTCGCCGAGCGTGCGATGGACCATCTCGGAAAGGCCGTTGACCAGAACGTTCACGTCGATCGGCTTGGGATCGAGGGGCTGGCGGCGCGAGAACGCGAGAAGGCGCTGGGTAAGCGAGGCCGCCCGTTGGGCGCCATTCATCGCGTGACGCACGGCGCGCTGCAGATGCGCGGAATCCGAAGGAACATTACGCTGCAACGTGTCGAGATTTCCCATGATCACCTGGAGGAGGTTGTTGAAGTCGTGGGCGACCCCACCCGTCAACTGCCCGACCGCTTCCATCCTTTGGGACTGCCGCAGCGCCTCCTCGTTGCGCTTAAGCTGTTCGGTGCGCTCGATCACCTGCTTTTCCAGCGTGGCATTCAACTCGACGAGCGCCTCCTGGGCGCGCTTGCGTTCTGCGATTTCGCGGTGCGACGCCTGCGAAAGACGGACATTGTCGATTGCCACGGCCGCTTCGGCGGCGAGCCCCGAGAGGCCCCGCTCGGAGCGCTCCGAAAAGACGCCAGGCTTGCCGTGGCCAAAGAACAGGCCTCCGATCACATCCCCCGTCCGCGAAATCACGGGAACGGCGAGATAGCTCCGGACGGGCAGATGGCCTTCGGGCATGCCTCGACGCGGCGCATTCTTGCCATAGCGGGGATCCTTGGTGATATCGTCGGAGCGCACGATGCCCTCGCCGTTGAAGGTCGGCGCGAACACTTCGGTATTTCGCGGCATCGGAAACTTCGAAAATGCCTCCAGCGGCGCTCCCGAAAGCGTGTAGAGCATGTAGCTTTCGCCGGCCTCGTTGGTGAGGTTGTAGAAAAACGCCCCAAACTCGGCACCGCTGAGTTCGACGCCCGCATCCGTTACGATTTGCACCAGGCGCTGGAGATCAGTCTCGAGGGCGAGGGCCGATCCGGCGCGATTGAGCACTTCGAGCGAATGCCGCTCTTCACGGATCATCTCCTCGGCCTCCCGCTGGATCGTGCGGTCGCGCAGGATCTTGACGAAACCGACGATCTTTCCGCCCTCGCGGATCGGGCTCAGTTCGCCCACCGCCCAGAAACGGCTCCCGTCTTTGCGGAGGCGCCAGCCTTCCTGGCCGCCGCCCCTACCGTGCGCGGTCGCATCTTCCATTTCTTTGCGCAACTGCGCTTGGCCAGCGTCTGCGGCAAAGATCCGGTCCAAGGACTTGCCGAGCATTTCGGGTTCGCTCCAGCCAAGGATCCGGCTCGCGCCGGTATTCCAGCTGGTAACGAGTCCGCGTTCATCGGCGCTGATGATGGCCGTATCAGTCGCGCCATTGACGATCTGACGCCACTGGGCCGCGCTGATTTCATCGGGCGCGCTTGCGAGGTCGTCAGCTTCGATCATCGATGCTCCCTGACAAAAGTGCGGATGCCACATCCTGGAAGGAGGCAGGCCGGCGTCAGTAGCTCGACTTTCTTGACGGCCCCCGGCGGCTGAAGAAGTACACTTGGCCAACGCAGGGTCCCAGCGGTGAGTTCCCTTTCGAGCGGGTGCGGTGGGGCACGAAATTTCGTTCAGAACGTCAATACAATGCGGAACAAAGGACCGCATCACGGCCTTCCCTAGCCATCTTTTCGGGTTCCATGACGGAAGGCCGCAGGAATTGTCCGACCTCGGTGATGGACGCCGTCCGCCTGAGCTGGCGCTCGGCTGATGGTCAACCGCCGGGCGTCCGGAATGCGGATGGCGGACTAGCCGCCAGACATCGCCGTTGGCGCTTTCGTAGAGAACTCTTCCGGTCATGCCGTTCAACCGAGGCCGGCCACCCGGGTTGCTGCACGAGCCTGCTTTGGCAGTTCGCAGGCTACGACGGCGCGCTGGCCGCGGGGGCGACCTTCCGCAGCGCCTCCAACGCTCCCTTCTTCGCTGCGGCCATCGATCGCTTCCAAGGTGGCCTGAAACGGCAGGTGCTCTCGTCGGCGGAAACGGGTCCTCCATTCAGATGCGGGGTGCTAGGCGTGGTGCGGGCCGGCCTCTGGCGATACCGCGCGGGTTCAACTTCCGTCCTCCTCTTTCCGCGCTTTACCGCCCCTATAGCTACCTCGTTGCACAACCCGGCGCTCGATCGCTGATCCGACCGGCCAGTTTCTA
Source organism: Bradyrhizobium sp. Mp19 (assembly GCF_029952935.1). Classification (NCBI taxonomy): domain Bacteria; kingdom Pseudomonadati; phylum Pseudomonadota; class Alphaproteobacteria; order Hyphomicrobiales; family Nitrobacteraceae; genus Bradyrhizobium; species Bradyrhizobium sp. Mp19. Next base: position 77,994 of record NZ_JASAUT010000018.1, on the reverse strand, counting down.
CGGCCAACGAATTTCCTCCGTGGCACCTCGCGCGGATGCCCTGCGTCCCGAACGCAGTGAGCATCTTCTAAGTTGTTGATTTTTCTTGATGCAGCACGTGCTTCCGTCCCGCTTCGTGCACGGTCGTTTCACCCAATTCATTGCGATTTCGTTGCGCGCTCTGGGATGAGAACAGTAATGGCTCCGCAAAGGTCGCAGCCAATAGTTCGCCTCGTCGAATAACCTGTCCAAATCCGCAGAGCCCGTTCGAGCATTGCTCCTAGCGCGAATCCGGGACCACGTCACCGGTGCGCCAGGACCACGATACCCGTCAGCGACAGACCGATCGCGAGCGCGCGGATGACAGGGCCGCCTGACCCGGCTCGACGCCCATTGCAGGGACCGGGCCGTATGGGATGTTCGTATTTCGACGCGCTGGACCCGATCGGGCTAGCCGCTTTCGAGCGGCTCGTAATTGACGACGTTGGTGCTCGCGCCGGTTCACGCTCATGCAGCCTAAACCTCGTCCATCGCGTAACGTTGCAGTACCGGGCCGACGTGTGCGACGAGGTCCTCCCGCGAGAGAGAAACGACGGGGGGTAGCTTGAGAATGTAGCGGCACAGCGCCAATCCCAAAAGCTGGCTGCTGATTAGGCCGGCGCGCCGCGGCGCCGTAGACTCGCGTCCGACGGACGCGATCAGCGGCCCGACCTGTTTCGCGAACACTTCGCGCACTTTTTCGGCGGCGAATTCGTTGGATGTTGCAGAGCGCAGCATGATCGTCATGCCCCTGCCGGACCCTTCCCACAAATCGAGGAAGTGACGGATCAGCGTCTCCCCGATCTTGTCCGCTTCGCTCGTTTTCAACGCCGGCAGGCGAAGATCGATGGCGGCCGCTCGCCCGAACAATTCGTCCTTCGTCCGGAAGTAGCGCATGACCATCGCAGGATCGATCAACGCACGGGCCGCGACGTCGCGGATCGTGGTGTTGTCGTAGCCACGCTCGGAAAATAGAGCCTGCGCCGCAGCCAGTATCTGTGCCCGGGTCCGGTCTGACTTGATTGATTTTACTGCGTTTTTCGCCTTCATCGAGCGAATATGCCAACAAACGTTGACAAATTCAACTCACCGCCTCAAATGTCAACAAGCGTTGACAAAAGAGGTTTTGCCATGAAAACTCAAACTGAGGTTCTGATCGTGGGTGCTGGCCCAACTGGGTTGGCGCTGTCGATTGCACTCCATCAGGCGGGCGTCGACCATATTTTGATTGACCGCCTGAGCGAGGGGCAGAACACGTCGCGGGCGGGCGTCATCCACGCGCAGACGCTTGATTCGCTCGCCGCCCTGGGCGTGAGTGACGAGTTGGTCGCACGGGGCCTTAAGGTCAACAATTTCACGGTGCGCGACCGCGACAAAGCGCTTCTGCGACTGCGTTTCGACGCCCTGCCCTCCGGGCATCCATATCTACTAATGCTGCCGCAAAACATAACTGAGCAGGTCCTCGCGTCTCGTATCACAACACTCGGCGGCGTCATTCATCGTCGCGTCACAGCAACTTGCGCCGAGCAGGACAGCGCCGGCGCTCGTGTCACGGTGAACGGCCCCGACGGCGAACAGGTGATCTCAGCTCGCTACGTGGTCGGTGCCGACGGCATGAATAGCGTCGTACGTCAGGCGACCGGCATCGGCTTCGACGGTGGCACCTACGAAGACTCCTTCGTGCTAGCTGACGTTCGACTGAACTGGCCCTTGGGCCAACACGAAGTATCCCTGTTCTTCTCGCCCGCCGGCTTGGTTGTCGTCGCTCCGTTGCCGGGTGGATCCTACCGAGTGGTCGCAACTATGGATAATGCGCCGGAGCACCTGTCGAAGTCAGACGTTCAAGCCGTGATGGACTCGCGGGGACCTCAGGCCAGCAACGCAACAGTGCTTGACGTGCTCTGGAGTTCGCGCTTCCGCTTGCATCATCGTCTCGCAAATTCCTATCGATGCGGCCGGCTAATACTGATGGGCGACGCAGCACATGTTCATAGCCCGGCAGGCGGTCAGGGCATGAACACCGGCCTGGTAGACGCCGTGGTGCTCGGAGAAACTCTGGCGGGCGTCGTCGGGCGCAACAGACCTGAAACAATGCTCGACGTCTATGAGAGCCTGCGCCGCCCGGCGGCAGCGCGGGTGCTTGGCCTTGCAGGCCGGCTGACGGACATGGCCACGACGCTGCGGAGGGCGCCCTTCATTGCCCCGAGCCGATGTTGATGTTCGGTTCCCTGAAATGAATCGGACGCAATTGCGCGTGCTTATCCGTCGTTTGGATGATCCGCGCGTTTCCTGAGCCTTGCAGGGCCCGCTCCTGGCAAAGGCGCCCGTGCGCTTCCGCGCACCCTGGCAATGGGATGGCGGTCCCGCCGTACTGCAGAGTCGCGCCATCGACGATACCGGCATGGTGCAGCCAACGCGCGCAGTTCGCGGCCGAGCGCGGCTTGCGTGGTGTCTACCACTACAATGCCATCGCAAGTTGGCGCATCGACGAGTTTGGGGAGGTCAGCAATGTTTACGCCTAAATGCATAGCAGTCTGCTCATTGGCGATCGCGCCGGTAGCTTTTGCCCAAGCCCCGCGGTTCGGGCAACCGATCGCGCCGGCGGACATCGCAGCATGGGACATCAGCATCGGACCGGATGGCGTAGGTCTGCCGCCTGGTCGCGGCACAGCAATTGAGGGTGAGGCCATTTATGTCGCGAAGTGCCAGGCCTGTCACGGCGAGAGGGGAATCAGCCCCAGCGTCGCGCTCGCTGGAGCGCTCGTCGGCGGCATGGGCACACTAACGCCGGACAAAACACCGATAAAGACTGTAGGAAGTTACTGGCCCTATGCAACGACGCTGTTCGACTACACCCGTCGCGCAATGCCATTCCAGGAGTCGAAATCGCTCACCGCGGACGAGCTCTACGCGGTATCGGCCTACATCCTCAATCTCAACGGGATCGTCGGATCGAACGATGTGATCGACGCGCAGTCGCTGCCCAAGGTGAGAATGCCGAACCAGGACGGGTTCATCCCGTTTCCGCGCAATCCGAAATAGCTTCGGGGCCGGACCTCAGGTGCCGCCTGCGTACCTGCCTACTTTAGGTTGGAGGAGGAAGTCAGACGAAGTTCGATCGGCGCGCTATGATCCTGCTCTGCGCCACCACGCTCGCTAATACGGTGGCTAAAGCGGGGGATGACGGTGATTTAGCCCAGCTTATCGAATCTCTCCGAACGGCCAAGCAGACGAAGAACAAAATGCAGTTAGAGAACTTGTGTGACGATCATCTTTCCTATGGTCACTCGTCCGGGAAGATCGACGACAAGGCCGCGTTCGTCGCTGGTGCAATGAGCCCCAAATGGCGTTGGATATCTCTGGACTTCCTAGATTCGAGGACAAAGACGGCTGGCGATCTGGCCATTAGCCGTATGACATTGGCAGGCACCTATGAGGTAGATGGCAGCAAACAAATATCCATCAAGGATGGAGTTGTAATGGTTTGGCGGAGGGAAAGTGGGCAATGGAAGTTGTTTCTTCGCCAAGCCTATAAAATCTGAGACGCACTCACACCCGTGGCCGTAATAATCCGCTGTCCGTGTCGGTTGCTGGCCCGTTTGAGACATGCAGGCGGGCTCAAAAAAGGTCTGCTTCTGGTGGAAGACCTGAAGTAGTCGGCGGAGGCTCAAAACGACGCGATTGACCCATAGCAGAAGTGGCATGTCGGCAGGACATACGCTTTATGCCACAACCGGCCGGTTCGGCCAGGTAGCACTTCGACCCCAAAGCCAAACTTGCGAGAGCTCTGTCTTGTCCGGAACCTAGATCGCGCGGTTATTGCGGTAACTTCGTCACAAGTCTGCCAGCACCTTGCGAGCTTCCACGAGATCGTGCGTTTCCAAGCCCTCGCTGAACAAGCTGTAGATCGGCATGAGAGCGTCGCGCGCCTCTCGCCGCATGCCGCGTGACGCTTGGAGCCTGGCGCGCGCAATGCTTGCGCGAAGCCCGGGCAAATTTGCTCCCTGAGCAGCGGCGATATTGATCGCAACCTCGAACTCCGCGTCCGCCTGATTTTCCGCCTGCTTCCCGACTGCCAGCAACAGCAGTTCACCCCGCTCCCGGTGAAGCTCGACGGCGCACCAGGTCTCGAGACTTGCGTCCGCAATTGCGATCGCTTCGTCGACGACTCGAAGCCCGGCCATGGCCTTTCCAGCCTTGCGATGAAGTGCCGCGAGCAAGCCAAGATGGTGCGGAATACGTAGCCCCGCACTTGTACGCCGGAAATCCTCAAGCCCGGCATCAAAGTCCGCAAGACCTTCCTCAAGCCTGCCGGATTCAGCGATCGCCCAGGCGCGAACGAGGCTGGCCCATGCGCCATAGTAGTCGAAGCGGTACTCGGCGCATATGTCGCGCGACTCTGCAGCGGCTTTCAGTGCGGCATCGGGCTCTTGCCGGAATTGATATAGCATCGCCAGATAGTTGAGCGCGAGCGCGATGCTGAACGGATGTGAAATCTCACGCGCGACGGCGAGCCCTCTCTCGGCAATCCCAAGGCTGCGAACGGGATAGCCGAGATGCCAGTCACAATGGCTCATGTAGGCGCGGCAGAATACGCTCATATCAATTCCGTAGACCTCGGAATAATAGCGGCCGCGGTATTCGCCGGCTTGTGCGCTTCGCTCGAGACGGTCGCGCGAGAATTGAAACTGACCGAGGTGGAATGAGAGCACGCCCGCAAGATGATCGGCTTCGGCTTGACGCACGGGATCACCGCTTCGTTTCGCGAGCGTCTCCGTCTCCTCGACGAGGCTTGTGACCTCGCGCAAGTTGGCGCGCACGTGATAGACGTGGCCGAGCCCCTTCAATGCGGCGGAGAGATCAGCCTCGCTCTGCAGCTCCCGGCTGAGTTCCTGTGCGCGCTGGAACGCCGCTTCTGCCTCGCGTGAAGCAAATCCTTTTGTTGCAATCAGCGGGCCGCCAAGCCCAAGCTGCAGGGCAAGCTCGAAGCGCGAGCGAGGTGCTCCAGGAGGAAGTGCTTGGGCGCACTCGAGCCCTGATCTCAGATGGGCAATTGCCTCCATATTCGCCGATCGGGCGGCTGCGAGGCGGCCGGCACTCAGCCAGTATGGAATGGCCTTCTCGGCCAATCCCGCCTCGCCAAAGTGACGGGCGACGAGCTCCGGCTGTGCTTCGACAAGTTGCGGAAAGAGCGCTTCGATCGATGTGGCAATCCGCGCGTGCAGCTCCTGGCGGCGCCGCTTGAGCAGGCTTTCGTAGGCGGCATCGCGCACCAGGGCGTGCTTAAAGACATAGATTGCGGCAGGCGCGAGGCCGCGCCGGAAAACGAGTTCTGCCGCTACCAGGCGGTCAAGCGCCGCGGCGAGCTCCCCACCGGGCATCGACACGACCGCAGCAAGCAACTCGTGATCGAACTCACGGCCGATGCAGGCTCCGATCTGGGCGACCTCCTTGACTGGGGCAAGACGGTCAAGCCGCGCCATCAACGAATCGTGCAGCGTCGCCGGGATCGCCAAGGACGGGAATGCTCCGGCGAGCACGTAGCGAGCGCCGGTGTAGCGGAGGATCCCGGCTTCAAGAACGGCCTTAGTGAGCTCCTCGATAAAGAGCGGCACACCCTCAGTCCGCACCAGAATCTGGTCGAGGACCTCGGCGGGAAGCGCTTTGCCTTCGGTGATCCGGTCGACGAGTACAATCACCTGCTCCTGTGGCAGGCGATTTAGCATGAGCAAGGTAACGTGCGGAAACCCGGTCCATGGCGGTGGGATTTCCGGGCGGAATGTGGCAACGACCAGCACTGGCAGGTCCTGAAGACGATCCACGATCTGGTCGAACAGCTCGCGCGAGGTGGGATCGAGCCAGTGCGCGTCTTCAAGCACCATCAGCACCGGGCCACGAGCGGCAAGTCGATCGAGCCTGGCCAGGAATGTGCGGAACAGGAGCGCCTTCCTTTGCTGCGGCGACATCTCTGGCTGGGTGCTCGGCCTCTCGGTTGGAATGCAGAGCAGATCGGCAACAAGCTGGATTGCATCGCTAGACAGCCCTTCGCCGTTTTCGCCAAGGAGGAGTTCGAGGCGCTTGAGCCGTGTTTCCGCGGCATCCTCAGGTGCGAACCGCGCCTCCCGCTCGAGCTGCGAGATGAAGGGAAAAAGCGGGCTGTTCAGGTGATGCGGCGAACAGGTGTAGCTAACGAGCGTGATCTGTTCGGCCTGTAGCCGTTCGCGCAGCGCGAGCACCAACCTTGATTTTCCGATTCCCGGTTCGCCAAAAATCAGGACGACCTGTCCAGCCTGTCCCTTGGCAAGCCGCCACCGCGACAGCGTCAAATCCAGCTCCTCGCTGCGCCCGACGAGTGGCGTGACGTGGGCTCCGTGCAAAGCCTCGAACCTGCTCTCTGCCCGGCCTTCGCCGATGACCTGCCAGGCTTGCACCGGTTCGGCAAAGCCCTTGAGCCGAAGGGAACCGAGCTCGACGAATTCGAAGAGATCGCCGACCAGGCGGCGCGTGCTGTCGGCGATAACGACCGTACCAGGGTCCGCAACCTGCTGCAGGCGGGCCGCGAGATTTGGCGTCTCCCCAGTGACCGCTTCCTCCTTCGCAGCACCTTCCCCGAGCAGATCACCCACCACGACAAGCCCCGTGGCGATGCCGACGCGTGCTGCCAGCAGGCCTCCTGCGCCTGACGACATGCCGCTGACCGCTGTTGCGACCGCAAGTCCCGCCCGGACAGCTTGCTCTGCCGCATCTTCGCTTGCGCGCGGCCAGCCGAAATAGGCCTGCACTCCGTCTCCCAGAAACTTCGCGACGTGGCCCTCCAGTCGCGCAATCTCTCCCGCCACCGTGTTCGAGTAGGCCCGCATCACCTCGCGCAGCTCCTCGGGATCGAGACGGCGGCTGAGATCGGTCGAGCCGACGAGGTCGACAAACATGAGCGTGAGCTGTCGGCGCTCCACCGACGCGACGGGCCGTGCCGCCGCCAGGTCCGCTGGTAGCAGGCCGATTGCATCGAGAAGCTTCCGCCGGTGGCCGACGGCCTGGACTCCAATTTCCTTGAGATCTTCAACCGTCAGGTGGGGCAGGATCTCAAGGTCAATTCCGTTGTCGCGGAACGTCTGCTCATAGGATTGCAGGCCCAGGCTGCGCAGCCATTCTCCGATGTCCAACTTCGTCTCCGTGGCCCCCTCGATTACGGATCCCGTCCTCCTCTTGTCAGGCGGCCGGTCGCTGTGCGGCGGACGGCCTGACGTTCTGATTTAGCCGGAATAGGTTGCCGGGATCGTACTTGGCCTTCAGCGCGGCAAGACGAGCGTAGTTCGGGCCGTAGGCGCCGGCTACGCGATCGGTCTCGTCCGCCGGCATGAAGTTGACGTAGACGCCGCCGGTTGCGTGAGGCGCGGTCTCAGTAAAGAGCCTGCGCGCCCAAGCGATCGAACGTTGCTCATCCGCCGGATCGCGCCAACGCGTGTGAACATTCATGACAAACTTCGCATCGCGGTGGGGGAACGCCGTGGCGTCGATGGCCATGCGACTGGTGGCGCCACCAAGCTGACCGATGAAAATCTCGCACTCCGCGGTCGGCAGGCTTGTCGTATGGCTCGCCAGCGTGTCGAGAAGACCGTCGTTGAGTTCAACGAAATTGTGCGACTTCCAGTAATTATAGGCGCCGGGCGTGAGCATTGGGTCAAACGCGGTCTGCCAAGCCGCAAAGGGCTGCATGCCGATCACGTCTACGATCGGCTCTCCGAGCGCGCGCAACGGCTCCAACGCACGCTTGCCCTCGTTCTCATCTCCCACATAGCAGACGGCGAACGCGACGATCTCCTTGCCGTGAACCTCGACGGGCAAGAATGGCAGCGGCGGCGCCTGTCTGAGCACCACCCACACCGTCAATTCGTCGGGCGCCTTGGCGGCGACGTCGCGATAGCCCGCGAGCAGCTCCTTCGCCCGCGCAAAGGGATGGACGATGAGTCCGGCCAGAACCATCGGACCAACAGGATGCAGGCGGAACTCGAACGAACTCACCACCCCGAAATTGGCTCCGCCTCCGCGCAGCGCCCAGAACAGATCGGTATTCTCGGCGATGTTTGCCCGAACGAGCTCGCCTTCGGCCGTCACCACGTCGGCCGAGATCAGGTTGTCGGCGGCAAGCCCGAACTTGCGGCTAAGCCACCCGAAGCCGCCGCCCAGCGTCAATCCCGCAACGCCGGTCGTCGAGTTGATCCCGAGCGGGGTTGCAAGGCCGAAAGCTTGCGCCTCCTTGTCGAAGTCGCCAAGCGTTGCCCCCGGGTCCACGCGCGCGGTGCGGTGAAATGGATCAACCCGGACGGAGCGCATCAGCGAAAGATCGATCAAGAGCCCGCCGTCACAAACAGCATTGCCCGCGATGTTATGGCCGCCGCCGCGCACGGCGACCAAGAGGCCGTGCTCACGCGCAAGCCGTACGGCACGAATGATATCTGCGGCCCCTCTACAGCGCACGACCGCGCCTGGGCGGCGATCGATCATCGCATTCCAGATCGTACGTGCTTCATCGTAGCCCGGCTCCTCGGCCAGACAGACGTTGCCTCGCAAGGTTTGACGAAAGGCAGCAATTGCATCGCTTTCAAGGGTAATCGCCCCGCCCAATAGCGAGGCCAGCCGGATCTCCGCCATGGCATCTCCTCCGTGACTAGCGGTCAGTGTTTCGGCAGTCAGCTCTCATACGCTTGGACGGATCAGCAGAAAGGGCGGCCACGCCCACGGCTATTGCAACCGAAGCGGCGCCGAATCACCCCGCTGCAGCCGTTCGACATTGCGAACGGCAGATTTCCGCCTAGAGGTTAGTCCTCCGGCAAAACGAATGGTTCTGCGACAGAATGTCTCGCGGATGAGGAGCGCCTACAAGCCCGCGCGGATCGGCTTTCCGTCACCTGCAAACGAAACCAAGAAAATCCGGCCCGCAGAGGGAACTTCGGGGGTAGAGGAAAATGGAGGCCCGCTCCTGCCCCATCGCTGAAGCCAACTCGTCGGCCGATGTCCGCTTTGCTGCCACTTCTCGCAAGTCAGCTCTTGATGCTGTGGACGGCTCCTCCACGGGCACGACAGTGCCAAGGAGTGGGCGCCGTTTGAGGCTCCCACGATTCGGAGGAGCAGCCTATGCAGTCAATTTCGACGATCGGTCTGGATATCGCGAAGTCGGTCTTCTAAGTGCACGGCGTTGATACAGCCGGCCAGGTGGTCATACGCCGTCAGTTGAGGCGCGGGAACGTTCTGGCGTTTTCCCAGAAGCTGCCGCCATGCCTGGTGGGGATCGAGGCTTGCGCATCATCGCACCATTGGTCCCGCGAGCTGCAGGCGTTGGGGCATACGGTGCGATTGATGCCTCCGGCCTATGTGAAGCCCTACGTCAAGCGGCAGAAGAACGACAGCACCGACGCGGAGGCGATTTGTGAGGCGGTCACGAGACCCAACATGCGGTTCGTGCCGACATGATGGCCAGGGGCGAGCGCTACAGGGAGCCCATCGCGCTCGTGGCGTAACTCATCGCGCCGGACATCCGGTGTAACGTAACGGTTGGGAGGGCGAACAGCACGTAATGCAGCGCCGGTCGATCCGGCGATCAGGACAACCCACTTGGGCCACGGCATCTTCGAATGCGTGCTTTTGACCGGGACCTGATCCGCGGAGGGCATTATGGCCAGCGGTCATGTAGGCCGGTTCCATAGGTTGAACTTATCCGCGCTTCCCGTATCTAATGACGCCGCTGGCGACAAACCATTTCGGACGCAGCGGCGTTAGTACCGATGGCGTCTCCAACACCGCCTACAAACAAAAAGTGTCTGTGTCCGATATGCGGTGAGCTCGCGCTGATGCTTTCCGCAGCGACAGCTCCCTTCGCGTCCGGCGCGATATCCGATCTCTCTTGCCCTAATGGGCACAGCCTCATAATCACCCCGAAGGGAAAGGTCGTAATTGCCTCGACACCTCGGCGCGAATAACATCATTTGCGTAACTACGGCTGTCGGTTTGCGACAGCGCGAGTGCCCGTATAGAAAGCAAGGCATATCGAGATAACAAGGAACGAGACCGCCTCAGCCGACGGCACTCCCAGCGATTAAAAATTCTATAAATTCCGAAACCTAACCTACGTTACTTAGTTGTTGCGGATCACCGGCGCGCCAAAGGCACTGGCGGCTGAGAGACCGATCGCGCTCCCGCCCTTCTAGACCAGCGCGGCGCGCGTTATACGGTGCTCGCCAGACAAATCACTGACCAGCAGTCCCTCGATGCCATAGCGCTGATACTCGCAAACCATGACGCGCAGAAGCGCGAGCTTCATCCCGAACCGAAAGAGTAAGGCCGCCCCTCAGGTGTCGGATATTTCGTCATTTTCGGCTAGTGCCTCACTTTGAAGTTCCGTAGATGAAAGTTCCAGCCCTTAAGGAACAACGCTCCTATGTTATCTTGGTGCGTTGTATCGCCATCACCGGCCGAGGCTCTGTCCGTAGGCGTCGGTGGCTGAGAGACCGAGCGCGCTCCCGCCTGCAAAGCCAGGGAGCACGGCCCTGAGTACGTTCATCCGCGAGATCATCGCGCGGGCGGTCGAATTGCTAAAGCTGCCTAAGCCTGACACCTTCCTCGGCCGCAAGACGCAGGAGCCTTTCCCGCAGGAGGAAAGCAGATATGGCGAAGAAAAGGACCGTGGGCGAGCACTTGGATACTCCCGCCAAGCGGGCACGAGCCAGGTTGCGCCGACTAAGCACCGGGCTAGAGACGGGCCGTAACAAGTCAGCGGACAAGGAAGGCGGCCCCAGCGAGGTGTCAGCCGGGGCCACTTCGGACGTTCAAATGCCATCGGTAGGACGTGAGGTAACAGCATCGGAACGTGCGCGATAAACGAGCCCGCTTCGCGTTCGTTCCTTGAGGGAGCGTAGTGTTTGCGGGTCCCTAGGACGCCGTTAGATGAAGATGATTGCTGAGTACCTGGAGCGGGCTCACCAGTTCGAGCGGATGGCTACGCATGAAAGTGATCCCAAGCTCAAGGCTGATCTTGAAGGACAGGCGGAGGCATACTACGAGCTCGCGAGTAAGCGAGCGCAGGAGATGGGATTGCCGTCGCCCAAGACCAAAGGCCAGCCCGGCTGAGGCCGCGGCCGGCTCACCCGAAACAACCCCGCGTAATCTGGCTGAAAAAGTTGCAGCTTTTTCCTGGCTGCAGAAATGAAAAGGGGCCGTTTCGCGTGACGGCCCCTTACCGGAAATCTGAAAATTGCTGCGGAATGAAATCTAGCCCCGGCAGCGAATAAATTAGCGCCGAATGGTCCACAGGTTGACTCCGTAGAATCCCGGTGTCGGCCGCCGATGGGCACTCCAAGAAAAAGGCCCCAGCACCTCTGGGGGCCTGGAGGCCGGTGCCGAGGCCAGTTGTCCTTCGATGAATCGGGGCGTGACCCGAGGTTTCCAACGCTAACACCGGTGTCAGGAATTGCTACTCCTTCTCCCCGGCGATCGGGTGCCTTAGTTGTCGCAGCAAGTGTCCTGACTGGACAGCGTAATAAGAAAGGACCCCAGCCTTGACGCTGGGGTCAGGATGTAGCTGGGCGTCTCGTGCCGGTAGCGGTGCGGCACCGAACAGGGCGACCAATGCAAGCGCAAGCGCTTCGTTCCTACCTAGAAAAGGCCCCAGCATCCGGATCATGCTGGGGCCAAGTCGCCGAAACGCTGTCCACCGAGTAGCAGCGGTCGTCGGTCTAGGGCTGAAAAAATGCGAAATGAAAATTACAAGCCCTGCTGCTCGGATCATCTAAGCGATCTCCGGTTCCGAAAATATCCCGTGTGAATCTTCGCGGAAAAAGCTGTGCTTTATCCGGTCTACAGGTGACGATCCCAAGGGAGATGATCGCGAATGTGCCCCGGGTCTTCGGGGGCAAGAGCCGGGGCACGCTCCACTCGTCCATGCCGCTCTGCCGTGGGCGGCACATTGCTAACGATGCTTCGAAGGTGCCGTTCCTAACGACTTTTTCATCGCCGACCCGGGCCGGCGCTCAACTCGCTTGCGGCTGGTGCCGACCTTCTTGACGGCTTTCTTCACCGATGCGGCCGACTTGCCGGTTTTCCTCGCCTCATAGCGCACCTCGTAATCCTGCCCGCCGGCGACGCGCGCACGGTCCTGCTTGCGACCGCGCGCGGTCTGCTTCTTCGCCTTCTTTGCCATTCCGGCCTCCCTGTTGGTGATGGCCAACTCTGGTTATGATCGACCGTTCCATAGCGGAGATGCGGCGGAACGATTGCGATTGCGCCAGTTTGAATCAGCTCATTGTTTGTGGAGTTGCGTTGTGGCGTTTCAGCGTAGGAAGCCCGAGGCGATCGGAACCAAGGCGCTCTTTCCCGGCTTCATCGCGCCGGCCCTGGCATCGCCGATCGAGAAGGTACCGAGCGGCACACGCTGGATCCACGAGATCAAGTTCGACGGCTATCGGATTCAAACCCACATCGCCCATGACGAGGTGAAGATCTACACCCGGCGCGGCAACGACTGGACCAAACGCTTCAAGAAGGTTGCCGACGACGCCTGGCACATTTCCGCATCGTCAGCCGTCATCGACGGCGAGATCGTCGTTCCCTCGGCAGACGGCACGACCGACTTCTCCGTGCTGCAGAACGAGCTGCGGGGCAAGTCGACCAGGATCGTGATGGTGGCCTTCGACCTGTTGTACCTCAATGGTCGTGATCTCCGGAAGCTGCCGCTGGTCGAGCGCAAGGCAGTGCTCAAAAAGCTGATCGCCGGCACCGCTATCCAGTTCAGCGAGAGCTTCGAGGTCGACGGCCCCAAGATGTTCACCCACGCCTGCAAGCTCGGGTACGAGGGCGTGGTGTCGAAGGTGGCAAACAGTGTCTATCCGATCGGTACCCGCAGCCGGGACTGGGTCAAGAAAACCTGCGCCCAGCGCGAGACCCTGACCATCGCGGGCTTTGCGCTCGACGGCAATGACTGGGACGGCATCTATGTCGGCCGACGCAAGGGCGACGAGTTGATCTATGCCGGCAAGGTCGACCACGGCTTTGACAAGGCGTCGGCCGCCGATCTCCGCAAACGCCTGACGCCGCTGATCCGCAAGACGCAGCCCTACACCAAGCGCATCGCACACAAGGCGATCTGGGTTGAGCCGAAGGTGCTGGCCGAGATCGAGTACCGCGCAAAATCCGCCGAGGGCAAGGTGCGGCACCCATTCTTTCGTGGCGTGCGAGAAGATCTATGAGCAAGCCTTGCTGCATTTTTTGCGACGACACAAGATGGGTTTGTGAGAACCATCAGGACCAGCCCTGGACCGGTCCGCACGCGTGCACTTGCGGCGGCGCCGGCGCGCCCTGTCCCGCCTGCAATAAGGCTGATGATGGGCAAATCCCTCGCCTCCCCAAAGGTTTCGATCAAGACCCCGATTAGGAGGAGCGATCGCACGTGACCATCAGTGCTTGACGTGAATGTCGACGAAGTTGTTCACGACCCAGACGACGCCGCCGGTCAAACCGACCGCGGCCCAATAGAGCCAGCGGCTGACGTTCCTGACGCCGGCCGCCTGGACGCGAACGTTCTGGACGGCCTGGACGGTCGGCTTCATCTCGGCGATGTCTTTGGTCACCGTCGAGATCTGCGCGCCCATCGTCGTGACGTCGGCCCGCAACGCCTCAACCTTTTGATGCAGATCCTTCCGGCCCTCCGAGGCCTTCTCTTCCATCCGCTGCCAGGTCTGCAGCAGCGTCGAGACAGTCGACTCGAGCCCGCCGATCTTGGCGGCCATTTGAAGCAAGGCAGCATTTACGCCGGCTGTTTCGTCGCCGCTCATTTCGCCTTTTTTCGCTTGAACAGGCCGAACCGAGGCGACGGCTTTTCCGCCGGCGCCGAGCTGTCGCAGGCGACGGCCTCGACGCGGCCGATGCCCTCGCGGACGTCCTGTTATTGGCAGACGGCGCGACGCAGGCAGGCATTGACCTTTGCCAGCGCCGCGCGGTCGGTTTTCCAGAGCCGCTCGATCTCGCCGGCGTCGAGATCGCGATCCGGCGTATCGACCGGCGCGCGCTCGCAGGCCGCGACGTCCGCCGGCATCGGCGGAATGTTCGGCGCGTCCGGAGGCGGAGGCTGCAGCTTGTCGACGCTACCGGACGCCACGCACCCGGCGAGACATGTCGCAAGTAAAGCACTTGTTAGAATTAGCCGGCGTTGCATCGATTGCCCCCTGGTTGGTCCTGAGCTGCTCCTCGGCTGCCGCAGCACGCTTGGCGTCGCGCTGCTGCAGGGCTTTGGCGAAAACGAGCTGGCGGTCCCTTTCCGCGAGTCGCGCCTGCAATTGTGCATTCTGCTCGGCGACATGGGCCGCCTCGCACTTGGCATCGGCCGCGCTATAAAGCCGGCGTTGTAGAGATGCATGCCGCCGGCGATCGCAGCGCCGCCGGCGACGACAGCCAGGCTGCCGGCGAACAGCGCGCCGGCGGCAAATGGCGAGAGGTTCACGCCGGCGAGGCCCGCCAGGCGCATGACGATTGCGACGACCCAGCTCATGCGTGCTTCCCCGCAGCCGCAGTCGATCGTCACGCCGGACTGTTCGCCGACCCAGGTCGGCCAGCGCAGATGCTTCGAATACCAGGCTTCGCTGGTGACCTCGGCCGAGACGATCAGGTCAAACGGAGGCACGGGAGATGCCATGCAAATCGATAGCGCTCGCAGAAACCAGCGCTGGTCATAGTGATAATCCTTTATTTCGGAAGAAAGCGCCTTTAGCGAGGGGTTCGCTAGAGCGAGAAGGTCACCGACCGTCGTGCCGAGTAGCGGAGCGGAAGCTAGGAACTTCTAATTTGCTAGATGCATATCTTGCTGGGCATCACTTGGCAGCGTGAAGCGATGTTTAGAGAAAGTATCATAGATCAATTGCGGGAGATCGAACGTCAGGTAGTCGAGGGAGAGCGTCAGCTGGCTGAATGCGAGGCACGCCTTGTTGAACTGAAGCGACAGAATCACGAAAAGGCCGGTATGCAGCGCGAGCTTGAGACGCTGCGCAACAACCAGAGCCAACTCGAACAAGAGCGGCAGCGCCTGCTGTTCCTGCTTCACCCGTAGTCATTTAAGAGCGGAAGCGTTGCAACACCTCAGGAGCACTGGGCTTCGGCAAGCCATATTGCTCGGCGCGCTTCTCTGCCAAATGTCTGTACGCAGCAGCCTGCCTCAACAGCACTGATCTGAACGCTTCATTCTCTTCAGAGGCTGCTAACCGCTCGAACTCAACAGCTCGATCCAAGTATTCCGTAAGCATCTTCATGACTGCAAACCACCGCACGACCGCCCTTAGGGCAAGTGTCGCGCTTCCGAACAAGACCTGTCAATCACATCGACGCGGTGAGTAAATCGAGCCTCTCTCCCCAAGTTAGTCATTTTAGTTTTTGTGCTGCGGCCCGATCAGACCAGGGCATTTGCGCGAATTAGAAGCTGGTCGACTTGCGCGTCGGACAGGCCGACGACCTGGGGCCTTAGAGAGGCCGATGGTGATGGCCTGTTTTCGGCTCCTCACTTTCCCGCCCTTGCCGCCGCGTCCACTCTTGGCGGTGCCCTTCTAGCAGCGGCGCATTTCATTTTCGACGTCGCTGCTCGAGCTTTTCGATTAGCGGCGCTTTTTCGATTTCTTCGTTTTCTTGGCACTCTTCGCCATGGCCGCTTCCTCCCGCAAGGCACTGCGGGCCTTCGGGCTCTCCAGCACCGTAATGAGGTCGTAGGGATTATTGAAGCCGCGATCTCAATAATCCCCAGTCCGCATCAGGCCGCTTCGGCCTCGGCATTGACGACGCTCTTGGCGAGGCTGGTCAGCGTTTGATCCGTCTTCTTCTCTTCCGCCAGTGTTTCCTTCAAAAGCTTGACGGCATCGGCGAGGCCGAGCTCGTCCGCCCATGTGATAAGCGTGCCGTAACGGGAGATCTCGTAATGCTCGACCGCCTGGGCCGCGGCGAGAAGACCGGCATCGAGAGCAGCCGCGCCCTTATACTCGGACATGATTTCCTTTCCCTCATCGAGAATGCCCATGATGGCATCGCAGGTCTTGCCCTGGGGCCGAGCCTTGATCGTCGTGAAAACTGATTCGAGACGTTCAATCTGGGCTTCGGTCTCCTCCTGGTGCTTCTCGAACGCGGCGCGCAGTTCGTCGCTTTTTGCAGCCTTGGCCATTTTGGGGAGCGCGCTCAGAATCTTCTTCTCGGCAAAATAGATATCCTTGAGGGTGTCGTGGAAAAGGTCCTGCAGGGTCTTGTTTTTGCTCATGGCGTGCCTCCAGATGAAATTTACACGACAAGCCGCTCAACCCCGAGTGGTTCCTACGCAAAAGCCCGGGGTCCGCGGGACATCGTTTGATGAAGGTGGAAGCGGCCACCAACTGAGGCCGCCTGACCGTCGCAAGCCCATCGTGGCCACAGCGGAAGTCAATCGGCCGCGTGGCAACGTAAATCTTCAGATCAGCTCCGGCCGCGATCATCGTGACGCTCGCACCGCACGGATCACCCGGGATAGCTGTTCGGCATCAATGGCCGTATCCGTCCGCAGCACGACATCACCGATCGCGATCTCAAGCCTGATCGCCGGAACCTGACGCTCCTCCATTTTCCACAACCAGCGGCGCAAAAGTCGGTGGAGACGCCTCGCACGGCGACAACATGCCTCGCTGTCGAAACCGCCGTCGCCAATCGTAGATTTGCCAGCGCGTCGCCCCGTGCTTGCTCGCAACCTCAGACACCTAGGCACCGGGCAACAGACTCTCGGCGACGATCCGGGCTCTCTCAGCTTCCGAACGCACGCGGCGCCCCGACGGCCCTTCAAGAACTTCCAGCCGGCTCACCGACCCCGACGGGCCGTCCAAATGGACGTCCTTTTTGCTGTCCAATCCCATCCCAACCTCCGTCCAAGCCGGAGGCTTCTTCGCACAGCCTTCCCAATCCTGAAGCAAGGGTCCCGGCTAAGCGCTTACGGCAAAACCCTCTCCAGCATCAATCCAACGACCATCACGGATTGCAGAAGTTGGCACGGGCCGGAAATAACGCACGTTAATCCCCGCAGCATGTTGGCCGCAAAACGCTGCTATCCGCCTAGGCGAGATCAACGGGCGAGCATGGGCGCCGGTTGTTCGGACCACCGGCCCATCGACGTTTGCGATGAGTTATGAGCGCACTTTAAGGGCTAACCGACGCAATGGTTGCTTGGCTGCCAGATCCGATTTCTGCTCGTTCGGATTACCCATTGTTAGTCGCGAAACGTGGCAGCGTCTCGCACATACTTACATCTGTCAGGATTTTGCATTCCTTCCTGGGGCTAAGCCAGCGCCGACCGCAAGCATTTCAAGCGGTCGGCGTTGTGCTGTGGGCTTGCGATTTCGCAACCAGGACGGCAGCGGCGCATCTTCCGGGGCCAGGCGGCGTGACGCCGAAGCCGTCCCGATTGCCAGCGCTCCATGAGGCGCGATGTCATTGTAACGAACAACGATCGACATTGGAGATGCCATCGCGGATTACCTCAACTTGACAAGTGTCTAAGTTCTTCCGCGCTGACTTATGCGCCCCTCGAGCCTGGAACTTTCTGGCTTCAATGTGCTTCTTGATTCCGTTTTTAGGGCAGGATCGTCAGCGTTGGAGAGAGGAGCCATGAAGCGACGACGCCGGGTTAAACAGATTTTTCCCCTTGAAGAACGTCTTTTCAGAGAAGCCCAAGACCTACGCGAGCGGGCGAAGAAACTTCCCCCCGGTCGAGAGCGTGAGGTATTGTTGAGGAAGGCGCGGCAGGAAGAGGCCACCGCGCACTTGACGGCATGGCTAATGTCATCCGGTCCACGGGTCCCCATCTAACATGCAGGCTAACCAACACCTCGACGCCGTTGAACTTGCCTTTGTCTGCGCAGCGGCGGTGTCATTTGTTGCGCTCGTCGCCAGCGTTGCTTGGCTACTGTGAACACAGACGCCCCAGCCGGAGTGCTGGGGCTCTGGCTTTAGCTCCTGCAGGGAACCCGTGACGTGGAGTTATCTCATCGTCACCGGCCAGGGCTCTGCCCGTGGGCGTCGGTGGCTGAGAGACCAAGAGTTCTGCCGCCTGTTTGAACGAGGGAGCGCGGCCATGGCCGATCAGCGCGTCATCAATCGCATTTACAGCGATTAACGGCTAGACGGGCACATCATTGATGCGGCCCTCCGGGTTTCGGCTGAATCTATCCGGTTGCTCAAAGACAACCTGCCGCCGGATACATTCATCGGTTCGTCGCAGCCCTAAGTAGGGCCGACGCATCCAGCGCTGCACCGACGGACGCGCTGTCCTGAAAGGCGCAAAGGCCGATTATCCGCTGCGCATTTTTTTGCTTGGACGTTCTTGACACCGCCAAATCGCGTTCTAATTCCTTTTTCGCGCAGGTCACCGTTAAGGAGGCCGGCGCCCTGGACGCCAATCGGGTCCAGGCAAACGGGCGCCGGTCGTGTCCGGTGCTTCTCATACCCATCTTGCTCTTTGGAGGATTTGGCTATGCGCACGTACGACTTCTCTCCCTTGTTCCGGTCGACAATTGGATTCGATCGCCTCTTCGACTTGGCCGAAACGGCCCAGCGAGCCACCGAAGACAACTACCCGCCCTACAATATCGAGCGACTTTCGGATGACCGCTACCAGATCGCGCTCGCGGTCGCCGGCTTCTCCCCGGACGAGATCTCCGTTACCGCTGAGCAGAACGTCCTGACGATCGAAGGCAACAAGGTCGAAAAGGCGGACCGGGATTACCTCTATCAAGGCATCTCGACCCGCCGATTCAGACGGCAATTTAGCTTGGCCGACCATGTTCTGGTGAAGGACGCCGCGTTTGACAACGGTCTACTCAAGATCGAGCTGGCGCGCGAAATTCCGGAAGCCATGAAGCCGCGGCGGATCGCAATCAACGCGACGCAGCCGAGCCGGCCGCAACAGCTCGAGTCCGCTGCAGCCTGACAGCCGCGAAGCCGCGTCCGGATCTGCCGCACGCGGCTTCGATCATCCAATTCTCGTCTTGGAACGGAGGCAAACATGCGGCCGACGACCGCGAATGTCATTTCCCTGAATGTATCTGACCGCAAAGAGGCGCGGTTTAGTCATCCCCGAGATGTCCTGGCGGATCTGTCCCTGACCACGGAAGAAAAACGCGCTCTCTTGGCGTCATGGGCGTCTGACGCTGCCGCGGTTCCGTGCCGTCCAGGCTTACGGGCGCCACGGGATCTACGATCACCGGTCAGGCTGGAGGCTATTCTCGACGCCCTATGCCGTCTCGACAGCGATCCTCATCATCCGTCGGGAGGTAAACCCCGTCGTCTTCGCTCCACCGCGCGTCCGCTAGCCGCTTAGGAGGGTGACATGAACGACCTCAACCTTCCGAAACATATCGTGGACAGGATCGAAGCCCGCTGGTGCGCCCGGCAGGTCTCGACAAATGAAAAGCGCGAGATCGTCGACCGCCAGCTCGAACAGCTTCGGGCGCATCGCAACAACATCCAGCGGTATCGATGGCTACTCAGCACAGAGCTGAGCGACCTTGAGCGCAACTTTATCGAACGACGTCTGTCCGAGGAATCGTCGGCGATGGAAAGTCTGGCGGCTCAGATTCCCCTTCTCGTCCATGAACGGCCACCACTCGGCGGCACAGCCAGTCGATCGGAAGGGGCCTCACCATGAGTACGCAATTTCTGATACGTGGAAGCCAGAAGGTAATTAGTCACTATCAGTTTTTGTTGGACACAGCCGAATCGGAACAGGAGCGGGAGACATTCGCGAAAAGGATCGAAGAAGAGAAGCGAAACCTGGAACGGCTGCTTGCTGA
Organism: Bradyrhizobium sp. Mp19; assembly: GCF_029952935.1. Taxonomy (NCBI): domain Bacteria; kingdom Pseudomonadati; phylum Pseudomonadota; class Alphaproteobacteria; order Hyphomicrobiales; family Nitrobacteraceae; genus Bradyrhizobium; species Bradyrhizobium sp. Mp19. Next base: position 58,144 of record NZ_JASAUT010000018.1, on the reverse strand, counting down.
TCTCGCTCGGCCAGCCCAAGCGGCCTGATCAGTTACCGTTCAAGGCAACGTGGGCGGCAAGGCTTAGACGGCATGAGAACGCCAATATCGGTGAAGGACCTGGAGTTGATCGCGCTGCGCGAGATTCGCAGTTTTCCCGGCGGTGAATATGTGTGCCATGTGGAAGTCATTCCAGCGAGCGCGGATTGGAGTCTTCATGCGACGGTCAGGGACGGCGCCGATCTCAACCGAATCCAGCACGCCGCGGAAGCCGCGGCGTTCAGATTGAAGCATCGTTATCAACTAAGAACCGATTGGTGACGACAGTGAGGGGGCGACAAAGCCGCCTCACTTCACCCTGAAGAAGTGGCCCCAGCATCCGGATCATGCTGGGGCCAAGCTGGATCGCCGACCGCTGTCCACCGAGTAGCAACGATCGTCGTTACTAGGGCCGAAAAAATACGGAATGAAAATTACCTGCCCGTTGTTCGGATCATCCCAAACGACGCCCGGTCCGAAAATAACGCGTGTGAATCCTGACAGGAGAAAATTCCGCTTTTTTAGCATAGGTCTATTCCTGCAGCGGGACGATTTCCCGTAGCTTCCCGGTGCAGGCACTGGACCGAGCTTGCTAAATCGCGGTCATGCCAAGCACTTTCATTCATAGAGGTGTCACGTTCAAAGTGACACGGCGATACGATGATCAATTCGAAATCACCATTGAGATGGACGGAGAAACAATACGCAGTACCGTTCGAACCAGGCTGCCTGAGCTGGCAAGACGACGTGCCGAGATGCTCATCAATCGAAAGCTAAAAAAGAGGATTCGGCCGGTGTGAGTTTAGCCGGCGCGCCCCAGCGAGAGCTGCGTTCATGCCAAGGCTCGACGCCGTGAACCCGATCAAACCGAGCGCTGATCGCGAGTGTGCCCCGGGTCTTCGGGGGCAAGAGCCGGGGCACTGCTGCCCGCCAGCGACGCGCGTACGGTCCTGCTTGCGACCGCGCGCGCTCTGCTTCTTCGCTTTCTTTGCCATTTCAGGCCTCCCAATCGCGCCGCAGTTTCGTTGCGGCAGATCGGGAACAACGACTCAATGACTTCGGTTCCTAACCTACATAGCGGGCATAAGTTTTGGCACGAGGAAGGGCCCGTTGACGCAGGTGCTATAACTGGCGGTGTCGGTTGATTCGAGACCACACCATGAAGCCCAATGCGCAACATCGCCCGCCGCAGCAAGCCGCCCGTCCAGCCTATCGGAGCCTCGAAGGCTGGGCGCTCGGCATGCTGATCGAGCACCAGCCGTCAGGGAGTGCGAGCACCACGGTCATGCCCTCGATCGCACCGACCTCGATGCGCGGAACCGGGCTCGCGAGGCGGCGTGGAACCGGCCCTTCCCGGGCGCCACGCCGGAAGAGTGTCAGGAGGTCCTGCGCAGCATCGGAGATGCCTGCCCCGACTGCTAGCGCAGACTCCACTTCGCTGACCGGCGTCCTATATTGATACCATTCAGTGTAGTGGAGTTTGTTTGAGTATGGCGCCGCGCGCCAATTGGAAGGGCTTTTTGCGGTTATCGCTGGTGACGTGTCCCATTGCACTGTTCCCGGCGACCTCTGAATCCGACAAGATCAGCTTCAACCAGATCAACAAGAAGACCGGCCACCAGATCAAATATCTGAAGGTCGACGCCGACACCGGCGAAGAAGTTGATTCCGACGACATCATCAAGGGCTACAAGGTCGACACCGACGGATATCTCGAGCGCGTTATCTTTCCATTCGCGCGCACGGTCATGGTGGTAAAGCCGACAAAGCCACCAGCCGTCTTGTCGTCCCACTCGTCTTGCCATGTGCCGAACAAATCCAGCAAGAAGGCAACGTCGGTAACAGCCGCGACTAAGGTGTGATCGGGTCAGTCGCTCGAATTCATGCAGGCCAATTTCGGCAAGGCCGGTGCGTACTACTATTGGATCTCGAGGGGCGTCGATAATTGTGAGGTCCGCGCGGATCGAATTCGGAAGTCGGTCGGCGCAGAGACTACTTTCTCCAGCGATTTGACCGAATTCCAAACGTTGGCCGCCGAACTGCAGCCACTGATCGAAAAGGTCTGGCGGCACTGCGAAGACAAGGCAGCGCGTGGCCGAACGGTGACCCTCAAGGTAAAGTTCAACGACATCGAAATCATTACGCGCAGCAGGTCGGTACCTGCCGCGGTTTCGAGCCGCGCGGAACTCGAACGACTGTCGATCGCGCTGCTTCAGAACAAGATACCCTTTTCCAGGTCAGTCCGGCTGTTGGGGGTTTCGCTTTCGTCCTTACAAGGCGACGATGCGGCGCCGCAACTTGACCTGCCGATCTGAAGGTCGCGGCTGACACGTCGGACGTCGTCAATTCCGGACGATACGTCCTTATCACCACGCTGTGGAAACCCAGATTGCCGACGCGGTTCTATTGCATGGCCGCAACAAGGTCTGCAAGGACGCTGCGCATCGGCCGGTCGACAACACCTGCCACCGGCGCACCGGCAGGCATGAAGAAGACGGTGCCGGCCAACATTTGATTCGCTGGTGTGCGTGTCTCGATCAGACGTCATTTGTCCGTATCGACGGCCCAGTCACGGATTGCATCTTCCGCGCCGAGCCGACGAGATGAGCGCGACAAGCTCTCATCTCGCCGGCTGCGCGTCATTTCACGGGTGCATCATACGCTCGAGACCGGCGCAGCCTTCATCGCAGGCTCCGATTCCGCGTCGGCCTTGAAGCCCTTCGCGGACAGATCGCGACCGAGCGTTTCGGGAAGCAGAAGAGAAGCCAGAATGAAAGTAGCTGCGGCAGGAAGGGCTACGGCGACCATGCCGTTCAGCAGGCTTCCGCCGAAATGAGCAGCCGCCAGGGGTACGATCACTGGCGCGATGCTGCCAAGGCCGCGGCCGCCCATATAGAATGTGGACACCGCCGTTGCGCGCAGGTTGACCGGATAGAGCTCCGAGATCCAGACGCCCGTCACGCCGAGCGCAACGTTGCCAATACCGAAACCGATATAGAGCCAGAACATCGGCCACTCGGTCTTCGAGCCGGCGTAGAGCTGACTTCCCCACACCGCCATGCCAACCAGGGATCCGACCCAAAACAAGGCCGGCACGAGAGCACCGAACCGTCGGCCAGCCCTGTCGTTGAAAAAGCCGTTGGCGAGGTAGCAGATGCCGCTGACCACGGAAAGAAGAACGGCCGTGGTGCGAACGACGTCGCCCGGCGTGTCCATGTCCCGGAGCAACAGCGTCGGAATGAAGGAGACTACGCTGTAGTAGCACAGCATGTAGCTCATCAGCCACACGAAGGCAGTGACGGTCTGCCGCGCCAGACCATTGCGGAACAAGTCTGCAAGGGGAAGAGTGCGGGCCGCGGCCACAACCGGACCGGCCTTGCGTTGCGCCTCGTACTCCAGCCAGATCTTCGACTCAGGCATGAAGAAGCGAATGAAGATGATCAGCAGGATCGGCACTCCGCCGCTCAGCAGGCCGATGCGCCAGCTCCACTCGTCGCTGAACGTCGCGATAAGCCAGATTCCGACGATCGAAGCCGTGGACGATGCGATCACGGCGCAGCCCTGAAGCGCAGCTGCACCCAAGCCTCGGCTGCCCTTTTTCCAGGCCTCGTTGAAAAGCACCATGCCAACGCCATACTCGCCGCCAAGACCGATGCCGGTGATGAAGCGCAGCACCGCAAGCGACCAGTAATTCCATGCGAACGCGGAAATGATCGCCGCGACCGAGAACAGCGCGATGGTGAGCTGAAGCGAGGTCTTCCGGCCAAGGCGATCACCGATGACGCCGAACAGAGCCCCGCCGATCGCCGATCCGAATAGTGTCAGGGCCTGCAGAGAGCCGATCTCTGTCAACGATAGCGACATCGACCGCTGGATCGCGGGCAGGAGAAACGGAAAGATCAGGACATCATAGAAGTCGAGAATGTATCCCAGCATCGCCGAGATCATGATCGAATACCGTTGCCTGGCCGTGTAATCTTCCGCGCCTGAGAGGGTTTTGGACATGCAATGCGTTTCCCATTGAAAGAGCTGGACAGTGGATGGTCGTTGCCGAAACGCTTTCCGCGTTATTGGGAACCGCGGATGCGGCTCCAGGTCTTGATCAGGAGGGCGAGGCCTAGCGGCCGGGTGCCCTCAACTCGGAATAGGCAAACTCACCCTTGTCGAGGATATGAACATCGTCGAGCCAGAGGCTGCAGCCGCGGAGCGGGATGTCGAGATGACACGGCGTGTCGTTCGTGCCGCCAAGCTCGGTATTCGGTCCCGTCGAGAACAGAACGTTTCCATAAAAGGAAAGGGCGTTCATGATATGCTCCGACGCGAGCTGCTGAGATGCAGCTATGTGGTGCCAGTCGGCGCGCTCATTTGATCCCCACCCGATATGCGAGATTGCCCATCCGCGCCGATCGCCGAAACTGTCGATATAGTTCTTGATGAGCGTTGCGTCGGTCCCCTCGCCCTCGAGGTCGACAATGAAGCCGTCCTTGATGGTCAGCGTGACCGGAGACTGAATATAGCGCTTGAACGCGCAGAGAATGTCGCCTGGCATCAGAACGACAGTTCCGTTGACGTCACCATCCGTGGCTTGGGTGAAAGCGAAGCCTGACGGGAAATGATCCCAGCGGCCCGGTTCATCGGTGTATCCGTACTCGGAAATGACCGGATACTGCTTTAATCCGTAGGTCACATCTGTTCCGCCCGGCGACGTGATGCGCATGGTTCTGGCTGACTGCAGGAGCGTTCGTGAGAGTTCCGTTCGCCGGCGGAGATCCTCGGTCGGGAACATCTTTTTGAGAATATGGAACGGCTCCATTACGCGCAGAATGCGCGTGCCCGCTTCCTGAATTTCGAGTTGCTCGCGCGAGAACAGCAGACCCAGAAGATCAATCACCATATCCACGCGCTTGAGCGTGTCGATCGCCGGCTGGTTGCCTGTCAGCGCGTGTCTACCCTGCAGGCCCGCAACCTTGCTCTGGCCGTATTTGGGAACATTGAGGTGGAAGGTTGTCGCACCGAGACCCTGGGCAGCCAACATGAATGTCTGGGCATATTCCGACTGATCCTCGCCGCCGCTCAGGACAGCTACGACCTCGCCTTCCCTCACTTTGCAAAGTGCAAGCTCGGCCTTGAAGAGGTCGAGCATTTCAACATCGATGCGTTGCCGGGTCATCTGGTCATCTCCTCTTTGCCAAGCATGTATCCGCAACCCTCCGACCGGCCTTGAGCGGTCAGCCGAGAACGTCATTGACGATCGAAAGGAAGCCTTCCGTGTCGTCGATGTGCATTTGGTGACCTGCGCTCTCCAGTCGCTTGATCACGATGGACGGCAGCAGTCTTTGAATCTCTCTTTCATCTTCGGGACGTATGACATCGCCCTTCCCGGCAACGAGCAGCGAAGTGCGGACGCTGAGGTTGGCGAGGTCATTGTGAATGTCATCGTGATGAAAGCCCTTGTGGCTTTCGACCAGGGCGCGTTCATCGCAGGTGTGCATCCACTCGGCCCTGGCCCGAATGTGCCTTTCGGGCCAGCGCGGCGCGGACGGACTTCGCAGCGCCGCCTCTGCCTCCCCAAGGCTTGCGCTGTGAAGCAGCTTGAGAAGAGGTCCGATCGGACTTGGGTAGGCGCGACGCCCGGGACCGGAGACCGGTGGATCGACCAGGATCAACTGTCTTATGGGCGATGGCCGCCAGCGTGCGGCACGAATGCCGATGCGGGCTCCCATGGAGTGGCCGAGCAAGGTATATGCGCCTATTTCCAGCGCCTCGGCGAACGAAACCAAATCGGAGGCGCAGGCATCCAGCGAATAATTGAGATGCGGTCCGCTTTCGGAAAGGCCGCGCCCCCGGACATCGAGCACATATACGTCGTATCCGACGCACAAGCGTTCCGCGATGAACTCCCATTGTGCCGCAGTCGTCGAGATGCCCGGGACGATGACGATGGCGGGCCCGGCTCCGCCGAACCGCAGGTAATGTTGGCGGATGCCGTTCGCACGCACATGAGCGCCGTAAAGCAGACCGGATACCGGGGCGACACTCATGTCGGCCGATCCCTGTTACGATCATCCGCCAGCGCGCGGAGCCGCTCGATGGCTGCCCGGGTCGGCATCACATCTGCGTACTTGCTGGCAATATCGAACAGGTTGACCGCGTGCGAAGTCGGCGAACGATCGTAGACGGCGTCGCTCGGCACGATCGATTTGAAATTCAGCGCGCACGCATCGACTACCGACGCCCGGACGCAGCCGCTGGTCGTGCAACCGGTCACCACCAGCGAATCGATCCCGGCCCCGACGAGATACGTCGTCAGCGGGGTGCCGAAGAATGCGCTTGCCTGCGTCTTTGGCAGCAGCAGTTCCCCCGGCTCGGGAGCCACCTCACGAACAAAGTCGTAGCCCTCAGGCGGAATTTGCATGATGCCCGGAATTTTTGCCGCGAATGCCCCCTGGTCATGGCTGACCTTGCAGGCGACATGCGGAAATATCACCGGCCATCGTCTCCCGCGAAACAACCGCATCAGTTCGGAAATCTGCGTTATGGCCTGCCAACCAGCCTCGCCGCAGCTGGTTGGATATTGCTTGATCGCTTCGCGGATCGGCATCGGGCGGTCACCGACCGAGCGGTATTGCACGTCAATCACCAGGAGTGCGGGCCGCTTGCCGAATCCAGCCGCGCCACCCAGCCCTGCGATGGCATAGGTCTCGCGCTCTTCGAGCGGTATTACGTCGTCCCAGGGCTGCTCTTTGCCGATCATCGTTGTGCACCGGTGCTCGTGGAGGAGAGATGTCAATGAAGAGGAACGGCGGTCGCGTCGTACTGGTAGATCCAGTCGTAACGAGCAGCCGTGGCTTCCGGCGCCCACTGGGTCCTGATGTAGTCTCCCGCCGTTTCGGCCTTGCACAGCGCCGAGTTATGGAAGATCGGCAGCATCCCGGCAGCGGACTTCACGACCCTGGTTGTGCGATCAAGTCGCAGGCTCTGGTATGTCTGGAAAGCTCTCGCGAGATCGTCGGGCTGCTGCTCGAAGCAGCGGGCGAGTACGGACGCGTCCTCCAACGCCATGTTCACTCCCTGACCGAGATACGGCAGCATCGAATGGCAGGCATCTCCAAGAAGCGTGACCCGTCCTTGCGACCAACCAGCCAGCGTAGGCCGCACGAACAGGCCCCACTTGTGAAGGCTATCGACGTTGCTGACGAGCGCGATGATGTCGGGATGCCAGCCTAGGAAGTCCTTCAGGCACTCCTCGACAGAGCCCTTCTCCGACCACGATTCCAGGAGCCAGTCGTTGCGATCGACCTGACCCGAGAACGTCATCAATTCCGTGTTCTGCCAACGGACCGGATATGCCGTGACATGCGCGGCCGGCCCGATCCAGGTAGACACCACGGGCTCGCGCTGATGCGGCTCGAGGCGGTCGACCGGCACAAGACCACGCCAGGCGATTGCATTGGTGTACTGGCTCTCGATCTGGCCGATCAGCCCGGTACGAACCTTCGAATGGGAGCCGTCGGCGCCGATCAAGGCGCGACCTTCGATCTCACGGCCATCTGCGAACCGCGCCCGAACTCCCTCGTCGTTCTGGCTGAACCCGACAACATGGGCGTTCAGATGGATGGCGTCCGCCTTCAATCGCCGCACACCGTCGACAAGGATCTTAAGCAGGTGCGCGCGCAGCAGAAGATAGGGTTGGTTCCGGGCCGCGTCGGAGCTCCGATTATAGAGCGACCACGTTTCACCCGTGTTCCAGAGCCGGATAGAACGTCGCTCTGCCGCGATGCAGTTCTGTTCGACTTGCTCGGTGAGGCCGAGGTCGCGAAGAACACGCACACCGTTCATGGAGACCCAAAGGCCGGCGCCTACCTCGCGCAACTCGGACGCCTGCTCGAAAATGTCGCAATCGATGCCGCGTCGAAGCAGCGATAGCGCCATCGCCAGACCACCGATGCCAGCGCCTGCGATAAGGACACTCGTTCTTTTGACCTGATCAATACTCATGATATCTCCAGAAGGTAGCTGCGCTGTCTCGCGCGGATTCAAGCGGCATCCTGCGAGACCTGCTGGATCGCGAGGCTCTTCACGGCTTCGAAGATCTTGGTGTAACCGGTGCAGCGGCAAAGATTGCCGTGCAGGTAGTGCCGGATTTCCGCGTCTGTCGGGTGTGGCGTGGTCTTCAAGAGCGCCGTGACCGCCATGATGAACCCGGGCGTGCAGAAGCCGCACTGCAGACCGCCATGAAGCACGAACGCCTCCTGGATCCGGGATAGTCCGTCTGGCGGCGTCACACCCTCGATTGTGGTAACCTCGCGCCGATCCACATCGACGGCGAGCGTTGTGCAGCTCGAGACCGGCTCACCGTCGAGAAGGACCGTGCAAGCGCCGCATACTTCCATGTCGCAGGAACGTTTCGTTCCCTTCAGGCCCAAACGATCTCGGATGAGATCGATCAAGAGCACATGGGCCGGGATGTCGACGGCGATCGTCTTGCCGTTCAACGAGAACGAGATGGCCAATACCTGTATCATTTCAGCCAGCTCCCGCCGGCGATGATCGCCTCAGCGGCGTTACGCAGAAGAAGCACGCCTGCAAGGTGACGCTTGTAATCGGCCCCGCCATGCCGATCCGCGTTGACTTCAAGCTGATCCAGCGCCGCGGGAAGAGCTGTCTCAATCGCCCGACGGGCCTCTGCTACCGCTACGTTTCGGAGGGCATCTTCGACGGCCGTCAGAGGCTGTGGCCGCGAACCAAGCGCGCCGACCCGTACACGGGCGCTCCTGATCGTGCTCCCGCCGGCGTTCAGTGACCAGGCCATCGCGACGTTCACTGAGGGCCTCTCACCATGCTTGAACCGGCGATAGGTTACCGGTCCCGCCGGCCGCGGGAACACGATGACTCTCAGCAGCTCGTCAGGCTCGCGCACAGTTTCCATTTCGCTTCGGATGAAATCATCGGCGTGAATTTCACGCGCGCCCTTGGATCCCTCGAGCACCAGTCGTGCGTTCAGGGCCGCGAGCATCGTCGGCGGATCGGCGTGAGGCTCTCCGAAGCACAGGTTGCCGCCGATTGTCCCGACGTTGCGGACCCTGATGTTCGCCACCTCGGCGCAGAGCGACGACAGGGCCGGCACGTGCTCGCGGATGACGGAATCGCCGGCGATCTTCTTGTGCGTGCAGCGCGCGCCGATCTCGATCTCGTTCATGTCGTTGACGGCGATGCAATCGAGCCCAGGGATGCCCTTGATGTCGATGAGGCGGTCCGCACGGATGACGCGCATTTTCATCGCGAGCAGCAACTCGGTCCCGCCGGCGTAGAACATGCCGTCGCCAGAATCTCCGACGGCACGCACGGCGTCGGCGATCGTCGAAGGCCGCTCGAATTGGAAGGGTGACGGCAGCATGATCAGGCCGCGCCCAGCATTTCTTTGAGCCGCTTCTCGAACTCTTCGAAGTTCTGATCGACCCGGCGTTTGATGATGCCGAACCCCATGGTCGCAAGCCGGCCCTGCACGTCGACTTTCGCGTCCACGGCAAATGTGGAACCAGACCCTTCCTGCGTGACGGTCACGTCGAGGACAACCGCCAGCCGCGTTCCTGTGATCTTGTCGCGGCCTGTAGCGCGGGTGCGCACGTGAGACGGCTCGGTGATCGATTCAACGATGATGTCAGCCGGCACTTCGAGCTTGAATGGACCGATCTTCTGCTTGACGGTCGCCTTGTAGGTTGCAAGCCGCTGGATTTCCTCGACGCTTTCGCACCCGGGGATGCAACTTGATATGCGCGGAACGTCGAGCAGCGTGCTCCAAAGCTGCGCCGGCGTCGCTGGCACCGCCATCGACATGTTGAATTCCATGAATTCAGCTCCTCTTCTGTAGCGCGCGCCACACTTTTTCGGGTGTCATTGGTAGATCGGTGATTCGGATGCCGTAGGTGGAGAACAGCGCGTTGGCGATCGCCGGTGCGACTGGAAGGATTGCTCCCTCGCCCATTCCTTTGGCGCCGCCAGGCCCCGGGCCGTCGCCGTTTTCGACAAGTATCGTGTCGAACGAGGGAGGCACGTCGGAGATCCGCGGTATCGAATAATCGATCGGCGTCGCGTTGACGGGTTGCCCGTCCTCGAACTCGAGGGCCTCGTAGAGCGCGTGACCGAGCCCCATGACAGCGGCGCCCTCATCCTGACCTTCCGCAGCGACGCGATTGATCACACGACCGACGTCGGCGGCGCTGGCGTACCGAGGAACATGGATCTCGCCGGTTTCTTCATCGACGACGATCTCTGCGAGACCCGCGGATGTCTCCCAGAACAAAGGTGACTCGGCCAGGGAGCCCTTCTTTGAACGCGGCGTTATGGCGCCGCGGCCGACGACTTCTCCCGAATCGACACCCAGGCTGCGATGAAATATCTGATGGAAAGTGAGAACTTCCGAACCGGTCGAGACGCCTCCTTCGACGAGTGACAGGCCGTCGCGGGGAAGCTCCCAGACTTCGGCAACCATTTCGAGAATCTGATCGGCCGCGTCGAGAGCGGCGCTCTCGACGGAGAGGCCAACGACGACGGTCGAGCGGCTCGCGCCGGTACCCCAATCATATGGGGCGACCGCCGTATCGGAGCGCAGGACGGTGACCGCAGAAACCGGCTGCTTCAAGGTTTGCGCGGCGATTTGGGCCATCGTCGCGTGCGCACCCTGACCAACCTCGATGCTCGCGACTGAAACGAGAATCGACCCATCGATCTTGAGACGCACGATCGCATTGCTGATCGGCGTGTTCGCCGGATCGGTTGCGGCAACGGCCAATCCGCGTGCCTGACGATTGGACGCCTTCGTCTCCGATGCGAACGATTGCGCCACCCGGCCAATCAGCTCGCTCATGTCCATGTCGAGCGCGCGCAGATCGGGGCGGATGCGCTCGCCGCGCGGGACCAAGTTGAGCAAGCGGAACTCTGTCGGATCCATGCCGATTGCCGCAGCCACATTGTCCATGTGCGATTCCTTGGCCCATACGGCTTGCGGGCCGCCGATTGAGCGGAATGCCGCGCCCGGGACGGTGTTCGTGTAGACCGCACATGCCTCGAGGCTCAGATTCGGCGCCACATATGGCCCCATGATGCGATTTGCCGATTTCGTGGCGACCGCCGAGCCCGTATCTGAATACGCGCCGCCGTCGAGCAGAAGCCTGGCGCTCTTCGCGAGGATCCGTCCGTTGGCGTCGACCGCGGTTCGAATCGTGATGTCTGCGCCAAGCCTTCGACAGGTCAGCATCGATTCGGCCATGGATTGAGCGACACGAACCGGGCGCCGCACCTTCCAGGACGCGGCAGCGACCAACGGCTCGATCTTGACGGAGGCCTTACCGCCGAATCCTCCGCCAACGAACGGCACGATCACGCGGACCTTGGCCAGCACCAGGCCAAACAGCCTGGACAGCACCTTCTGAACGGCGGTCGGCGTCTGCGCACCTGCCCAGACCGTCAGGGAGTCTCCCTGGAAGTCGGCGATGACCGCATGCGGCTCCATCGCGAAATGCGAGATCGCCGGAAAAGTGAAGCGGTCTTCGTGAACGTACGCCGCGACCGCCTCCGCAGCGTCGACATCTCCGACGTTGTTCCTGTAAGTGTGAAAAATGTTGCTGTTCGGTGTCGGCCTGGCGCCGCCCTTGAAGTAGAAGTCTTCGAGGTTTTCGTGATGCTCATGGATGAGCGGCGCATCCGCCATCATCGCTTCACGGATGGTCGTTGCATGAGGGAGTTCATCGTACGCGATGTCGACAAGCTCCGCGGCGGCTTCGGCGATCTCGATGGTCTCAGCGATCACCACGGCGACCGGCTCGCCCACATACCGGACTCGGTCGATTGCCATGATCGGCCGGTCCTTGAGCACGACACCCCAGCAACCGAACGAGGCGACATCTGCTCCGATGAGCACGTCGACGACGCCGGGTACGGACCTGGCGACGCTCGCGTCAATCGACGAGATGCGCGCGTGAGTAGCCGGCGAACGAACCACAAAGCCGTGCAGCATCCCGGGGATCACGAGGTCGGTAACGTATTCTGCCCGCCCCGTAACCTTCTCGATGAGGTCGGGTCGTACGGCGCTCATGCTGTCAGTCACCGACATGCTCGGATCCGGGGTGCGAGGTCGCCGCCGATGGCCAGGAAGCCTGCGCGGCTCCTCCCAGGGGGCAATCCTCAATCCCTATCGCATTTATCACTTGTATGCAAGTGCTACACTTGCACACAAGTGATGACACACACGTTCCGGCCCACCGAGTTGATAGGGCTCGCGGTCAGACGGCATGGATTCTTGGGGGCAACGAATGTACACAAATGATCAACTCGGGACTTCCGAGGCCGAGCCATCCAGCTTTGTTCAAGCCGAGCCACGGCCAAGTGCCGCAAGAGGACGAAAATCGTGCAACCGAAAACCAAGACGGCTCCGACGGAGAAGCCGAAAGAGGCCGCACAGTCTTACAGGTTGGACGATGCACCAGGATTCCTGTTGCGCGTAGCGCTCCGTACCCACACATCGATCTTTGTCGCGAAAATGATCGAAGAACTGACCCCGCCCCAATTCTCGACGCTGGCAAAACTGAGGGAAGTCGGATCATGTTCTCAAAATCACCTGGGACGACTGATCCACTATGATTCAGCAACGATCACTGGCGTCATCAATCGCCTCAAATCGCGCGGGCTAATCAAGAGCTCCAAGGATCCTTTGGATCCACGACGACGGCAGATCGAATTAACGGACAAAGGGAGGCGGACGGCGGACGCTGCGATCGAGACCATTGGCGAGATTTCCGGCGAGACATTTGCCCCATTGACCCGAGAAGAATTTCGGACTCTGACAGAGATCCTCAAGAAAATCATACGCCGCTGAGCCCCACAGCGCTGAGCCGGCTGACAAGCTGATCCCGCAAACGCTTCAGCCGCCGAGCAAAAAAATGGCCCGGCACGAGCCGGGCCAAGTCCAGGGAGGAAGCGAAGGATGTGGATCCTTCGCAAACGCCGAACGCGGATCTCGATCGAAGACAGCCCAACGAACGATCTCAGCGACAGAACTATCTGGTATGCCGCCCGGCATTTTGTGCTGAAGAAGACGGAATTGCACTGGTTTCCGGCATTTTCGCGTGACAAGGCCGGGATAAGCCGCATCGGCGGGCGCCATGCTGCATGGACCGGAGGCTAGTTGGTCCATGCGCCGGATCCAGCCGGCCCCGATCTCGGCTCCGTGCGCGATGATGCGGAAATCTGGCTGAGCCTCAGTCGACTTGCCGCTATTGGGAACGATGTCGATGTGGGCGCGGATGGACAAGGTCTTGAGCTCACCCCTGTAGCCGCCGTTGTCCGTGCGGGTGACGAATCCGATTGCAGTCATGGTCTGTCTCCTTCGCTCTCGCAGGGCCGATCCCTCGCGATGGCGAGACCGTCATGGGGAGCGAAGTGCCATTGAACCCATCGGGGCGAAGCGCAGCGGCGCACCCGAGAGAGCGGCCTTTTTGCAGCGAAGCGGCCGCGAGGAGCCGGTCTGCCGGCGGGGAAAAAAGGAGCTGGCGAGGGTTTCGGGTGGCGGGGCGCTTCCCATAGGTCGTCACGTCCATAAGCAGGGAAGTCGTCCGCGGAAGGAGCCAAAGATGGACACTGAACGCATCGAAGACGCTGAACCAAGCGTCTCAGGCGGCGCGTCAGGCCAATGCACAACCTGTCAGATCTGCCAGTATCGGCGAGACGCCCGGCCTGGTAGAATCGCGCGAGGCATATCGAGCAGCCGACGAATGTCATTGAGTCGTGAGACTGTCGGTATTTAGCCAGCGGATCAGCGAGGGAGCCAATCGCCTCACTTAAGCGAGCCGACTTCGCGCGCGTGAATTAGAAGGAGCACGCATCACCCAGTCAAAGCTAAGTTGGCCCCAAAAGCGGATGGAGCATATCGAAAAAGTGATCGACATCCGCATCTAGGACAATGTTGGCGCGCCTGTCCCGAGCCTTCTTCGCAGCCGCGCTAGCCTGCCCAAACTGCCGCTTGTCGCAATTGAGCTGCCGTCCACGAGCCGATTGTATGTGTCGATGGGCACAGATGACCTCGAGACGTCTAGCTCGCGTGGAAGAACGCCTCCTGGCGATTGCGCTGAGCGGCGCGGTACTCCCGATCATTGCGGGCGAGCACCAGCGCCTCCGATCCTCGTCCGGCAATTCAGGCCAAGCACACGCTTCAGGGGACCAGAAAAAGAACAATGGCGTTCGCGTGAAACTCGATCACCGTTAGTGCTTCGCAGATTGCGATTTCGCTAACATGGCTGACGTCTCAAATCGCCGGGAGACCATTGGCCAGCACGACCCTCTCCGGCTTTCTGTGGCCGCGGCCGTGGCATTCCCGGATGGTTCGATGACCGCTTCCGGATTGCGCCGAGAGAACGCTCGCGGGCGACTCATCATCGAGCGCATCGCCGGCAAGGACTACACGACACTTTTTCATATTGAGCGAATGAGGGAATTATGCCGCGTCGAAGCAAGGGGGCCCGGCTCCAGCTCAAAGCCGCCCGACGAGACAAGGCCGGCAACGTCACCCATAGAGCAACCTGGATCATCCGGGACAACGGCCGGGATATCGGCACAGGCTGCGCTGCAGATGAAATTACGGCCGCCGAGCAAACGCTGAAGGATTACATCGCATCGAAGTACACCCCCAAGCGCAAGGCCCAGGACATTGAATCGATCCCGATCGGCGATGTGCTCTCGATCTATCTCGATGCCGAGCTCGCCAAGCTCCGCGACCGATTCAAGATCGCCGAAGATCAAGAAGAGGCAATTCCCGGCATACGCAAGTTCAAGAAGCGGATTGGTCGGCTGAACGACTGGTGGGGCGCGAAAATGCTTGCTGACGTCGACGGCGAGCAGTGCCGTCAATTCGCAAGGGAGCGCGGCAACAAAGGAGGCTCACGGCGCGATCTCGAAGACCTGCGCGCCGCCATCAATCATCACGCTGCGGAGGGCTACCATCGGGGTATCGTCAAGATCACGTTGCCGGCAAAGGGCGAACCCCGCGATCGGTGGCTCACGAGATCCCATGCCGCGAAGCTGATCTGGACGTGCTGGCGGTACCGCGAGATGCAGAGAATGTCCCGGGGGTCATTGAAGGGCCAAAAGGTCGCGACAGGAAAACGGCCTTTGCGTCACCTCGCCCGGTTCATCCTGATTGGCGTTTACAGCGGCTCCCGCGCCGGAGCGATCGCAGCGGCCTCACCTATTCCGGCAGTCGGCCGCGCGTTCGTCGATCTGGAGCGCGGCATTTACTACCGGCGCCGCCAGGGCGACGCAAAGACCAACAAGCGGCAACCGCCGGTGCCGATCCCGCCTCGCCTGCTTGCGCACCTCAGACGGTGGCACCGGATCGATCATCACGCAAAGCACTTCGTGGAGTTCAATGGAAAGCCCGTTACCTCGGTGAAGACGGCGTTCAAGACCGCGGTGCGACTGGCCGGCTTTGGCGCGGGTATTTCGCCCCATACGCTCCGGCATACGGCAGCGACCTGGCTGATGCAGCGCGGCGCCGATCCCTGGCAGGCGGCGGGCTACCTCGGCATGTCGCTTGACGTCTTGCTCAATACCTACGGTCATCATCACCCCGATTATCTCGCGGACGCGGTCGAAAAGATCGCCAAGCGAGAGAGGAAGCTCGAAGGAAACGGGGGCAGTTTCGGGTCGGTGCTGCCACTCCGTAGATAGAAGATGCAGTTCACGTGACTTGGATTGCTAGTGGAGCCTGGATGATGGCCTCAAGTCCCCCACGTCCGAGGCGTTTTTTGTTCTCGGCGGAGAGAGTGTCAGTCAATCCGCGTTGGAAGATAAGGCGTTTTTGATCCTCCAACGCCAAAACCCACCATTTGAGCTACTGCGAATGCCTGCGTCTTGCTTGCAAACAGTTGAGCCTCAGGTGGCAGCAGAAAGCGACGGCTGCTCGATCCTCCAGATCAAACGGCTTTCCTGGGCGAGGATAAGATGCTCGGAGGCTCTAGGCCGGCCGGTCCGAATCCTTGTCGCGTGCGGCGTGCCGCCGCTCGAACTTGCCCATGTTGGGGAAGCCCCCAAAGATGGCTGGTTGAGGCCCGACCGCACTCGTGAACATGCCGAGCGGACGTTAGAGATATTTAGCCAGCGCCGCCATCGCGAAACGGCCGAACACACCGGTGAACTCGACCATCTTCCGCAGGCGGATGATGTCGATGCGCAGATCGACAAACGCATGCACGGTCATCGGACGGCTCGCATGCCATATCTCCGCGCACCCCAATCCACTCGACCGCGCCAGCCGCCATTACGTCAAGCGCGGTGATCGCCCAGTTAACGAACCGATCCGAGGTCAAACTCTTTCGCTTGCCTGATGACGGCATCACGATCGTAGTTGTTGATCTCGTCGATCAGGTCATTAGTGTACATTCGCGAAGTCGGAACGGGGCGGGCTATCTGCCCCCCTGCCAGCAGAAAGCTGCTCAAGTTTTTCCAATCTTCTTCAACGAAGAGACCGTTCTTTCCGTTGGTCTTGGCACTTCTCCACCCGGGACTTCGTACCTCGAGGATCTTCAGACCTTGAGCGAGGGCCTGCTGCGCACCCAATTCCCCAGGACGGCTCTCCGGATAGACTTTCCAGGTGATCATGACGGCCGCCACCGGATTGGCGTTGGTGAAATCGATCGCCTTTGATACCGCTCGCGCAAATCCGATCAGCATTTGCGGATTGTTCTTGATGACGTCGTTCTTCGCCAAAAGCGACAGATCCGGCAGCGCATCCAGATTCTCACCGACATCGAGATTCCGGAGAGCGAGGCCGCTGAGTCCGAACCGGACGTTGGCAACATCCCAGAACGCGATCGCATCGACGATCTTTTGCCGAACGGCGCTCACGGCTTGGGAGCCGACCCCGATCGGAATGAACGTAACGTCCCTGTCCGGGTCCAGCCCCGCTGAACGCACATAAGCTTTGCCGTAAGTGACGCCTCCACTTCCCAATGAAGGGATACCAATCTTCTTTCCTCGGAGGTCCGCGATCGATCTGATGTTGCTGTCCGCCGGCACGGACATGGACCAGATATTGCGATAGCTGTAGTCGTAGAAGTAGCGGACATCCAATGGCGCCGCTGAATTCTCTTGCATGCCGATCACGGCCTGCGAAGGACTCGCAGCACCTAGATTGGCGTTGCCGGAGGCGACTTGAATTGCGATCTCGTTCGAGCCGCCGACGGTCAGCAGATCGACGTCGAGCCCTTCCCGGCTGAAATAGCCCAGATACTTGGCGACGATGAAGGGCGCCTGCGCTTCATCCATATTTCGCACCCCGATCAAGGCTTGGACCTTGTCGGCCGCGAACGCGGGCTGGCCACAGTGCACGCCAAACGACACCATCCAGGCAAAAAGAACCAGTCGCAGATTACCCATGCCCGCCCTCCTGTGAATGGCGGATTGATACACTTGTTGACCGATTAGTCAACATGGCATAAGATCGACGTACTTCGTCGGTGAACATGCTTGCTGGCTCAACCGGTTCGTACCTCGCGACTTTTTGTGCCGCTCCGGAACAATTGCTTGCGTCAAAGAGCGCTCCAAGAGCGCGCTACACTCACGGAAATCGGCAATGGGAGAGATCCAAAGCTTCTGCACGCTGTGCGGCTCGCAATGCGGAACGATCAATGTCGTCGAGAACGACCGGCTGGTCGCCGTGCGAAATGATCCCGGCCATCCGACCGGGCACGCCGTCTGTCCAAAAGGCCGGGCCGGTCCGGAGATCGTGGCCGCAAACAATCGAATCCTCTATCCGATGCGCCGCACCCGGCCAAAGACAGATCCCGATCCAGGGTGGGTACGTATTTCCTGGGACGAGGCGCTCGATCTTTGTGCGGGAGAGTTACTCGATATCCGGGAGCGCTACGGGGCCGAAGGAGTCGCTTTTGCTGTAACGACGAAAAGCGGAACCGGTATCGCCGACAGCATCGAATGGATTGATCGGTTCGTTCGCTTGTTCGGAAGCCCGAACATCGCGAGTTCGACTGACGTTTGCAATTGGCACAGGGACGTGGCGCATCGGTTCACTTTCGGCGTCGGCATGCCGACTGCCGACTATGCGCATGCGGGGCTGATTATCCTCTGGGGGCACAACCCCACCAGCACCTGGCTGGCTCAGGCGGACGCAATTGCGCGCGGCCGCGCGAATGGCGCAGCCATGATCGTCGTCGATCCGCGAGCGACCCCGCTCGCCATTGACGCCGACGTTTGGCTCCAAGTCCGACCGGGCACTGACGCCGCTCTGGCGCTCGGCGTGTCAAATCTCTTGATCCAGGAAGGAGGGGTCGACCTGGAATTTCTCAGGCGGTGGACCAATGCGCCGATGCTCGTGCGTGAGTCCGACGGACTGCTGCTAAGGGCGCGGGATCTCCGGGATCGCGAAGGTGACGAGACGGCACAGCAATTCGTGGCGTGGGACGTTCGGACCGACGAACCTTGCATCTATGATGCGGCCCGCCTGCTTGACGTCGATACCGCTCGCCGATTTGCCCTGACCGGCCGGTATGAAGTCCGGGGTCATCACGGCGAAGCGATCGCGTGCAGGCCTGCCTTTGATCACTTCCAGCGGGCCTGTGCCGCTTGGACACCCGAGCGGGTCGAGCAGGTAACCGGCGTTCCACGCACAAAGCTGAAAGCCGCCGCATCGCTGATGGCGAGCCACAGCAAGATTGCCTACCACGCCTGGACAGGCATTGGCCAAGGCAGCAACGCGACGCAAATAGAGCGTGCGGTCGCCACGCTCTACGCTCTTCGCGGATCGTTCGACGAGATCGGTGGCAACCGCATCCTGGGCAGGCAGCCCGCGAACAAGGTCGACTCGACGGACCTCCTCGTCGAGACGCAATCGTGCAAGACGCTCGGACGCGACATCCGTCCGATGGGACCAGCAGCCGAAGGACGCGTGAAGCCGCTCGACGTCTACCGCGCCATCGTGACCAGCGATCCTTATCCGATCCGTGCGCTCGTCGGCTTCGGATCCAATCATCTCCTCACGCAGGGAGACACCGACGAGATTCGCCGAGGGCTGGAGGTCGTAGAGTTCTATGTCCACACCGACATCGTAGAGACTCCGGTGGCCCGTTATGCCGATGTCCTGCTCCCGGCAAGCACTCCATGGGAGCGGGAAGGTCTACGCTTCGGTTTCGGCATTAGTGAAGCCGCCCAGAACCTGATTCAGTTGCGCCCGGCCGTCTTGACCCCGCGGGGAGAAGCACGCTCCGATCTGGAAATCGTATTTGCCCTGGCTGAACGTCTGGGCATGGGCGACAAGTTCTTCCACGGCGACATCGACGCTGGCTGGAACTACATGCTGGCTCCTCTCGGGATCACCGTCCAGGATCTGCGGGCGAATGACGGCAAGATCGTTCGTCCGATCGAACATGCCGTACGCAAATATGGCCACGTTGATGCCAGGGATCGCGTGGCGGGCTTCCAGACTGAAACAAGACGGGTCGAACTCTACTCCGAACTGCTGCTCCGAAATCATCAATCTCCTGTGCCGATCCATGCGGAAGAGCACGTCGATCGGTCACTCTATCCGTTCACACTGATCAGCATGAAGAACGGCGTCTTCTGCCATAGTCAACATCGCGGGATCGCCTCGCTCAGGCGACGCGCCAGCCGACCGACAATCCGATTGCATGGGAGTGTTGCGCGCCTGAAGAACATCAACGACGGGCACAGTGTCGAAGTCACGAGCCGTCACGGCTCCACGCGGTTCGTCGCCGAGATCGACGATACTCTCGCATCCGACGTACTGGCCGCCGACTTCGGCTGGTGGGAGGCCTGTGAACCGCTCGGCAAGCAGTCGTACGCGCTGACAGGGGCGGCCAGTTCCAATTTCAACAGCCTCGTCTCTGCCGAGACACGCGATCCGGTCAGCGGCTCCGTCAACCATCGGGCGATCGCGTGCGACGTCCGACGTGTCGGCGATTTAGGCAGCCGCTCATGGCAGGGGTTTCGGCGTTTCATCGTGTCGGATCGGCATGCGGAATCGGACTCAGCCCTTGCCATTTCGCTGTCACCGCAGGAAACCGGCGCGCTGCCCGACTACGAACCCGGCCAGTACGTACGTATCAGGGTGGCACGTCCCGACACCGGTGAACTTCTGACGCGCGCCTATTCATTGACCGGAGCGGCGGGCATCAGAAATCGATCGGAATACAGGATCTGTGTGGGTCGCGCGTCAGCCGGCGCCAGTGACGCCTCAACCTCACTCTCGTCTCTCATACATGAGACCTTGAAGGTAGGAGATATGGTCGAGGTCGAGGCTCCGAGCGGCGCCTTTACGATGCCGACGGTATCATCCGTTCCGCTGATCCTGATGGCAACAGGCATCGGCATCACTCCGTTTATGAGCCTTCTGAATTCGCTCGATGGCGATCAAATGCCTTCGGTCACCTTGTTGTACGGCAACAGGAACGGCTCGGAGCACGCATTCAAGCGCCAACTTCGAGCTCTTGCACAACGGTTGCCGAGACTTGTTGTCAGAACTTTCTATAGTCGACCACGCGCTTCGGATGTTCCTGGAGCCGATTTTGATGTCCACGGTCGCCTCGATGCCGCTCAGATCGACGCCTCACTGGTCATGGAGCGCCCGCGATTCTATCTATGCGGCTCCGATACAATGGTCACGTCGACAACGAGGAGCCTGGTTTCCTTCGGTGTGCCAAAATTCGACATTCACACCGAAGTATTCATCTCGCCGACGAACACGCTCGAAAAAGGCCTGGGCCCTTGCTCGGTCTCGTTCAAGCGATCGGGCATTTCGTTCCAGTGGGGTCCCAAGGACGGCACGCTGCTCGAATGCGCGGAGCGATTGGGCATACGCGCTCCAAGCGGCTGTCGGGTCGGGCAGTGCGAGAGTTGTGCAGTGCGCGTGCTGGCTGGAAGCACAAGGCAGCTCTCTGGTGCAGTCCCGGAAGATTCCGGCACGGTGCTCACGTGCCGAGCGGTCCCATGCAGCGATCTCGTTCTCGATCTCTAGGCGCATGTTCGCCCTCAGCGACGTGCCGCAGGCAACAGCGCCGCTTTTCGGCTGGCTGTACTGGCGTGGAGCAGCTATGCTGTGTTGGAACGCCGTTGCGAGCCGACCCAGCGACCGGCCGCTCAAGATGTGGAAGGTTGATTCCCGGGCCCAAGCGAGCGAACGCGATGCAGATATCCGCCGCCGATGACGACTATGGCCTTCCGAGGCTGAAACTTCCCGATCTCCGGATCAACTATACTCCCATCGATCCCGACTATTTCGATCGCCCCGTCGTCTCGATGTGCATCGAGACCAGACAAGACGACGACGAGCTGCCCCTGCACTCGCACAAGAAGGGACAATTGGTGGTCGCCTCGCGCGGATCGGTCATGTGCCGGGCGCCAGGGGGACTCTGGATTGTTCCTCCTCAGGGGGCGGTCTGGATTCCCGCCGGGGTACTGCACAGCAACTGCGTGTCCGATTTCGGCAAAATCTACGTCGTCTTCATCGAGCCTTCCGCAAGCAAGCTTCCGGATTTTTGTTGCACATTCACGATTTCACCTCTCGTTCGAGAGCTGATCCAGCGTCTTGCGGCATTTCCGCCCCTGTATCCGGTCGAAGGCCCGACCAGCCGGCTCGGCCGCGTCCTTCTCGACGAACTCGTGCAGATGTCGACAGAGCAGATGTACCTGCCGATTTCCGCAGATAGTCGCCTCCAGCAACTTGCGGCTTCATTGTTGCACGAGCCCGGAGACAGGAGCACGCTTGATGAATGGGCCGCACGTTACGCAATGAGCGAGCGTACGCTTGCGCGTTTGATCGTGAAGGAAACCGGAATGACATTTGGCCGCTGGCGGCAGCGGCTCCACATCCTGGTCGCGCTGCAGCGCCTGTCCGCGGGCGCGTCCGTCCAGACCGTCTCACTCGATCTCGGGTACGAATCTCCGAGCGCGTTCATTACGATGTTCAAAAAGACCCTGGGAAAGAGCCCGCGCCGCTTCCTTACAGAGCGCACATCCTTCGACTACAGCCCCAGATAGGCGCGCCTTACATCCTGGTTGGAAAGCAAGCCCGCGCCGGTTCCCTCGAGAACAATGCTGCCATTCTCGAGAACATAACCCCGATCTCCGATGGCGAGGGAGCTCGCTACGTTCTGCTCCACGAGCAGAATCGTTATCCTGTGACTATGCAGCTTCTTGACGACGTCGAACATCACGGTCGTCAGCGCGGGTGAAAGTCCGATCGAAGGCTCGTCGAACATGATCATCTCCGGTTCGGACATCATCGCCCTGCCGATGGCAAGCATCTGTTGCTCGCCGCCCGACAGCGTTCCTGCCGACTGTCGCCGCCGCTCATCCAGACGCGGAAACAATTCATACACCCGCCGCAGATTGGCGTCCCGGCGGCCCCGCGCTCGTTTCAACGATCCTCCGATCAGAAGATTGTCCTCTACCGAGAGATTCGGGAACACTTCACGCCCTTCGGCGACCTGGGCGATGCCGAGCTCGCAAATCTCCCAGGGCGACATGCCCACGATGTCTCTGCCCCGCCAGGCTATCCGCCCCCTTGTCGGGCAGACGATGCCCGCAATTGTGCGGATCAAGGACGTCTTTCCGGCACCGTTGGCTCCGATGACGCAGATCAGCTCCTCTGCCTGCACGGCAAGAGAGACGTCGTTGAGAGCGGCCGATCCGGCATAGCCGACGTTTAGCCCTTCGACGGCCAACAGGGGTTCCTTAGCCACGGAAGCCGTCCCCAAGATATCCGGCCAGAACCTCGGGATGCTTCACGATATACACGGGGGCTCCCTCGGCTATTTTCGCGCCGTGATGCAGAACAACGACATTCTCCGCCGCCTCCATCACAATTCGCATGACGTGCTCGACGAGCATTATCGTCAGTCCGCGCTCTACCAGGCGACGGAGAACGCGAACGACGGCCGCGGCCTCGGTTGGACGGAGCCCGGCCATCACCTCGTCAAGCAGCAACAGGCGCGGCCGTGTCGAGAGAGCCTTTGCCGTTTCAAGCATCTTTCGATCGGGAAGCGTCAGTTGGCTGATCGACGCGTTGGCCTTTGGCGCAAGACCGACCGTCTCCAGCGTATCCAGGGCGGCCTCCCTCGCTTCGGAGACCTTTCTCGTCCAACTGAACGCTCCGACCATCGCGTTTTCCAGCACGGTCATATCGCGCATCGGCCGGACGATCTGGAACGTCCGCCCAATGCCCAGACGGCATACCGCCTCCGCGCCGCGTCCGGAGATCGTCTCGCCTTCAAAGCGTATCGTACCGGCAGTCGGCCGGAACGCCCCGGCAATCATGTTGAAGCAGGTCGTCTTGCCGGCCCCGTTGGGACCGACGAGAGCCGTGATGGAGCGCTCCTTCAAACTGAAGCTGACGCCGTCGACCGCAAGCAAGCCGCCGAAGCGCTTCGAAACATTGTTGAGCTCGAGAAGCGCGGTCATTGTCCGACCTCCTGGGTCTGGACAATTCGACTGCGAATTGATCGTACTTCCTTCTTCGCCTCAAAGTGGCCGAGCAGCGCCGGCCACACGCCATCCGGCAGCAGCCAGACGACACCGATCAGAACGATGCCGTAGGCGACATTGTTCAATCCGGGCAGACCAATGGTGTCGCTGAAGGAGCTCATCAGGTGATCCAGGGGGATTATGATGAGCGCCCCGAGCAGCGGACCGAACGCCGTTCCCAGACCACCCACGATCGGCCCGATCAGGACGTCGACGGAAATCCCCATTCCCATGATCGAGTCGGGAAAAATCGATCCCTGGACCAGGGCCAGAAGACCACCGCCAATCGCAGCCCATGCTCCGGAGATCGATACAACCAGAACCTTGTGAAGGAAGGTCCTTACTCCGAGCGCCCTTGACGCATCTTCGTCATCGCGCATCGCTCGCCACACATATCCCAGAAAGGACTTCCTGATGAGCGCCGTTACGCCTACACCGACCGCAACGGCGGCGAGCGCGACAAAATAATAGAAGCGAGCGCCGCCGCGCAGCATCAGCAGGGAACTCTCGCCGGACTGAGCCGGAAAGAACAGGCCCTGCATTCCCCCCACAAAATCCCAACCGCCGAACATCACTCGGGCAAATTCAGCTGCGGCGATCGTCAACAGGCCGAAGTAGATTCCCCGCACCTCGAAGCGGAAGCTCAACCAGGCGAGCGCAGCACCGACCGCGCCGGCGATCACCGATCCCACGAGCAGCCCGAGCCAGGGGCTAAGGCCATACTTGATATCGAGCACCGCAACGGAATAGGCACCGATTCCGACAAACAGGGCGTGCCCTATGGATAGCTGCCCACCCAGACCAAGCATCAGGCTCCAGGATTGCCCGATAAAAGCGAAAATGAATACGATCGTCAGCAGAGAGACCAAATATGAATTGAACACGGCGCCAAGCAGCGCGAGTGCGGCGAACAATGCCATGCCGGCTGCCGCGCCGACGAAGTCGGGGCGAGACTCAAATCTCTTTTGCACCGAAGAACCCTCTTGGACGCAGAATGAGCACCACGATCAGCAAGGCATACGACAAGGCAGTCTTCATGGACGGTGCGACAATGAGTGCGGCAACGGCCTCGGTCACGCCGATCGTCAAGCCGCCGATCAGAGCCCCGACGAAGCTTCCAAGGCCTCCGACGATGACGGTCACGAACGCCAGCAGCGTGAAATCGACAGCGAGATAGGGCTGCGCATCGAACAGCGGCGAGATCAGCGCGCCGGCGAAGCCGGCACACGCAGTGCCAATTCCAAACGTGATCGCATAGATCTTGGGAATTGGGATCCCGACGATCAAACCGCCAAGTCGATTGTCGGCCGCCGCTCGAATGTATCTACCGAACAAGGAGTATTTGAGAAATGCGGCCAAAGCCAGGATCAGAACGGTCGTGGCACATGCAGCCTGCAAGCGCGCCAGATCGATCCGAATGCCTCCCAAGGAGATCGTTTCAAAGGACAACTGCGACACGGAAGGGCGAGGATCCGGCCCGAACCAAAGAAGCTGGATTCCCGTGAACAGGAGCGAGATGCCGATGAACAGGATGAACTGCACATGATGCGGTCGGGTGACGAACCGCGTCACCACTACGCTTTCCAGGTAATAGCCGACCGCGAACATCAGGATGCCGGCCAGCAACGCAGCCAGGATAGTCGGCATGCCCCACCAAAGTCCGGTGCAGTACCCGATGTAAAGGCCGAACACCACCATCGCGCCGTGGGCAAAGTTCACGACCCTGATCACGCCGAAGATGATCGTGAGGCCGAGTGCGATCAGCCCGTATACCAAGCCTATCAGGACCCCGCTTATGACCACATTTGCCCAGAGCAAGGCCATTAGCGGACCTCGAACGGCTTGAGCGGATACTGCAGGCTTGCGTCGGCGATAGCCCGCGGCGAAATCACCTTCGGCATTCCGCCTTGTCCCTGCAGCATCGTAACGGCACTATTGATGTTCTGTCCGTTCTCGTCGAACTTGATCTTGCCGCTGTACATCAGGACCGGATTCAGATCGGTTTTCCTGAGAGCGGCATGGATTTCCGAGGAGACTGACGAATTTGCCCGGATGACCGCGTCGGCGACGATCTGGACCGCCTCGAAGGCACATCCGGAATTTGCGTCCAGCCACTCGTTTGGATAGCTGGCCTCAAAGCTCTTGATGATTGCGGCGGTGTCCGGCGCCTTCGGGTTATACCAGACGGTCGACAGGATGGCGCCGTCTCCATATTTGCCGAGCGCGTTATAGTACGCCTTGTCCTGCACGCCGTTTGAGTTCGGCGAAAAGATCAGCTTGGGATTCCACCCCTGCTTGATGCATTCGCGGGTGATCATGATAGCGTCGTTGACGCGCGTCACAGACACCAGCGCATCCGCTCCCGAGGCCTTTGCCTTCGCGACCTCGACGGAGAGGTCCCGCGCCTTTTCGTCGTAGGGAATGTATTCGGCGATCTTCAGCGGTACATCGACCTCTTTCCACGCCTGATCGATGCTCGCGGCCGTCGACTGCCCCATCGTGTTGTTGAGGTGCAGCACTGCAGCGCTCTTCGGCGGATTTTCGACACTCGAAAGGATCGCCTTCAATTCGAGCAACGATTGCCGAACGATCGTCAGCGACGTCGGATAGAAACGAAATACCTGGGTGAATCCCTGCGACGTGACCTGGGTGGCGCTCGCAATGTGCACGACCATCGGAACCTTGGCGGCTTCGGCCGCCTGAAGCGCCGAAATCGTAGCGCCCGAGTCCCATGCTCCAATGAGGACGGTGCAACCCTGCCTGATCAGGTTGTCCGCAGCGATTCGGCCGTTTTCCGGTTTGCTCTGCGTATCCGCGTGAACGATTTCCATCTCGACGCCGAACCGCTCCTTGGCGAATTTGGCGCCAAGATTGATTCCGCGCACGCAAGCCTGGCCCGGGAAGGCCAACACGCCGCTGCTGGGCATGATCGAACCAACCTTGACGGTGCGAGATGCAGCGCTCGCATGCCATGGCATCAAGCCGGCGGCGAGGCCCATTCCGCTCCCGAGAACGGTGCGCCGCGTCAAATCCTTGCCGAGGATATTCCCCATCTGCCTTGCTCCCTCGCTGCTGTATGTTTATGGACGGTGATCGCTGCTCCCGAAGCAGGCTCATCGACCTGCTTCGGGAAGCACTTGCGGAATCGCGAACCTGCCATGCCGGTAAATCAGCCCTTCGTAGTGGTCCTGATGGACCTCGCCGAGAACCGCGCCGAAGAAGACCGTGTGGGTCCCCACCGGATGCATGCCGATGACCTGGCAGTCGAAGCTGCACAGCGAACCGATCAGGATCGGTGAGCCAGATACCAATTCCGCCCAGCTGCCCTCGCTGAAGCGAATGTCCCCCTTGCTTCCATCAAGCCCTGCGAACTTTTGCGCGAGGTCCACATGGCTCGCGGTCAACAGGTTCCAACCGAAACATCCGGTCCGGACGATCGTGTCATGAGCTCCGGCCGACTTGTTGACGCACACCAGGACGGTCGAGGGGTCGACTGAAAGCGATGACGCGGCAGTGACCGTCAAGCCATGCCGTTCCGGCGCGCGGCCGGACGTCACGATCGATACGCTCCCGCTGACATTTCTGAGCGCCGTCTTGAAGGAAGCACCGTCGATCAGTCGAGCACCTTCGAGACCCTTTGTCGGGTCGACCGACATCAACTCATTCATCACGTCCGGCTCCGCGAAATGGTGTCGAGGCCTCAGTAAAGTCCCTGTACGCATCATGCTATCGATCCGCTTTGGCAGCTTCGAAGAACTGGATGACATTGCTCTCGGGATCGCAAACTTGCGCCACGCGTCCGTGACCGCCCATGTCCCGAACGGGAGCAACAAGCGTCGCGCCCGCAGCGATGGCGCGTTCGACTACCGATTCCAGCTGCTCGACTTCAAAAACCACGACCGCGTTTGCAGATGGAATCGAGGCGGACTCTTCCATTCCGGAAACGCAGAAGGCCGCACCCTCGCTCCGGAACTGGATCCAGCGTTCACCATCCGCAAAGCGAATGGTGAGACCGGTATTCGCGTAGAACTCCGCAAGCTTCGCCGGTTGACTGGCGGTGAGATAGACGTGCTTGACCTTCATTTTGCACCGATGCTTTCCGCGCCGATTATCCGACCTGCGCCTTGATCAATTTCTCCTCGGATTCGTCATAGAGCGTGTCGATCAGCGCTCGATATCGCTCCATCAGCTGCTTGCGGCGCTTCTTTCGCGTCGGCGTCATGACACCATTCTCGGGAGAGAGCTCTTCGGGAAGGATACGGAAGGCCTTGATCTGCTCGGCGCGTGCCAGGCGGTTGTTCGCCTTTGCGACCTCGCCTTCGATCATCCGGATGACGATCTCGGATTTTGCGAGGTCGGCGTATTGCGCGATGTCGGTGTCCCGCGACCTGGCCCAATCCATCGTCGCGGTGGCGTCGACCTCGATAAGAGCCGTCAGGTATTTCTTGCCCTCGCCAATGACGGCGGCTTCGGAAATGTAGGGGCTCTGCCGAATTTCGTTCTCGATCTGGGTCGGGCTGACCGACTTCCCCCCGGACGTGTTGATGATCTCCTTCTTCCGATCGACGAGCTTGAAGCTTCCATCCTGCGCGATTTCGGCGATATCGCCGGTATACAGCCATCCGTCTCGCAGCGCGGATCTGGTTTCCTCGGGTTTGTTCCAATAGCCAGTAAACAAGCCCGGTCCTCGAACGATCATCTCGCCGTCTTCCAGCACCGCGGTTTCCCAGGCTGGATCCTGAACGGGAATGCCGACGCTGCCGGCCTTCGGCCAGTCCACCATCTGGACGAGATTTCCGCCCACCATCTCGGTCTGCCCGTAGCACTCCTTGAGATTCAACCCCCAGAGCTGCCAAAGCGTCATGACCTCCGATGGCATCGGCGCGGAAGACGTATAGGCGATCTTCAGTTCGTCGAAACCAACCTCCGCCAAAAGCGGACCGAAGATGTGCCTGCGACATGCCGCGAACAGATCGCTGAGATACTGGTCCGGCGTCCGCCCCGCCTGGCGGTCATCGAGCGCCTTGCGCGCGATCCGCATCGCCAGTTGGTAATCTTTCCTTTGCTTGGCGCTGGCCGAGTGCACCACGCTGAGGATCTGGGTTGCGAATCTCTGGTAGAAGCGAGGCGGAGCCATGTAGTACGTCGGCTTGGCTTCCCGGATCGTCTGCGCGAACCCCGCGGTCGTTTCCCCGAAGTGAGGAACGGCTCCGGACAGCAATGGCAACGTGGTTGCCTGGGCTCGCGCGACCGTGTGCGACATCGGCAAATGAACCACGAGCCGCTGGGTTTCGGTCCGAATGGTCGGATGGAATGTCGTCTGCACGTGGCCACCTGCGAGCAATGACAGGTGCGTCAGCATGGCGCCTTTGGGATACCCCGTGGTACCCGACGTGTAACCAATGCTCGCCAGTTCGTCCGTTTTGGCAACTGCGACCTGCTCACGAAGAAAGGCGTCGCAATCGAATGAAACAGGCTCATAGAACTCGGCAAACGAGACGATGTTCTTCGCCCTGAGCTCGCCGGTCCACGACGGATCCATCACGACGATTTTCTCGAGCGTCGCCGCGGTGCTGGCTGCCAGCAGCGTCCGCAACTGCGTCTCGTCTCCCACGAAGGCAAAACGGGCTCCGGAATCACCGAGGTAGTAGTTCACCTCCTCGACGGATGAAGTGAAATACACGCCCACGGTCACGGCGCCGGCGCACATGGTCGCCATGTCGGCGAGCAGCCATTCCTGGGACACGTCTCCCATGATGGCGACGCGATCACCACGCGCGAGTCCCGCCATCTGGAGGGCACCCGCCAGTCGGCACACCTTCGTCGCATAGTCGTGCCACGACACCGATATCCATTCGCCGGCGCGCTTCTGGCGATATGCGACGGCCGTTGGTCTCTCGATGCGTCGGGCTTGCAGAAGCTGCGGAAGAGTTACCGAAGCAAGCTGGGCACCGGACGTAATGGACCCGACATTCATGTCACCGCTCCGCGAAACGCCTGCGCTTCTCCGCAAAGGCGGCTACCGCTTCGCGACGCTCGGGCGTAGCGAACGTAAGGGTTTCCAGGGCGGTGGACGTGTCCAACAGGAGATGCGCGAACTCCTTGACAATCTTGTTCACCGAATACTTCGTCCAGATGATTGCTTCTCGTGGACCGCTCGCCAGCATTTCCGCGTATTCGATCGCCACCTCGCGGACATCACGATCGGAAACGGCTTCGTTGATCATGCCCATCGCAACAGCCTGCTCGGCGGACACGAAGGCGCCCGTCATAAGATAGTGCTTGGCGCGGACCGGACCGATCAGAAGCGGCCAGATGACCGCACCACCATCGCCCGCCACGACGCCGGCCGTGACATGGGTATCGGCAAACCGGGCGGTCGATTGCGCAAAGATCACATCGCACATCAGGGCAAGCGTTGCGCCGAGACCGACGGCCACGCCATTGACGGCGGCAATGATTGGAGCCTCCACTTCTAGCATGTTGCGGACCAGGTGGCGTCCGCCGCGGGTCGGCGACGGGATCGGGCTCTTGTCCAGCGTCTTCTGATCGCCACCGGAGCAAAAACCACGGCCGGCTCCGGTCAGCACGATCGCCCGGACCGATTTGTCCCGATCGAGATCGACGAACACCTGCTCGAGCTCGTCATGCATGTCCCAGTTGATCGCGTTGAGGATCTCGGGACGGTTCATCGTCACGACCGCGACACCGCTCGGGCGCTTCTCGATGAGGAGATATTCGTACTTCGATTCTAACATGGACCTGTTCCTTACACTGCCTTCTTCGAGGACCCGGAGTTCTGCGGCCGCATTGCCCGGATCGTGTCGAGAATTTCCTCGGTGGGACGGACAACGTTGTTCTTGTCGTTGAAATGCGGGATCACGTAGCGCCCCACCATGTCGATCGCCTCCATGATCTTGTGGTGAGGTACCGAATCCAGGTGCAGAAGCACCTCATCCACACCGAGCGCTTCATACTGTTCGAGCTGGCGAATGACGGTATCCGGAGCTCCGCACACGGTCGTGGCGGAGTGATTCAGGAGATAGTCCCAGTCTCGCCCGGCGCGCTCCATCGACGGGACGCTCTCGCTCATGTAGGAATAGTCGTCCGCAAGCTTCGCCAGGCGCGGATACGCATCCGTCGAGATCCGCGCATAGTGCATGAGCGGTTCAGCGTAATCGTCCTTGGCTTTCTGATCGGTGGGACCGATGCCGAGGAATAGCGGGATGCCGATGCGGGGACGATCGAGCGGGCCCTGTTCGTCGCGCTTCCAGGCGCCGCGATAGGCGGCGAGCAATTTCTTCTGGACTTCCCAGCCCTGATAGATCGAGTGGCTCATCACGGCCAATCCCTCGGAGCCCGCCCAGTTGTGGCTGCGCTCGCTGGTGGCCGCTATGCCGATCACCGGGTACGGCTTCTGGACCGGCTTCGGCACAAGTTGACGCGGAGGGATCTGGTAGTATTTGCCCTCAAATGTGAAAATGTCTTCGCGCATCGACTTGCGGAGAAGCGCGATTCCTTCTTCCATCTGTGCGAGCGTTTCAGCCGGATCGACATTGAATGCCCGCATGGCAATCGTCGTATTCGCGCGCCCGCCATAAAACTCCATGCGACCGTGCGAAAGGATATCGGTGACCGCCAGACGCTCCGCGGAGCGCAGCGCGTGATTGATCCGCTGAGGCATGAGGGTAACGGCGGAACGCAGCTTGACGCGCGACGTCACCGCGGCGAGGTACCCGTAGACGACCTCCGGTGCCGAGCTGGAAATGCCGCCAAGCGCAACATGCTGCTCAGAGAGCGCGACGCAATCGAAACCCACCTTCTCGGCGAGGCGAACCTCATCAACGAGTTCATGAAGCCGCCGGGCGTAGCTTTGCCCGACCTGAGTTTCCTGCTCCGACCAGAACCCAAATTTGAGTGCCATTCTGCTGTCCTTCCGGCGTACCTGATGGACGAAACAATGTTGCAGAACCGGCGAAATTTTCCTCCGAATACGGCTCGTCGACGCCCGACTTTCAAAATTTTGTGCTGTCTGTGAACATGGGCTCGCCAGTGGCGCGCACGGAGCCGTCTTTCGCCGTGGGCTTCACGGCCTGCTCTCGACGGCGCACACGTCTTGACGACGAGCCTTTTCCGCTCGTTCGGATGCGCAAATCTCAAGCTGTGCAGGAAGGTGTGAAGCGGGTCAGTCTTCGAACGCGTCGACCAGGAGGTCGGCTATGTGCTCAAGACAGCTTTCCCCGATCGCAACCGTCGAACCACGAGGATCTCCGAGGACCCCGTTCTGCGTGACGGAGGAAATGCCGTTCCTCCACATCAGCTCCAGCTGGTGCTGCGACAGCAGGCCGATGTGGCCTGGTTCGAAACGATCGATACGTACGCTGTCTGGACGAATCTTCATCATCAGTGACGTTTCGGCGATGTCGGCGTGGCCGCCTACCGCGGCTTCATCGCCACCGGCAGCGGAGACCGCTTCCCGCCACCCCTTCATCCACGCCTCGGAATCGACGAAAGCATCGATCCGTGCTCGTCCTTCAACGCTCCCGCGAAGGCGCGGCATCATGTCCCTGAGGACCGGGAAGTTGCCGATATGGCCAGAGAAGAAGATGATTCTGGAAAAGCCGTGCCGCATCAGGCTGGCACAATAGTCCGAGCACAACGCCTCGAGCGTTTCGGGACGTATCGATATGGTGCCGGGAAACGTCAGATGATGGGAAGAGCAGCCGACCCTTATTGTCGGGGCAATAAGCGTTCGACCGAGGCGGCGGGCGACCAAGGTGGCGAGGGCTTCCGCATGGTCCGCATCCATGCAAAGCGGCAGATGGGGTCCATGCTGCTCCACGGCCCCGCAAGGTACGACCGCAGTGTGGAACCCGCTGCTCAGAGCCATCGAGACATCTTCGAATGTCATGAGCTCCAGGCGCAGATCGCCCATCCATCCAGGCTCGCTCATTCAGACCTTCTTGTTCTTCGCCAGAAAGCGGGCTCTGGCTTCGGCAGAACCCTCTTCGTCCAGATACGCCGGCAGATCCGCGATCGTCATGTCG
Source organism: Bradyrhizobium sp. Mp19 (assembly GCF_029952935.1). Lineage (NCBI taxonomy): Bacteria > Pseudomonadati > Pseudomonadota > Alphaproteobacteria > Hyphomicrobiales > Nitrobacteraceae > Bradyrhizobium > Bradyrhizobium sp. Mp19. The sequence continues at coordinate 25,535 of NZ_JASAUT010000018.1, read as the reverse complement.
TCTAGTTCACCGTCACTCATCTGACCGGTGAGATTCAAAGACCGCTTTATCGCCGCGAACAGCTTTCTGTCCTTGCTTCGGAGCTGACGACAAATCGATCTGGCTCTGTTGGCAACCTCGTCCGTGTCAACGATTTGATCGACCGCACCCAGTCTGAGGGCTTTTGACGCGTCGATCAACTCTCCCCAATACAGCAACTCCTTGGCAGCCCGCTGGCCGAGCATTCGCCCCGCTTGACGCATGCCCTTCACGGCGGGAAGCAGCCCATGATTGATCTCCGGGAACCCGACCTGGCATTCGGGATTTGCCACCACGTAATCTGCATGCAGCAGAAACTCGAAGGCTCCTCCCACGGCGTAACCGCGAACGGCACAAATGAATGGGCTCGGATACCTTTCCATTTCACACAGCAGCGCGTGAAACATCCTTAACCGTGGCGTTGCCACCTCGACGGTCGCGATCTCCTTGATGTCGCCGCCGGCGCTGAAGAAGCGATCTCCACGTCCCGTCAGGACGATACCCGGCGGAGCCTCATCTCGTGCGAAGGATTGAATTCGATCCAGAAGGACGGAGATCAGGTCAATATTCAGAGCGTTCGCCGGCGGACGATTCATCGTCATCACAACCACGTCGGCGTCGCGATCTATCAGCAGAATATCGGAGCTTGCCATGCTTGCAGGCTAGCCAAAATTCCCCTTGGTAATCTGCCGAATCTGCTGATCGTTTTCAGATACGGCAACACAAACATTCGCCGGAGCTTCCCCAATCCGCAGGTTCTGCCGCTTCGGCGCGGATTCACCTATTCTATGTGGGATCGATTTTTCTCACGATTCCAACGCCTGATAAGCAACATGGATACCGATCAGATTGTCAGTTTTTAGATACAAGTCGGCATTTTGTCGAAATTCCGCAACCGAGGGAAGCGTTAGCATCGCTGTCATCGAGATGTCACCGTGCGGAGCAACGCGCAGGACGGGAGGCCTCGACAGTCGTATCGTTTGCCCATAGGAGGACTACAGTATGACCGTGGTGGCGCTGGACAGAATCGATATCAAGATCCTGAACGAATTGCAGCAGAACGCGAGCCTGACCAACGTCGAACTCGCCGCTCGAGTTAACCTCTCTCCTTCACCCTGCCTCGCCCGGGTCAAAAACCTCGAAAAGCTTGGCGTGATTGATCGCAGAATTACAATCCTCCATGCCTCCGTGCTGGGTCTTGGCGTGACCGCATTCATCCAGGTGAGGCTCGAAAAGCAAGTACAGAACTCACTCGATAACTTCACCCGTGCAATCGATCGCATGGAGCAAGTGATGGAATGCTATCTCATGACTGGTGATAACGACTATCTGCTCCGCGTCATGGCTTCGGATATTGAGGACCTCGAAGATCTCATCGTAAACAAGCTATCGCGCATTTCGGGTGTATCCAGCATCAAATCCAATCTTGCCTTGAAGAAGATCTCGTACAAGACGGTGCTCCCGATCGACACGACGCGCCCTGTCCAGATCAGACCGTGTCAATCGACGGCGAGGTATGGTGCCGCCAAGGCAAAGTGCGAAGCCACTGCCCTTCCCGCAAGGCCAGAGCATAGCGTGACGTTCGGATTGTCGCACGCGGATAAGCCGTCGGTAGGTGCAAGCTGAGCCAACCAGGAAACTCACAACGATCAGATCTGGTAGACAATCGTTTCCGCTAGGATTCCATGAACGTAGACAGATCCACCGCACTTGGGTCTAATCCCTGCAGAGCCCCTCGGCCTTCTTCACCAAAGCCCGCAAACGAGGCGTGGTTCAAGTGGGCTTCAACTTGGTGCCATGCGGACTACAGACGCCACGAAGCCAACTGGGCCCCCTGGACGTTGCGGATCTACATGGGATCATTTGACCGATTTAATCTACGTATCAGCCCGGCCCGTATTTCTCCTCCCGCCGACGCGCCACCCGTGAAGTTCATCACGGCGCCGCCCCAACAACACCAACGCCGCTCGCTTTAATTCCGGCTTCATTTTCGACCCTGTCGCACAAATTGAGTCATCGCTAATGAGTGCCAGCAACCCGCCGACGATTCGGTACGCTGTACCGAGGTGCATTTGCCATGAATCATGTTGACCATACCGTCAACACAATCTAGCAATATACGCGCCGCGCGATCCCGAGGGATGAAGGGAGCCCACGTTACCGTTTTAGAGCGGAGAAATCCGCGCGTAGACCGGAGGCTGTTTGGTGTGTGACGGTTGGACAGACCCTCCTCAGACCCGTCGACGAATGGTCCAAGCGGCCGCCACTGGCGACTATTGCTTCGGAGACACTAGATGACTTCTCAAAAACTTCGGCGAGTATTTGAAGCACTGAGGTGCGGGCTGGCCAAGCAGCTGGAAGCGTTGCAGCGCAACTTAGCTCAATATCCGCCTATCGATCACCCGATGGACGTCTCGGAATACGAGATACTGAGCAGCGTTTGGGCCGCCCATACCGGCCAGCTTCGCAGCCGACCTCGGGGTGGCGAATTGGAGCATTAAATCGCTCGCGGCGGCCCGTCGGATTGCCTTCCGATGCCCGACCGACTTCCGTACGACAGCTACTTGGGGAAACATTTATGAAACGACGTGACGCGCTCAAAATTGCTGGTGCAACTGCTTTTTCTGTCATCTCCGCCTCTGCAGTATCGGCAGAAGCGTCTCCGCCGACCAGGCAGAAGATAATTATGGTCCACGGATCATGGCACTGGGGCGCTTGTTTTGAAAAAGTCAGCAATTTTCTGGCTGAAGCGGGTTGCGCTGTGGCCACGCCTGACCTCAAGTCACACGGATTCGACGAGAGCCGATATGATAGCTTTTCGACTATGGGAGAATATGTGCAGCCCGTAGAGAAAATGCTGCAAGAGTCAAGAGAGCCTGTCGTATTGCTCGGCCATAGCATGGGCGGCGCCACATTGACTTATCTAGGGGAGAAGTATCCGGAGAAGATTTCGAAGCTAATCTATCTTACAGCGTTCATGGTCCCCCAAGGAAAAACGGTCTTGGATTATACTAAAGCAGATGCCACTAATCCTCAGAAAAGGGAAATCCTGGCGATAGTTAAGTTAGTTGGCGACGGTCGCGGTCTCGAGCTCGATACAACCCGGCGCGACCTCGTGAAGGCTGCGTTTTACGGCGATTGTAGCGACCATGACGTCAATATAGCTATCAAGAATTGCGTGCCCATCACTAGCACCGTGCCCTACGCTGTAGTGTCAGAGATAACAGCCGATCGGTTCGGCAAGATCCCTCGCGTTTTTATCGAATGTTCAATGGACAAAGCGATTCCAATTGAAAGCCAACGTCAAATGGCCGCTGATGTACCCGGCGCGAAGATCATTAGCATCGATACCAGCCATTCTTCCTTCTTCTCTAGGCCGGCAGAGCTCGCCCATATTATTTTAGAGAACACATAGTCACTAGGCCGTGTACTTATAAACCAGCGGGGCATGTGGCTGGTGGTGACTATGTCCACTTTGCTCCTATAGCGACCAAGTTCGTGCGGCAGCGCAGCATGTCGCTATGGGCCAACATCAGAAGCCAACGGCACCTGGCCTCATGACGTCTGAGGACGTTGAGATCTACATCTTGTCGATGATCGACGAACCACCGGCTTTGGGCGCGCCATCTTTAGCAGCGGCAGCGACAATCGCAGGGATGACATCCTCGGCACGATCGACGACAATGGGCTGAAGCAGGTGGTCTCTATGAAGGAAACCTGCGTTGCGTATGTGGTTCAGCATCGCCATCATCGGCGCCCAAAAGCCTTTGATGTTCACCAGGACCATCGGCTTGCGGTGCTGCCCAAGCTGGGCCCAGGTCATGATTTCCACGATTTCTTCGATGGTGCCGATGCCACCCGGAAGCGCCACGAAGGCATCAGAACGCTCGAACATTCTGTGCTTGCGCTCGTGCATGGTGTCGGTGATCGTCAAGTCTTCGAACGTCTTGAGCGCGTCGGTCGTCGTTTCCCAGTTGGTGAGAAATCTCGGAATGATCGCGCCGACCTTGCCGCCGTTGTCCAATGTGCCGCGAGCAACTGCGCCCATCACGCCATGGGTTCCGCCGCCATAGATCAGCGTTAATCCCGATGCAGCAAGTGCGCGTCCCAATCGTTCGCCTGCCTCGACGTAGGCGAGATCGTGTCCGGGCGAGGAACCGCAATAGACGCAGACTGCTTTGATCTTGCTCATGTTGGCGATAACCTTTCCGACGAGCGCCGTCACAAGGGCTCGATATCCGTCGTCTTCGCCCTAACATGCCCTATCCCGTTTCGAGGGAAAGCGATGCGCTATATTCAGTTTGGCACGGGTAGCCGTACAAGGCCTCTCGCAATCAGTATGGCGCCGAGCGTGACGATCCTCAATCGCCCTGGAGCTTGGAGCTTCCGTCCTTCTTCGCATCGTTGATGATGGCGGTTCGATCGTAGTTGTTGATACTATCTATGAACTGGTTCGTTAGAACGTGATCGACGGCTATGGGAGCCGGTAAGACCTTCTGGTCGACAAAGAAGTTGATTAGCCGATTCCAATCGTCGGAGACAAACGTCCCGTGTTTGTCACCAATCTTAGGCGTATTCCAAATGCCGAGCCGTGCCTGATTGACGGTTATTCCTTCCTCAAGCGCTGCAGCGCTGTCTGGGTTTTTGGATGCAGCCTCGGGATACGCTTTCCAAGTGATCAGAACCGCAGCTTTGGGATTTGCCATCGAGTAGTCGTAGCCCTTTGCAACGGCCCGTCCAATTCCCGTTAACATCTTTGGATTGCTCTCGATCGTCTGTGTGCGGGCCAGCAAGCCCACATCCGGCAGCGCGCGCAGATTTTCCGCCACCGGTAGCTCGCGAATGCCGAGACCGGAGAACTTGAACTTGGCGAGCGCGGCATCCCAGTAGACGGCCCCGTCGACAAACTTCTGACGGATCGATGTGACGGCCTGCGCTCCAACACCTATCGGCAGAAAGGAAACATCCTTGTCGGGATCCAGGCCGGCGGCCTGCACGAACGCGCGACCAAACGTCGTACCGGCGCTCCCCATCGATTGGACGCCCAGCTTCTTGCCTTTCAGGTCGCCGAGCGCCTTGATCGGACTATCAGGCAGGACGGCGACCGACCAGATGTTCGAATAGTAGAGCCCGTAGAAGTATCGAATGTCGAGCTTTCCGGACTGAACCCCAACCAGAGCTTCACCTGGCGAGGCGGCGCCGACTTCCGCGTTGCCCGCCGACACTTGTATCGCCGATTCGTTGGAGCCGCCGACCGCGATCAGCGTAACGTCGTAGCCTTCGGATGCGAAATAGCCCTTTTCCTTGGCGACGACGAATGGTGAGAACGCTTCGTCGATATTGCGAACTGGAATCAGCAAGCGTACCTTTTCCAGGGCGCTCGCACTCTGCATTCCGCCGAAATAAACGATTATCGCGGTGGCAGCCGCCCCTAATAGTCCGCGCTTACGCAACATGGTCGACATCGGCTATCTCCTAAATTGTTTCACGTCATGACTGGCGCATCGCTACGCCTGATCCAGAAGATGTACCTGCGTGCGGCATACCTCATCAGGCCGTGCATCACCAGGCCGATCGCCGATAAGATGATCAACACGGCAAAGACGCCGGAAACGTCCATGCTGAAGTTCAGCGTAACCACCAGGTAGCCGAGCCCCACCTGAGCGCCAACGAACTCCCCAACGATGGCGCCGATAACAGCAAGGACGGCAGCGATCTCGAGGCCGGCAAAGATCAACACCAATGCCGACGGAATCCTCAGACGCATTAGGGTCTGCAATTTGGTGGCACCGAATGCCTTCATCATGTCGAGCTGATCTTTATCGGTGGAGTGAAAGCCGGCGATCACGCTGACCAACACCGGGAAGAAGCAGACGAGTGCCGTGATTACGATTTTCGACGTCAAGCCATAGCCGAACCAAATGATGAAGAGGGGCGCAATGGCGACCTTCGGCAAGGTTTGCAGCGCGACGAGATAGGGGTAGACCAGTCGCTCAAAAACCGGAATGAGCGAGATCATCGCACCGATAATCAAGCCTGCGGCGCAGCCGAGCACAAAGCCGCTCAGGACCTCGACCAACGTTGCCCAGAGATGCGGCCAGATCATTCCGCTCGTGACCAGCGCATACAGCCTGAACACTATCGAGCTCGGGGCGGGAAGCACGATGGGCGAGACCGCGAATAGGCGGCAAACGCCTTCCCAGAATGCGATCACCGCTACGGCGACGGCGATTGACTGCAACAGGTGGGCTCGCGATGGGGTCATTGGACTGCTCATAGCGATGTCGTCGTCAAGGATTGTGCTCCGAAGATATTCCGGATGTGATCGCAGATCTCTCCGAAGCGTGGAGTTGCCATTGTCTGCAGCGTACGCGGCCGGCCAACGTCGACGTCGATGATCTCGGATATCCGGCCCGGTCGCGGCGACATGACCACGACACGGTCGCCGAGCAGCACCGCCTCCGGGATGCTGTGAGTGATGAAGATGACGGTCTTCTTTTCTTCGGACCAGACCCGCATCAATTCCATGTTCATCGCTTCGCGCGTCATTGCATCGAGCGCGCCGAACGGCTCATCCATCAGCAGGATCCGCGGCTCGCGCATCAATGCCCGGCAGATCGAGACACGTTGCTGCATGCCGCCGGACAGTTCGAAGGGGTACTTCTGCGCGAAGTCCTTCAGCCCCATGAATGCCAGCAGGCGCTCGGCGCGCCTTACCGTCGCTTCCGATCGATCGCTCTTGAGGTGTGCCGACAACAGGACATTGGCCAATACGGTGTTCCATGGCAGGAGCGTCGCTTGCTGGAACACCACGCCGACGTCCGGGCGCGGCCCAGTGATCTGTGTCTGGTCGCATTGAATGACGCCTGACGATGCGCCTTCGAGACCCGCGAGGATGCGTAGCAGCGTCGTCTTGCCGCACCCACTCGGACCAACCACCGAAATGAACTCGTTCTCCTGGATATCGAGATCGACGTTTGTGAGCGCGTTTACGGTTTCGCCGGAACGCGTCCTGAACCGTTTCTCAAGACCAGCGATGTGAATCATCGGCGGTTTCGATCCGCCAGCGTTCGGAACCAGAGCGCCATATGCGCCACCCTCCACGTTAGCTTTCAAAGCAATCATTGTTTCCTTCCCACAGGGCTGACAGTCGCTCTCGAGGGGAGCAAGAACTACGCCAAGGCGCCACATGCGCCGTTTTCTATTTCTGTTGACTATTCAGTTAACTGAATTTTTGAATTTGTCCAGCGTGAATTTTGGGCTGCCTTGATCGCGACAGGATCGCCCGATCGCGCGCTTATGTTGAGATGCTCGTGGAGCCGGTCGCCGCCAGTGATCGCACGTACATTCGAGTTTGCCGCAAGAGGCATCCGGAATGCCCTCGCCTTGCGCTCTGGCGGTTGGGCAGCTTCAACTTCCAATGTTGCCAGCATGGTGATCTGCTGCGGGCGAGCTGGCGCGCCACAGTTCGCTGGTTCCGCTCAAGAGCAGATCTTGGCGAGCGGATCGAGGGCGTTAGACCGAGATGGACCTCTACGTAGACCCTGCCAGCTGCACTCTTTTCAAGCGTCTCGCTTGATGCACGATCAAGAAATGCCTTGTAAGAAGCAGCTCATCTTCCTTCGAACAGGGTGAAACGAATGCTTAGCCAGGGGTCTCTGCGAGCGCTTTGACGTTTGATTTCCGTTCTAACGCCGCGCCGGGATCCAACACGCAATACTGCAGGACGAGATTCGTAACGTGCTTGAGCCAATGTTCTCGCGACGATGCTGAGCTCAAGTCTTTATTGAGCGCATTTTCCAGCGTGTATTGGTTGGAGAGGTAATGATAGCACAGCGACGAGAGTGTCAGATACACGACTGCGGGGTCCAAACCGGAACGAAAAGTTCCGTCTCGACTACCGCGCTCCAGGATGAAACTGAGAGTTTCAACGAGCGGATTGTAGAGCTCCCGGATCCGCTTCGACTTGCGGATATATTTTCCGCGGTGCTTGTTCTCTTCGTTCAGCAGGCGGATCGCATTCGGATTGCTCTCGAGCGCCACGAAGGTGTGCTCGATCAGCTGCTTCAGCGCAAGCACAGGATCACTCGCGCGCACCGAAAGATCGCTCTGTTGATTACGAAAGTCTTCGTACATCCGCTCCAGGGCGGCGACAAACAAGCCTTCCTTGGATTTGAAGTAGTAGTACAACATGTTCTTGCTGAGACCGCAGCGCTCCGCGATGCGGTCAACCCGTGCGCCCTCGAACCCGATGCGGGCGAATTCTTCGATCGCCAGCTTCAAGATCTTCTCGCGTACGCGAGCCGGATCACTGCTACGACGCGCCAAGACGCGGCTCCCTTCGTCTACAAGAGCAATACCCTGGAAGCATTCATTTCGCCAACGGCCTTTGCATTCACCGACGCTCAGGCTGGGGACGCTCCCATTTTGCTGCACGAACAGAGCGCAACCGCACCCGAAAATCAAATGCAAAATGACTAGGTTTTAGCGTGCGATGCCTCCGCCTCCTCGACCAGTTGCCAGATCCGCGGCGGCGACAGCGGCAGCTGCATCGGTTGAACATTGAGATGGGACAGCGCGTCCGCCACCGCGTTGGCCATAAGCCCCCCCACCGGAATAAGCCCACCCTCGCCGGCGCCCTTGGCACCGAGCGGGTTGTTCGGGCACGGCCTGAGCTCAAGCGTCACCGAATCCAGTTTCGGAAAGTCCGAGGCGGTGGGCAGCAGATAGTCGGCAAAAGAGCCCGTCAGGAGCTGTCCTTCGTCGTCATACACCAAGTGCTCGAGGAAGGCGCCGCCGAGGCCTTGAACCATCGAACCGATAGCCTGACCGTGCAAGGTCAGCGGATTTATCATGCGGCCAACATCCTCGACCGACATGACCTCTATCACCTTGACATGACCCGTGCCTGGATCGACGGCGACGTGCGCAGCTTGCGTGCCATAAGCCCAGGTATATTTTTTATTGAAGAATTCGGCCTCGACCTCAAGGGGGGCTTCCGACAGATCCGCAAACGAAAGCTGGTTCCCATCGAAGCTGGCGCGTTCGCTATCGACGATCACTTCCTCCGGCTTGCAGCCGAGCCGCTCCGCTGCCGTTTTCCTGATCAGCTCCTTGAGCTTTTCGGCGCCCAACAGAATGGCCGAGCCGCCCATCACGGTCGAACGAGAGTGATACGCCCCGTAACCATCTTTCACGTAGGCGGTCGATCCATGAAGGATCGTTATCTTGTGGTAAGGCATCTCCATCGCGTCGGCCGCGATCTGGGCCATGATGGTTTCCAGGCCCTGCCCCACCGAGGATGATCCCATATACACCGACAGCGCACCGTCGGTTTCCAGCACCAGGCGCACTTCTTCCTTTGGCCCCGCCGCGCCACCCTCGATGAAGCTGCCGATCGCGATGCCGTGGTAGTAACCGTCGATCAACTTACCACTCAGCTTTTTCTTTTCTTCCCAGTCGAATTCTTTCAAGCAGCGGTCAAAAACGGTGTGATAATCGCCACTATCGAGCTCGGTCGAGCTGTCGTAGGGCGTGATCGAAGGCAGCGGATAAGGCATTTGCGCGTCGGCCACCAGATTGCGACGACGAAGTTCGATCCGATCGATCTTCAAGTCCTGGGCGGCCAGATCGATCATGCGTTCGCGGACGAAATCGGTCTCGTAGCGCCCTGGGCCGCGATAGGTCCCGCACGGCGTCTTGTTGGTGGTCAGCATCGAGCTCTTCAGGTCGACATGCTCCATGCAGTATGGACCGCACATATATTGCGCGATATTCCGTGGACCGACCGATCCGTTGGTGCGCACGTAGGCGCCGATATCCGACCAGATTTGCCCACGCAGACCTATGAAGCGACCGTCACGCGTCGTCGCGAATTCGACGTCGCATTCCATATCGCGCGCGTGGTTGGCGCTCATGAGGTGTTCGCGGCGATCCTCAGTCCATTTCACCGGACGGCCTACGATGCGCGCGGCTGCAGGGATGAGGTAGTCTTCCGGGTAGAACTCGCCACGCGAACCAAAGCCGCCACCGACATCGACCTCGATGAGATCCACCGCCTCGATCGGCAGGTCGAGCTGGGCGGCAAGCGTGCGGCGGTTATGCCAGGCAGTCTTTGCCGCGCCCCACACCGTCAGTTTCCCGGCCACCGCATCCCATTCGGCCACGAAGCCTCGCGGCTCCATGAACATTGCAGCGTGGCGTTGGACCTTGAACGTCTCCCGGCGGATGTAGTCCGCGTTCTTGAACGCATCGTCGGCATCGCCGCGAAACGCCTTCCAGGTGATCGCGACGTTGGAACCATGATCTTCGAACAATACGGATCGCTTGGCTTCGGCATGCTCGCGATTGGCCACGGCTGGCAGCGGCTCGATATCCAAAATGATATGCTCCAGCGCATCCTCAGCCATGGCCGCGCTGTCGGCAATCACGACCGCGACAGGCTCACCGACATAGCGGACTTTGCCATCGGCGATCACCGGCTGATGAAACGTTTCGAGCTGCGGCAACGGCTGCAAGCGCAGCGGAATCCGCGGAACGTTGTCCCCCAGATCCTTGCCGGTCAGTACGCGATGTACCCCTGGCAGCGCGAGCGCCGCGCTGCTATCGATCGATTTGATCAAGCCGTGCGCCGTCGAACTCCGCAAGATCACCGCATAAAGCTGGTTCGGCCGGTTGACGTCTGCGACGTACGTGCCCCTGCCGCGAAGCAGGCGCAAGTCTTCGACCCGCTCCATCGGGCGGCCAATATACGAGTTGGAGGCCTTCATCACTTGCTCCCGGGAACCTGGTAAGAACTGCGCGCTTCGAGCACCGCCTCGACGATCGGGACATATCCCGAGCATCGGCAGAGGTTGCCTGAAAGGACTTCTCGTATCCGCTCCTCGTCCGCATACGGCTCATGGCTCAACAGCGCATGCGCCGTGGTGATGAAGCCTGGCGTACAGAAGCCACACTGCAATCCGTGATGCTTGCGGAACGCGGTCTGCAATGGCGTCAGTTCATCTCCGGAAAGCCCCTCGACCGTTACAACTCGCTCGCCCTGTGCCTGGACTGCGAGCATAAGGCAGGAGCGGACGGCCTCATCGTTCACCAGCACCGTGCAAGCGCCGCAGACGCCGTGCTCGCATGCCAAGTGGGTACCGGTTTGGCCAAGATCGTCCCGGATGCAATCGGCAAGCGTGGTACGAGGTTCAACGTCGGCACTGACGGGTTTTCCGTTGAGGCTGAATTCGATCTTCATCTAAAACTCCTAAACGGCCGACTTCTTTAAACCGCGACTGAGCAGCGTCGCGACAAGGGCTGCACGGTATGCGCCAGGCGCATGAATGTCGCTCGGCGGATCGACGGTTTGCCGTGCCTTTGCCGAAGCCATCGCAATCAACTTATCGGTCACCTGATTGCCATTCAGCACCGCTTCGGCTTCGGCGAGCCGGATTGGCCGGTCGGCGATCCCAATCGCGCCGATATGCGCATCGGTGATGCGGCCGCCGCCATCGAGATCGTAATGAAGAGCAACGCCAGCCATCGCGAAATCGCCCTTGCGACGCGCAAATTCGAGGAATGCCCACCGTCGTTCCGCCGGCCACGCCGGCAAATGCACCTCGGTGAGAATTTCGTCCGGCTCAAGGCTGGTCTCCAGCGGACCGGTGAAGAAATCCGCCGCCGCCTCGACGCGCGTGCCGGCGGGGCCGACGATCGTCATGCGCGCATCGCAAGTCAGGGCGACGCCGGGCATCTCGGCCGATGGATCGGCATGCGCCACCGAACCGCCCACGGTGCCGCGATTGCGGATCTGGTAGTGGGCAACGTGCTTGATGGCTTCGGCGAGCAGCGGATGGCTGACCGCGAGCCGCCGGTCATTTTCGATATCGCACCACCTCACTTTTGCACCCAGCCGGACGCCGTCCGCCTCGATCCGGATCGCAGCGAGGTCTTTCAGGTGCCTCAAATCCACGAGCAGCTCAGGTGCAGCCAAACGATATGCGAGCATCGGCATCAGGCTCTGACCGCCGGAAATCACCTTGGCATTTCCGTTGCGCGAAGCGAGAAGGCTGACGGCCTCAGCCAGTGTCGAGGGCGCGGCGTATTCGAAAGCGGGCGGCTTCATTCTGTCTCCACCAATGCGCGATGGGCCGACTTACGGTCTGCATCGCGACCCAATAAGAACGAAAAGGAGCGCTCGCAATTCGCTCGGCCCAGCCATCGCCGGATCAGCGCTTCACGGCGTGGCCGGACTATGTCTTATGTTGACTATATAGTCAACAAACGAATAGGCTTTGGACGCAACCGGAGACGGCCCGTGGATCGACCTCACCGGAGCCAGCGCCGGCCAGAGGTACAAAAAGAGGCATTCGCCATGTTCAACGATACACCAGTGATCGCCATCGAGGAACACTATTGGGACCCCGAGATGGCGCGGCATTTCCCAGCCGGCGAGAACAACTCTCATGTGGCCGATCAGCTTGCCGAGATCGGCGACACCAGGCTGCGTGCGATGGATGAGGCGGGAATCGACGTCCAGGTGCTCTCCCATGGAGCGCCCGCAGCCCAAAAGCTGCGGCCTGAAATCGCGGTCGACTTAACGAAACGGGTCAATGATCGCCTTGCGGAGGCGTGCGCCAGACATCCCGGTCGATTTGCCGCGTTTGCTGCTCTGCCGACACCGGTGCCCGAGCAGGCGGCGCGGGAACTCGAACGCTGCGTCAATGAGCTCAAGTTCAAGGGCGCAATGATCCACGGGCTAACCAACGGCCTGTTCATCGACGACAAACGCTTCTGGCCAATCTTCGAGGTCGCCGAAAAGCTCGATGTGCCGATCTATCTGCATCCGTCGGTGCCACATTCCGAGGTCACCAAGTATTATTACGAGGACTATGCGCGCGATTTTCCCACGGTGATCCGGCCGGCTTGGGGATTTACCGTTGAAACGGCGACCGCGGCGATTCGGCTCGTGTTGAGCCGTGCGTTGGAAAAGTACCCAAGGCTACAGATCATCCTCGGCCACTTTGGCGAGACCTTGCCGTTCTTGCTCTGGCGCATTGACCAGGCCTTGGCCCGCCCTGGTCAGGAAGGCTTGGGCTTCCGTAGGCAGTTCAGCCAGCATTTCCACGTGACCTGCAGCGGCTTCTTTTCGACGCCGGCGTTGACCTGCACCATGCTCGAGCTCGGCATCGACCGCATCATGTTCGCCGTGGATTACCCTTACGTCGACAATAAGGATGGAATGAACTGGATCCGAGAACTTCAGCTTTCGATCGACGACAAACGTAAATTGGTCGGCAATAACGCCAGACGACTGCTCAAGCTGTAACTGGCGAACCAGCGAAGACACACGATGGTACGTCGACTGATGACCAAGCGCCCCGAGATCCCTTCCGATCTCCGCGTCCTGATGGCCGAGATTGGCCCAAAGTGGGCGAGCGACACCACGGGCCATGTGAGGCTGATGGTGGAGGAATTCAGCCGGGTGTTGAAGTCTTCACCGAAAGACGGGATCCAGGCTGAGACGGTGAGATATGGAACGCACGAACGGCAGGCGTTCGAGGTATTCCAACCGGCTGACGGCAGTTCCACAACGCGGCCCGGTCTGATTTTTGTCCATGGCGGCGCGTTCACCGAGGGCAGCCGCCATCGCAGCACGGAGATATACGCGAACGTACTCTATTACTTCGCGCGCCACGGGATCGTCGGCATCAACGCCGGCTATCGCCTGGCGCCCGACGCGCGGTATCCCGAAGCCACCCGGGACATCGCGGCCATCGTGCATTGGATGCGGAACAACGCGGCAAACCTGGGTGTCGACCCCAATCGGATATTTCTGATGGGACACTCCGCCGGCGGCGCTCATGTCGGAAGCTATGCCTATGATAGACGGCACCAGCCCGCGACGGGGCATGGCCTCGCGGGCGTTCTGATCGTCAGCGGCCGCGTACGGGCGGATGCGAGAGCGGACAACCCCAATGCCAAGCGTGTCACCGAATATTACGGGCCTGACGTTTCGACCTATGACGATGTCTCGCCCGTTTCGCATGTCGATAGTTCTAGTCCGCCGACCTTCGTCGCATGCTCCGAGTTCGAAAATCCGCTGATCGACGTATACTGCTTCGAGCTTGCCCACCGACTGGGGGCGGCGAAGGGTCATGCACCGCCGTTCGCCTGGATGAAAGGCCACAATCACACGTCGATCATCGCGCACTTCGACACCGCCGAGGACGTTCTGGGCCAGGCCTGCCTCGACTTTATCGCTGAAACGTGCGACGCGACCTCGGTTCAACTCGCCTGATGCAAGATCGCGTCACGGCCCCCTTTCTGAGGGCGTTCACCTGGTCCCCGGGTTTCTGCGTCTGCCGGAGCCCGATCGCGATCTGCTCAAGGTAGCCGAATGCCGGTGAATTTCGGCTGCGTGTATTCCTCGAACGCGTAGGGCAGCCCCTCGCGTCCAACTCCGGATCGACCGACGCCGCCAAAGGGATAATTGTCGAGCCGGAAGCGGCTCGCTTCGTTGATCCAGAGTGAGCCGACGTGGACTTCCTCGGACATCCGCAACGCGTTCGCGAGGCTTGACGTAAAGCACGATCCCTGCAGACCGAACTCACAATCATTCGCTATGCGGATCGCATCATCGATATCGCTGGCGCGCATCACCACAACGACGGGTCCGAATACCTCTTCCCTGATCAACCGGGTGCCTACGGGCGGATCAACCACGATCGTCGGCGGAATTATGCAATCGACCACTTCACCGCAGGTCTCGACCCGACAACCGCGACCACGCGCGTCATCGATCATCGCGGTGATCCTTGCGGCTGCGCGCGACGAGACGACTGGACCGAGATCGGTGTCAGGTAGCGTCGGGTCGCCCACTTTGAGGCGCTTTGCCGCATCAATGAAGCGTCGAAGGAATGCGTCGAATACTGACGCTTCCACAATGATGCGCTGCGTCGAGATACATTGCTGACCGCTCGCCTCGAACGACGACGGAACGATGCGCTTCACCGCATCCTCGAGATCGGCATCGGCAAGAACGATGTTTGGTGAGTTTCCACCCAGCTCGCCGATAAATCGCTTCGCGCCGGCTGCCCGGGCCAGCGCATCCCCTGCGGCAGTGCCTCCGGTCAAGGTGACGACATCGACATCGGAGTGAGCGGCCAAGCCAAGCGCCTCCTCGCGATCACCGGGAAGGACTTGCACCAGCCCCTCCGGGACGCCGCCGGCGATGAAAGCCTTGGCGATTGCTCCAGCGATCTCCGTGCCTTCCAGGCATGGCTTGATGATGACCGCGTTGCCGGTAATCAGCGCGGGAGCAAGCTTTTGCACCAAGAGGTTCGAGGGCGCGTTAAACGGCG
Source organism: Bradyrhizobium sp. Mp19 (assembly GCF_029952935.1). Taxonomy (NCBI): domain Bacteria; kingdom Pseudomonadati; phylum Pseudomonadota; class Alphaproteobacteria; order Hyphomicrobiales; family Nitrobacteraceae; genus Bradyrhizobium; species Bradyrhizobium sp. Mp19. The sequence goes on along the minus strand of NZ_JASAUT010000018.1, from coordinate 10,170 downwards.
TGACCGCAGCCACCACGCCATACGGCACGCGACGAGTAAAGCCGAACAACGCCGCGCCGTTGGGCACCATGTCGACCGGCACCAGCTCGCCTTTCAAGCTGTGCAAATGCGTCGCACAGGCGCGGACAAACGCGACACTGCGCTTGACCTCCATTTCGGCTGCCTTACGGGGTTTGCCGATATGAGCGATGGTCATCTCGACGAGGTCGACGGCCACGCTCTCCATTGCAGCTGCGGCCCCGCTGAGCCATGCGGCGCGCTGATGGGCGGGAGTCCTGAGATACGTCCGGAACGCCGTTTTCGCTACGCGCACACTGCTCGCGAGCCGAGCCGGACCGCCAGGTCGTACGTTGAAAGCGACGCCGCCGCTGTAAGGGTTTCTCACAGGGAATACCTGATCCATTGCGGACGCTGCCGTCGAAGCCGAGGTACCGACATCAGTCGTGGTCATCTTCTTCTTCCCGTTTGAGTGAAGCCGCCCAGGAGCGCGACCTCGATCGCGCGGAGTTTTCGGCACGGCTTGCGTGCAGAAGCCGAAAGCTTGACACTATGTTGACTATATAGTCAACATGATTTGGAGATGCGTAATCGTCCGGGATTGGAGGCCATCATGAGGGTTGCGGTCATTGGTTTCGGGGCGATCGGAAGCTTTGTCATGAGCATCTGCAAGCCGATCGGTCCATCGAGGTGAGCGCGGCGTTTTCGCTCCCACGCCCCGAAGCGTGTTCAGTTCCCGTCGTCGACAGCCTCGAAGCTCTCCTGGCAACCGGCCCCGAACTGGTGGTCGAGTGCGCGGGTCACGGGAGCTTGCGCGACGTTGGCGAAGCCATCCTCCGGCACGGAACGGATCTTCTGGTCGCTTCAGTCGGCGCGTTGGCAGATTCGGTACTTGAGCATGCGCTGCGAAAGGCAGCAGCGGATGGAGGCGGCCGCCTGCTGATACCAGGCGGCGCACTCGGCGGCATCGATGCGGTCAGCGCCGCTCGTGAAGCCGGCCTCGATTCGGTGGAATATTCCGGCCGCAAGTCGCCGCAGGCTTGGAAAGGTACCCGGGCGGAGCAATTGATCGATCTGATCTCCGTCAGGCAGGCGACCGCGTTTTTCGAATCCGATGCACGAACGGCCGCGCTCCAGTTTCCGCAGAATGCCAACGTCGTCGCGGCACTGGCGCTGGCCGGGCTCGGCTTCGAGAAAACGAAAGTGCGCTTGATTGTCGATCCTGCCGCCGACGGCAACAATCACTCGTTTGTGGCGCGCGGCGCGTTCGGCGAGATTTCGGCTTCGATTCGATCAGCGACCTTGCCGTCTAATCCGAAAACATCCGTGCTGGCGCCGTACAGCTTGATCCAAACGATCAAAAAGCGGGCCGGCCTGATCCTTGCGTGATCCGCCGGCCCGAGTTCAGCGCCATCCCCTCCGTCACAGAAAGGCTCAGGCGCTCGGGAGAAACTGGCCTCCTACGACGCCTTCAAGTGCTCATCGCGGCGCTTGTAGAGCTCGTCATCCGCGTACCCCATCGTTTCGGGCTTGGCGCGACCGAGCATGACCTGGAAGTAGACGGGCTCGAGACTGTTGTTATCGTAGCCGTGGATCACACCGGCCGGACAGGAAATGCATTCCCATGGACCCAGGCGTTTGCTGATCTTGCGGCCATCTTCGTCCTGCACGAAGACGTCGAGGTGCCCCTGCAGGACAAAGAATACTTCTTCGACCTCATGGGTATGAGCGGCATTGCCCTGCCCGGGAGGGACGAACATGATCGAAAGAGTGAAATTCCCGGGCGGGATCGCCGCGACGTCGTTGTGCTTGCCCGAGCCGCCAGCGCCGATGAAGCGGTGTTGCGCGCGCTTGAAGCCTTCGATCTTGGCGTCCTCGAACGCCGCCCAATCCGCGCGGCGGTCGGCATAACGCGCGACGTAGCGATCCATGATCTGCTCCAATGAAGCCGATTCAAGCTCCTTCGAGCGAGCGTGCCTTGCCGTAGCCATCTAGTTCTCCTGTCTTCAAAACAATCTGGTTTCGCCTAGCGTCGGCGGGCACCGGCCCAACCTTTCGCATATCGCCTTAGATGGAAAAGCCGACCACAACTGGTGCCGCCACGTCATCCGGGTTGTACTCTATGTTGACTAACTAGTCAACATAGAGGCAGACTGGCGGTCTTACCGGAGCTGCTGCTCACCGCGTCGATCCGCGCTGCCCTCTAGGATCGTCTCGGGGGACGTCGGTTCGTGGAATGCGTGATCGGCCCGTCAAATGACTCAGATCTGTACTTCTTTGGCAAAGTTGCCGAAAAACTGGTCTGCCAGTTTTTTGGCCGAGCCAAGGATCAGGCGCTGCCCCAACTGCGCAAGCTTCCCGCCGATTTGGGCTTCGACATTGTAAGTCAGCAGCGTGCCACCGTCCTTTTCAACCAAAAGCACCGTCGCACCTCCTTTGGCGAAGCCGGCGACTCCGCCCTCTCCTTCACCGGAAATCTTGTAGCCATTGGGCGGGTCGAGATCGCTAAGCGTTACGCGTCCCTTGAAGCGGGCCGACACCGGGCCGACCTTCATTTTGGCGACCGCACGAAAGCCGCCGTCGTCCGTCGGTTCAAGCTCCTCGCAACCGGGAATGCACGCCTTGAGCACCTCGGGATCGTTCAACTTCGCCCATACCGCCTCACGAGACGCCAGAAGCTGGACTTCGCCGTTCATGGTCATGGCCATGCAAACCATCTCCTCTGTTCGCCACCCCTCCGCAGAGCCGGGGCCAGATTGTTTCCGCCGCATGATGTCCTTAGTTGACCAAATAGTCAACATAGGTATACTTTGCGGCAGATGCACCTGGGCGGAGCGGTCTATGACGAAGTTTCGAGGAGTGTTTCCCTATCTTCCGACGCCGCTTCGAAGCGACGGGACTGTCAATGGTCCCGCGTTACGGGCCATTTGCGATGATCTGATCAAGGCCGGCGTGCATGGTCTCGCAGCTCTCGGTTCGACGGGCGAATATGCCTATCTCAATGCCGACGCTCGTGCCGACGTCGTGCGACACACTGCCGATGCGACCCAAGGGCGGGTGCCTGTTATCGCCGGCGTCGCAGCCACCACGACTCGCGAGGCCATCCGGCAAGCCAGGCGCTGCAAGGAACTGGGAGCTGACTGCATCCTCCTGGTACTCGAGTCATACTTCCCGTTGGATGAGAGGCAAATCGAAAGCTACTTTCGTGCCGTTGCGGATTCGGTCGCTTTGCCACTCTTGATCTACACAAATCCCCAGTTCCAGAAGACCGACCTTTCGATTGACGTTATCGAACGCCTCGCCAACCATCCCCAAATTCAGTACGTGAAAGACGCCTCCAACAACACGGGGCGGCTCCTTTCAATCATGAACCGATGCCCCCAACTTGGCATCTTTGCAGCTTCTTCTCACGTTCCGGTCGCCGTCATGATGCTGGGAGGATTGGGATGGATGGCAGGTCCGGCCTGCATCCTGCCCCGCACGAGCGTCAGACTTTATGATCTGTCAGTCGCCGGGCGCTGGGAAGAGGCGGCTGCTCTTCAACGCCGGCTATGGCGCGTCAACGAGGTCTTCGCAAGGTTCAACCTGGCAGCCTGCATCAAGTATGGCCTTGGCTTGCAGGGATACGACGTCGGATTGCCCGCTGAACCGCAGTCTCCCCTGTCTGAAGCAGCAGGCGCCGAAGTTTCCGACATCCTCAAGGAATTTGGTGAACTCGGCACACTGATCTCTGAAAGCGCGCCCACCTCCTGAGGGTTCGATCTCAGTCATTTTTCGCTGGCCGCGCTGCCCGTCCGCGCCGGCACTCGTCAAACGCAGAAACGGAATCCGCGTGGTGGCCTGCTTCGACGGAAGCGTGAGGCGGACAACCGGGCCCACTGGATGTCGCGGAAGCAGTCGCCTGTCCTGCCGGCGCGCATCCAATTTGTACACTTGTACGACTATTCGTACAGATGTACAGTTTGCTGTCGACGGTTAGAGGGCGCCATGAGAGACGTTGCGATCGTAGGGTACTCTGAAACAAAAATAGATGTCCGCACCGGGCGTACATCCTATGAGCTTGCGGGAGACGCTCTCGACGAGATCTTGGTCCGGACCAATGTCGATAAGTCTGAAATCGATGGGCTTTCCGTTTCGGAGACCATGAGCGAGAGCGCGAATCCATTTTGGGCGCAATACATGGCGGACGTACTGGGCATCTCGCCGAGCTGGCTCGAACTGATGGGATTGGGCGGCGTATCGAGCATCGGCGGCGTAGCGCGGGCAGCAATGGCGATCCGCGGCGGCATGTGCTCGATTGCGTTGGTTCTTGCAGCAGACGCGCAATCCAGTGGCGCGACGCCGGAGCAAGGTGCACAGCGGCACGAGTTTCAATATCCAACCGGCTTGCGCGGACCTGTCGGCGCCTTCGGCATGATCATGCGCCGCTATGACCATCTCTACGGCTTGAACAGGGACGCATTGGCAAAGCTGGCGGTCACCCAGCGGCAGCACTCGATCTTGAATGACAATGCTTGTCCGCGCCTGCGCAAGCCGATGACCGAGCACGACTATCTGAATTCGAAGTTGGTCTCCGACCCGCTGCGTGTGCTGGACAGCGTCATGGTCTGTGATGGTGCGAATGCCGTTCTGGTGATGTCGGCAGCGGAAGCGACGAGGCGGGGTCTCAAGGCGGTCTATCCGACGGGCTACGCGGAAAGGACGCACTACAAGGTGACCGAGCCGATGACTGAAATCATGGATTCCGGGTTTCTTGAGGTCGGCCCGCGGGCGCTCAAGCAGGCCGGGCTCGAAGCTTCGGACATCCAGTCGTTCCATCCATACGACGACTTCATTATCGCCATCATGTTGCAGCTTGAGCAGATTGGCTTCTGCCCACAGGGTGCGGGTGCGGATTTTGTCCTGAGCCGGGACATGACGTTCAAGGGCGATTTGCCCCTCAACACCGGAGGCGGTCAGATATCTGCGGGTCAACCAGGTCTCGCGGGCGGCGGGCTCAATCTGGTTGAGGCCGTTCGGCAAATGTTTGGTGACGGCGGCCCGCGCCAAATCAAGAGAACCCGGAATGCTATGGTGACCGGCATCGGCGGCATTCCCTACGCGCGCAACTGGTGTACGTCCGGCGTGATGATCCTGGAGCAATAATATGATCAACGACAACATCAAGCCCCAGCGTCCACTGCCGAAGATCGGCTCCTATCTCGATACCAAGGAGTTTTGGGGCGGGGCCAAGCGCGGCAAACTCATGCTGCAGTTCTGCACACAGACGCAAAGATACCAGCACTATCCGCGGCCGATTAGTCTCTATACCGGCCGACATACGATCGAATGGCGCGAGACCTCGGGAAAGGGCACAGTCTATTCGTGGACGGTAACGCGCTCGCCCTGGCCCGGTCATGAGGCGCGGGTGCCTTACCTGTGTGCCTATGTCGACCTCGCGGAGGGAGTGCGGTTTCTGTGCAATCTCGTCGATTGTTCAGAGGACGAAGTTGTCATCGGCATGCCGGTCGAGGTTCGCTGGGACCGGCTAAACGACGAGACCGTCTATCCCGACTTCGCTCCTGTACGGGTCGCGCCGTGAAGCTTGCATCTTATCTGGCTGCGCAAGCGCAGGCGTTCCCTGACAAAGCCGCACTCGTCTGCGGCGAGACCCGCGTGACGTTTCGTCAATTGTACGAGGACAGTGATCGTATAGCGACCGCACTGCGGAAGTCGGGCGTTGCTATCGGTGATCGGGTGGCAATGTGCCTGCCCAATTGCTGCGAGTTCGTCACAGTGTTCTTCGCGATCGTGAAGAGTGGCGCGCTGGCGATGCCGATCAACATGCGATTGTCGACCAACGAGATTGCGACCATCTTTGCTGACGCGGCGCCAGCCGCGGTCTTCTTCAGCGAAGGCGAGCGTGAAGTGGTCGATCATATCTGCCGTGGAGGCGCCGTCCGCCGCTTCGTGGTCGGGCCTTCCGACGACCCGACTGAACTTTCCATTGCGTCGATGCTCGCATGTCAACCGGAACCAATTGAACTGCCTTCCGAGCACGACGATTGCATGATTTCCTACACGTCCGGTACGACTGGACACCCCAAGGGCGTCATCACCACGCAGGCGAACTATATCGTCGGAAACGGCTTCCTGAACGCGATGTATTGGAAGCTGTCGCCCGATGATCGCATCGTCGTGACGACGCCGCTTGCGCATCGCACGGCATTTGCACGGGTCGGCAACATGGCCGTGTTGGGCGCGACACTGTATATCATGCCGCGCTTTGACGTGAATGAAGCGATGCAACTGATCGAGGCCGAAAAGATCAGCTTGATTTCGATCGTTCCGACCGTCGGAAGAATGATGTTGCCCGTCATCGAGGCTGAACCGACCCGATTCAGTTCATTGCGCGTGCTGGTCGCAACGGGCGAGGCCTTTCCAGCCGAGATCAAGCGGCGTTTGCTAAAGGCGCTGCCGAAGCTCGAGATATTTTCATTTTTCGCAATGACGGAGGCCGGCTCGCTGGCGATGCTCAAGCCGGACGAACAGTTCGACCATGGGGCTTCGGTCGGTCGCGTCACTCCCGGCGTCGAAATGCGCCTCGTCGATGCAGACGGACAGACGGTCAACACCGGCGAAGCAGGCGAGATTTGGGTCAGATGCGGGTTGCCCGGACAATATCTGCTGTTCAGGACTTACTTCAATCAACCGCAGGCGATGCGAGACGCCTTCCAGGAAGGCTGGTTCAAGACAGGCGATATCGGCCGTTTCGACGCGGATGGATTTCTCTATATTGTCGACCGCAAGAAGGACATGGTGCTATCCGGCGGATACAACATCTACTCCAAGGAGGTCGAGCAAGTGCTGCTCCGATATAGCGGGGTTGCCGACGCCGCCGTCGTAGGCGTCCCCGACGACGTTTACGGAGAAGCCGTTGCCGCGTTCATCGAGCCTGAGGTGGATGTGATGCTCACCGAGGACGAATTGATTCGATGGTGCGCCTCTGAGCTGGCGAGCTACAAGAAGCCGAAGCACGTGGTGTTCTTGCGCGAATTGCCGAGGAACAGTACCGGCAAGGTGATCAAGACTGAATTGCGGACGCTATTCCGCTTACGACACTGACACGCCAAGCGTGGCTACCTAACGCACGAGCGCAACAACGCAAATGAGCGTCAATTCCTTCAAACGGACACCACCGCCTGAAACTCGCGGGCAATTGCAGCAGAAGCATATTGCCGGCGTGGTGTATGATCTCATTGCGGAGCAAGGGATCGAGAATCTCACGATGCGACAAGTTGCCGATGCTGCCAAGGTAAGTCTGGGCACCATCACGTACCATTTTCGCAGCAAGGAAGCATTGATCGCCGCTGCGCTGGAATCTGGTTATGAATTGCCGGACGACTGGGATCAGTATAAGGGCTCGCCAGCTGCCCAGCTTCGCCGCATTGCTCTATCCTACGCATTGCAGTCGCCCAAGGAGCGCTGGTGGCGATTCTGGATAAACTATGTCGCAATGAGCACCCGCGACGCTGAAATTCAGGCGATTCAAACCAGACGCTTCGACAAGCAGCGCCGGTTCTGGATCAAGCTCTTCAGGGAAGGCAAGGAGCTCGGCGAAATCCGTGGCGACCTACCGGTCGAAGAGACCGTCGATCGGATGCTGGTCGAGGTGCATGGTCATGTCATTCTGCAATTGGTCAAGCCCAATCCGAGAATGCGGATGGATGCGCGCGAGGCAATAAACAGGATGATCGACGCGATCCTCGACAAGCCGTAATTGCACATCCGTATTTGGTCGGCACCGCGGCTCGCGTTCGCGCTTTCCGGCGCGAGGGCTTCCAGTTCGTTGGTCGGGATCTGCGCTGGCAGCTGCTGGAGCGAGGCCGATCGCGGCCGCACCACCGGCGTGATGGGTGCCGCCACTCGTGGAACATTGAGCGCTGGCGGCGAGCACTGGATTCGCGACGCGCGGCCCGTCGAACGATGCCGATCGGCAGGTCCGCGGTATGTCGTCGATGTGAAGGGCGCAAAGGAGCTGGCGGAGAGAGTGGAAGTCGAACCTACGAGCCAGGCCGTTCGGCGGTCGGGATCGGAAGCTCGGCCAACCGCACCAGTTTCGCACCAGAAACGATCCCTCCAAGAGCGATAAACGCGGCCAACCATCACAAAAAATGCTGAAAAATCAACGGCCGCATCCCTTGTCCTGCCGCTCATAACGGTCTGGTTGCAGGTTCGAGTCCTGCCGGGCCCACCACTGCAAGATCAAACACTTACCGAACTGCGTGCCGCTTTGCCGGTGATTTTCCCCACAGATATTCTACGACGAAGTCGAACGAATGTCGTCGAACGCGGACGGATTCGCGCAAATGACGATCATATGGTTGGCCGTCTGAGACGGCGTGCTCGTACGTCATTCAACAGGAAAGTCGGCTGCTACGACGTCTGCTTCTGCGCGACAATCGGACATTGGCTGGCGACGTTCGCAGGTCCAAGATGGGCCACGTCCAGATATCGCCGATGGGTATATAGGATCGTCGTCCACCCCGGAGAACAGCAAGTGGCCCGAATAGAAACCTCCGTATGGATCGTAACGACTTTCATAATCATTATTGCCGCCACTCCACTACGGGCTTTAGCAACACCAGAAGCGTCTGCATGCGGTTACCTCGCTGGTCTAATCGACAAGGCACCGCCAGGGCCGTTGTTCTTGCCCAGCTATCCGACCGTGGAATCGGGGCCTCTCCATGGCGCCGCATACCTTTATGACAATGCGGTGGCCGCCATCGCATTGGTCGGTTGCGGTGAGCGAGACAAAGCATCTCGGATCGGCACGGCGATTCTCTGGGCCATCGATAACGACCGGACCTGGCATGATGGACGGCTCCGGAACGCTTACGCCGCGGGTGTGGTGGCGAGTGGCTTCGCCAAACTTCCGGGTTGGTGGGACAATACTCAGAACAAGTGGTTAGAAGATCGATATCAGGTGGGCAGCGATAATGGCAACGTTGCATGGGCAATGTTGGCTTTGCTATCGATTGACGATGTGAGTGCCAGCTCTCGGTTCCGCGATGGTGCGGCACGGCTTGCCACCTGGGTCGCGCAATGGGCCGACACGCGCGGTACTGGCGGTTTCACGGGCGGTACTTTTGGGCACGAACCGACGCCCGACGTACGGACATGGAAATCGACCGAACACAATACTGACCTCGCCGCCGCGTTTGGCCTTCTTGCAACCCGCACGGGCGATTCGCGCTGGCGTGATATGGCAACAGCTGCTGAGCACTTCGTAAATACGATGTGGGATCCGGCATGCGCCTGTTTCGCAGCAGGCACCGCCGAAGACGGCGTCACGCGCAATCCGATTTTGGCACTTGATGCTCAAGTCTGGCCCTTAATGGCACTCGCCGGAGCGGCCAAGAAATTTGCATCGGCAATTACTACCGCCGAACAGCGAATGAGCGTCGACAAGGGCTTTTCTTACGGTGAAGACCGAGATGGTGTGTGGACCGAAGGGACCGGCCAAATGGCTCTCTTGCTGGAATTGCTCGGCAGGACTGGAGAGGCAAAATCGTTGGTCGCTGTCATCGAATCCCAGAGGTCGCCGGATGCCGGATTCTATGCCACAAGTGTCCGAGGGCTACCGACTGGGTTCATGTTGGATACCGATCCGGCCAAGCCACGGCTCTATTTCCGATTGCCACATCTTGGCGCAGCTTCGTGGGCTGCTCTTGCAGAACGGGGGTTCAATCCCTTTACGGCGACAAAAGGACTTCCGCAGTGGCGCCCGTCTCAGCCCTTCAGTCCCATCCAAGTTAAGTGCTTTTTCGATTTCGATAGGTCCGAATTTGGTCAATCGCGTCGTTTCTGTCGACGGCGCATGACTTCCGGTCTCCACCCGAAAGCCGACATGATCAAATGGGCCGCAGCCGCAAGGAAAGAAAAGCCGCCCACCAGAAATCCCACAGAAACCCCGTGAACAAACGCGCACGAACGTGCGCAAGAATGCGCGAGCTTTGTTGAAAATGCTCAGATATTCCGGATGTTCGCTGCGCTCATAACGGTCTGGTTGCAGGTTCGAGTCCTGCCGGGCCCACCAAGAAGATCAAGATCTTACTGGGTCCCTGTGTCTTGGAAGTCTGTCAGGATGAGGGTGGGCGGGAAGCCGTTGGGTCCTTGGCGCTTGACGCCGTG
>NZ_JASAUT010000187.1:0-813 GCF_029952935.1 Bradyrhizobium sp. Mp19 | reverse complement strand
GTTCGCACACTGTAACTTCGATGGCAGGTGATTCGTCAGACTCCCCAGAGGGGATATTTCGATGTGCCCTCGAGCAGATAGCCGAGCTGGGCCGGCGTGATCGTCACGGCTCCGTCCACAGCCTGTGGCCAGATGAAGCGGCCGCGCTCCAGCCGCTTGGCGAACAGGCACATGCCCTGGCCGTCGTGCCACAGCACCTTGATCAGCCCGCCGCTGCGGCCGCGGAACACGAACAGATGGCCGCCATGCGGATCGCGCTTCAAGGTCTCCTGGACCAGCAGCGCCAGGCCGTCGAAGCCCTTGCGCATGTCGGTATGGCCGCTCGCCAGCCAGACCTGTGTGCCGGAGGGGATCGGGATCGTCATCGCGAACCCGCCCGGAGCGCCGTGATCACCGCCGTCACCGTCGCGGCATCCGCCGCGCCGCTGATCCGGATCTTGGTCTCAGTCCCGATCTCGACTTCGATCAGCCCCTGAGGCGGAGCTGCCGCTGCGTGAAGATCGGGATCGGCTGCAATCGTCACAGCGGCGAAGCCGGGCACGGCAGTCTCCTCGCCGCACAGCTGCTGGCGCCAGCGGAACACCTGGCTGGAATGCACACCAAACGCGCGCGCCACGCCCAGGATCGTCGCACCCGGCTGCAACGCTGCAGCGACGATGCGCTCCTTGTCAGCCCGCGACCAATGCCGCCGTCGCCGCTCCGACGTGATCACTTCCACTTCCGCTTTGGCCATAGGACTAGGGTCTGTACCTAAATAGCGCCACGTGATTCTCTTGCCTACGTGTTGATTCGGGGGCGAGAGAATGCGCGCTG
>NZ_JASAUT010000186.1:0-820 GCF_029952935.1 Bradyrhizobium sp. Mp19 | reverse complement strand
CGAATCATTCCGAGTGTGATAAAGTAGATGATCCGAACGATCGAGGCGCAAAGCATGATTGCCATGAGAGTTTTCGAGCGCAACGGGCACCAATGCGCAGAGAAGGTCCGACAAACCGGCCCAAAGACCTTTGAGCTTGTGGGACACAGTGCCGAACCGTATGGCGGGCCTTACGTGAAAGGTCTGACAATGTGGGACCTTCTGCAATGGGCGACCACATTTCCTGAACAAGTGACATTGATCCCGGCGGTCGCCCGCTAGTTTGTGTCGCGCGGTCGGACAGGACGCCACGTGCGCGACATCAGCGGATCGTTGCGATCGTCGTATATGGGTACAAGCTCGCCAGCCTTCAACCCGAGGCCCTTCAAATCGGCTTCGCGGAGCTCGGAATTCACGATCGTTGCGTCACCGGCACTGGCAGCCAATGAGGCTTTCACGGCTTCCGCCTGATCAGCCATAGCGACGGCATAAGTTACATATCGAACCTTGCCGTCTTTGACGATGCCGACCGAAACTATCCATCCTGCTGCCATCTCAGTAGTTCTGATCTATCCAAGAGAGCTTCTGTTTGCGAGGCGGCGGCCTAGCTGGCGGTCTAGTCTCTTGGAATTCCTCTATCGCCGCAAGTACGGCGCTCTTTTTTTTCGAGTGTCACTATGGCGTTCTTCAAAGCCTCTTCACGTGTCATGCCATGATCTCCACAAGGGCGACGGAGAAGGAAGCGCGGGTGGAGGGAGGTCCACCCGCGCAGGCTTGACGCTCGCAAGGTGCAGCGCGAATGCATGAGCAGCCAAGCCCGTACGTCTCCTGGCAACATGCG
>NZ_JASAUT010000185.1:0-864 GCF_029952935.1 Bradyrhizobium sp. Mp19 | reverse complement strand
GTCGTCCGTTAAGAAGCCGATTGCAGCGGTGAACGGTCGCTGATGGCTGCGATGAGGGTGGCCAGGAAGAGGCGCCAAAGACCCCTCAGCCAGGCGAGGATGCGGCGGAAGTTGTGGCCGACGGCTGAGAGGATGACGTTGGCGGCGTCTCCGGCGCGGCCTTTGAGGTAGCAGCGGCCGAGGTGACCATCGGTCTTCAGGTGTCCGATGATGGGTTCGATGGCGGAGCGGCGGCGCAGCTCGCGCCTGATGATACCGAAGACCCCGCGCTTCTGGCCGGAGATGAAGACACGGCGCGGGTTCTGTGCGTCGTGGCCGCGATATCCCTTGTCGGCATAGGCCCGCTCGATCGCGCAGCCGGTGAGTGTCTCGGTGCGGTCGATGACGTCGCGCAAGGTATGACCGTCGTAGGGGTTATCGGGCAGCGCCCTGGCGTGCAGCACGAACAGGCCACCGGGAGCACGGCGGTTGTTGGTGACGATGGAGGCTTTGACACCGAACTCGTAAGGCGCGGCTGCTTTGCCCTTGCCGATGCACTCCACCTCCGGGGCGTGGAAGGAATAGAGCTTCCAGCCGCGCTGGCGCTGCTGCTGCGAGCGGATCTGCGAGGCCCGGCCGAGCGGGAGGGCGAACGCGTTCTCGAGCACGGCCTGACCTTCGATCTTGCGGCGGATATCGCGGATGATCCGGCCCAGCCGGCTGCGCAGGATACGCAACTGCCGCTGATGCCGCTTGAATTGCTTGGCATGGGCGTAGCGTCCCGCCATCATGGCCGCGGTCTTGGCAATGCGAAGATAGGACTGCCGCAGCCTGACCCCGTGCTTCCTCGCCAGGCGGTTGAGCCCCCTGATCGCCGCGTGCAGC
>NZ_JASAUT010000184.1:0-882 GCF_029952935.1 Bradyrhizobium sp. Mp19 | reverse complement strand
GTGACGTATTCGGCCATGGCGCCTTCGCTGGTCTCGGTCTTGCTGGTCATCACTCTTTTCCTTCAAGCCCTGTTATGCCGCGCGCCGCAGTTCGGCGGTCTGCTCTTTCAGCGCCGCGATCAGCCCGGGACGATCAAACTTGGCGACATAGTCGTGGAAGCCGGCCTGCCGGCCGCGCTCGATCGCCGCCGGCGACACCATCGCCGACAGCGCGATGATCGGCAGCCCGATCAGATTGTGGTCGCTTCGGATGTTCTCGGCGAACTCGAAGCCGTTCATCTCGGGCATCTCGATGTCGGTCAGCACGACGTCGAAGCTTTGCCCCGAACGCAGCGCGGCGAGCCCTTCCTGCGCGCCGCCCGCGGTCCTGACCTTGTAGCCGGCAGCCTTGAGCACTGGCGCCAGCATGTTGCGGAAGAACGCCGAGTCATCGACCAGCAGCACCGACTGCGCCGAGGCCGACGGGCGCATCTCCTTGCGCGAGAACCAGTCGGCGAACGCCATCGGCAGGAAGTGGCCGACGTCGATCACCTCGGTGGCCTGGCCCTTGATCACCGCCGAGCCGAGGATGCCGTCCTGGCTGCCCGCGACCTCGATGTTGAGCCGCTCCTCGACGATGTCGATGATCTCGTCGACCACGAGCCCCATCGAGCGGCCGTCGTCGGCGAACACCAGGATCGGCTGCGAGCCCTGGTTCTGCACCTCGACGCCGGCCATCTGCACCAGCGGCATCAGCTGCTCGCGGTACTGCACCATGTAGCGGCCGTTCGAGAGCTCGATCTTGTCGGTTGCGATCTCCTCCAGCCGGGTGACGAGGCCGAGCGGCACCGCCTTGGGCTGCGAGGAGCCGGCGCGGAACACCAGCAGCGAGGTCAGCTGCTC
>NZ_JASAUT010000183.1:0-891 GCF_029952935.1 Bradyrhizobium sp. Mp19 | reverse complement strand
AAGCGGTCTTAGGAAGACAAATATGTCTGGCAACTCCTTGGCTCACAGAACGACATGGCTACGATCCGACTTTGCCACCGCGTGCGCATCGGCGATGTCTGTGGCCGAGGCCAGCGCGCGGTCCGCTTCGGATGCAATTTGCGCAGTGCAGGCGATGGCCGCCGAGCCATCAATGTCGGCGACCACCGCTCTGCCTCCCTCGCGCGCGATAGCGAGGGCGCATGCCTTGCCGATGCCTGCGCCGGTCACCACGGCCACCTTGTCTGCAAACCGTCCCATCGTGTCCTCCTGGATGGCATTGGTCTCTCGCGGCATGGCGCTCGGCCCTCCGCTGGAGAAGGCGCAGGGTCGGCACCGGCGCGCTCGCCATCGCCAGCGTCGCTTTCGATGACCCGAATGGCGGCGACCGGGCACTGGCTCGCCGCGAGCCTCACGGCGGCGTGCAGCGCCTGCGGGACCGTCGCCACGCACACTTCGGCCACGCCGTCCGGTTCGCGCTGGCGAAAGGTGCCCGGCAGCGTCAGCACGCACTGCCCGCTGGTTCCGCACAGGTCCTGGTCGACCACGACGCGCATCTCAGCTCCCCCGCGCATGCAGCCGCACCGGCAGCGCGCGGAACGTCCGAAGGAACGCGGAGGGCTCCCGGGTCGGCTGCTCGGCCAAGGCCAGCGTGGGGAAGCGCGCCTGGATTCGCGGCAGGCTCTCGGCTAACTGCACCCGGACTAGTTGCGCACCGAGGCAGAAGTGAATGCCGTGGCCGAAGCTCAGCATGATCTTCCCGTCGGTCGACATGCCAGGACTGGTACCGTAGAACCGCGCGGGATCGAAGCGGTCGGGATCGGCGAAGGCGTCGGGGTCGCGATTGCCGGCCGCGATCAGCATGCGCACGTC
>NZ_JASAUT010000182.1:0-913 GCF_029952935.1 Bradyrhizobium sp. Mp19 | reverse complement strand
GTCCAGCCGCGGATTGTCAGCCTTTGGCGGCATCGCTATGCCGACCATGGCCTTGAAGGGCTGCAAGACAAGCCGCGACCGGGCAAGCAGCCGATCTATACGAAGACGACCGACAAGCGGATTCTGAAGCTGTTGGATAAGCCGCCGCCGCACGGGTTTGCGCGCTGGACCGGTCCTCTGCTGGCCGGAGCGCTGGGCGATGTTGACGTCCAATATGTCTGGCGGTTCCTGCGCAGCCACAAGATTGACCTCGCGGCTCGCAAGTCCTGGTGCGAGAGCAACGACCCGAACTTTACGGCCAAGGCCGCCGATGTTGTCGGCCTCTACGTCGCCCCGCCGGCGAAGGCCATTGTGCTATGCGTGGACGAGAAGCCTTCGATCCAGGCTTTGGAGCGAGCGCAGGGTTATCTGAAGTTGCCCAATGGCCGCGCCTTGACCGGCCAGAGCCACGATTACAAGCGGCATGGCACCACAACATTGTTTGCGGCGCTCGAAGTCGCCACCGGAAAGATCATCGCAACGCATTCAAAACGCCGTCGCCGCGTCGAGTTTCTCGATTTCATGAACAGCCTCACCGCGGCCTTTCCGAGCCGCCAGCTTCACGTCATCCTCGACAACCTTAACACCCACAAGAAGAACGAGGACTGGCTCAAGGCCCACCCCAACGTGCAATTTCATTTCACGCCGACAAGTGCGTCCTGGCTCAATCAGGTCGAGGTATGGTTTTCGATCTTGCAGGGGCAGTCGCTCAGCGGCACCTCCTTCACAAGCCTCAAGCAGCTTCAGGACCACATCGATGCCTACGTCAACGCGTACAACGACAAAGCCGAGCCCTTCGTCTGGACCAAGAAAAAGGTCCGTCAACGCCGTTTCAAAGGCCGCCGTATCACTCAGCTCTGATTCCGGGTACTAG
>NZ_JASAUT010000181.1:0-923 GCF_029952935.1 Bradyrhizobium sp. Mp19 | reverse complement strand
TCGGGCCTCTTTCTGTTGAGCCGCCACGCCGACATCTATTGGGCGCTCAAGGCCACGGGCGATGCGTTTCGGGCTCCGGCGCCGGACGAACTGGCGCGCTATTTCCCGCGTGCGGCGACCAGCCTGTCGCTCAATCTGCTGGCGTCCTCGCTGGCGATGAAGGACC
Organism: Bradyrhizobium sp. Mp19; assembly: GCF_029952935.1. NCBI lineage: Bacteria > Pseudomonadati > Pseudomonadota > Alphaproteobacteria > Hyphomicrobiales > Nitrobacteraceae > Bradyrhizobium > Bradyrhizobium sp. Mp19. The sequence continues at coordinate 757 of NZ_JASAUT010000181.1, read as the reverse complement.
CACCGACGCATACGCGTCTGCGCCGGCTGATCTCGCGCGATTTCACCATGGGCCAGATCGACAACCTGCGGCCAGGCATCGCGCGCATCGTCGCCGCGCGCCTGGACGGCATGGCGCCCGCGCTGGAGCGCGGGGAGGCGGTGGACCTGCATCGGGAATTCGCACTGGCGTTGCCCATGCTGGTCTTCGCCGAACTGTTTGGCATGCCCCATGACGACATGTTCGGGCTCGCCGCCGGCATCGGTGCCATTCTGGAAGGCCTGCGCCCGCATGCCAGCGATCCCCAGCTCACCGCGGCGGACGCGGCCAGCGCCAGGGTGCAGACCTACTTCGGCTACCTCATACAGCGTAAGCGCACCGACCCGCGCCACGACATCGTGTCGATGCTGGTCGGCGCACATGACGATGATGCCGACATGCTGTCGGATGCGGAGTTGATCAGCATGCTGTGGGGCATGCTGCTGGGCAGCTTCGCCACCACTGCTGCGACCATCGACCATGCGGTCCTGGCGATGCTCGCGTATCCCGAACAGCGGCACTGGCTACACAAAGACGCCGTGGGGGTGAAGGCATTCGTCGAAGAAGTCCTGCGCTGCGACGCGCCCGTCATGTTCAGCTCCATTCCGCGTATCGCCCAGCGCGACATCGAACTGGGCGGCATGGTGATCCCGAAGAGCGCGGACGTGCGCATGCTGATCGCGGCCGGCAATCGCGACCCCGACGCCTTCGCCGATCCCGACCGCTTCGATCCCGCGCG
>NZ_JASAUT010000180.1:0-936 GCF_029952935.1 Bradyrhizobium sp. Mp19 | reverse complement strand
AGTCCGTATGTCCTTTAGCGCCAGCATAGCGGCGCCACCGGTCTCCGTCACAGTCGAGCCGCCGCCGCGCATGAGGGCGCGGCGGCTCGACATCGGAGAGCGCAGATGCAGAAGGTTCTTTACGTGGGGCTCGACGTTCACAAAGTCAGCATTTCGGTAACGGTGGCGGAAGACGGACGCGAGGGAGCGACCAGCTTCATCGGAGCGGTGCCAAACACGCCGGCAGCGTTGTCTAAGCTGAGCAAGCGATTGGGCAAGGACGGCCATCGACTGGAGTTCTGTTACGAGGCCGGCTTCTGCGGGTACGGCATCTACCGGCAGCTGACCGGTCTGGGGCACGGCTGCACTGTTGCTGCGACGTCCTTGATCCCGCGCAAGCCGGGGGAGCGGATCAAGACAGATCGCCGTGACTCCCAGAAGCTGGCAATTTTGCATCGTTCCGGCGACCTCACGCGGGTATGGGTCCCAGACGAGGGACATGAGGCAATGCGTGATCTCACCCGGGCTCGGATGGACGCGTCCATGCACCTCATGCGGGCGCGACAGCAATTGCTGGCATTTCTTCTGCGTCACGGCCGCACCTACGATACCGGCAAACATTGGACACAACGACACCGCTCGTGGCTTGCAGGTCAGACATTCGATCAGCCAGCGCACCAGATTGTCTTCCAGGACTATCTGGAGGCAGTTTGGACAACCCAGGAACGGCGTGATCAGCTTGTTGGCCGCATCAGTACCATGGTTGCCGATTGGACGATGGGACCCCTTGTGGAAGCGCTGCGGGGATTGCGAGGACTTGATCTCATTTCAGCTGCAACATTTGTCGCCGCGATCGGCGATCTGGCTCGCTTCGAGAGTGCTCGCCATTTGATGGCGTATCTCGGCCTGGTGCCTTCGGAGCAGTCGAGTGGTGAGCGGATCCGGCGTGGTGGCATC
>NZ_JASAUT010000179.1:0-944 GCF_029952935.1 Bradyrhizobium sp. Mp19 | reverse complement strand
TGAACCGCCCCGGGATTGCCGGAGGCCATTTGGTTTGAGTCACGCGGCTATACCGAACTCCTCGGTCTGCGCATAGTAGCGTGCCTCAGCTTCGGCCGGCGGGATGTTGCCGATCGGCTCGAGGAGCCGCCGGTTGTTGAACCAGTCCACCCATTCGAGCGTGGCATATTCGACGGCATCGAATGAACGCCACGGACCACGTCGATGGATGACCTCGGCCTTGTACAGGCCGTTGATCGTTTCGGCGAGCGCGTTGTCGTAGGAGTCGCCGACGCTGCCGACCGACGGCTCGATGCCGGCCTCGGCCAGGCGCTCGGTGTATTTGATCGAGACGTATTGCACGCCGCGATCGGAATGGTGGACGAGGCCCCCGCCGCGCAGCGGTCTCCGCTCCGCCAGCGCCTGTTCGAGCGCATCGAGCACAAAGCCTGCGTGAGCGCTGCGCGACACCCGCCAGCCGACGATGCGGCGGGCATAGGCGTCGACGACGAAGGCGACATAGACGAAGCCAATCCAGGTGGCGACATAGGTGAAGTCGGACACCCACAGCGCATTCGGGCGCGGCGCCTGGAACTCGCGGTTGACGTGGTCGAGCGGACAGGGTGCCGCGCGATCGCTTATCGTGGTGCGCACGGGCTTGCCCCGGATCGCCCCTTGCAGGCCCATTTCCTTCATCAGCCGCGCCACCGTACAGCGGGCGACATCCCGACCTTCGCGCCGCAATTGGCGCCACACCTTGCGCACGCCGTAAACAGAGAAGTTCTCCTCGAACACGCGACGGACCTCGACCTTCAGCGCCGCATCGCGCCTGGCGCGGGCTGAAAGTCTGGCTGGATTGCGCCGCTTGGCAACGTGATCATGGTAAGTCGACGGGGCAATCGGCAGCACCTTGCAGATCGGCTCGACCCCGTAAGCCTCGCGATGATCGTCGATGAAGGCGATCA
>NZ_JASAUT010000178.1:0-946 GCF_029952935.1 Bradyrhizobium sp. Mp19 | reverse complement strand
TGGTCTGCCAAGCAAGTCTGTGGCTGCCGAACTTGGCATCCATGAACACACCGTCGGCAAGTGGCGCCGCCGATTCTTGAAGGATCGTTGTGATGGCCTGCTTGACGAAGCCCGCCCGGGCCGCCCTCGAACCATCGACGATGATCAGGTTGCCGAGGTAATCGAGCGGACATTGCGTACGACGCCGCCCGACGCAACGCACTGGTCGATCCGCTCGATGGCTGCGGATACTGGCTTTTCTCACACCACGATCCGCCGAATGTGGACGGCGTTCGGCTTGCAGCCGCACCGCAGCCAGACATTTAAACTATCGAGCGATCCGCTATTCGTCGATAAGGTGCGCGATATTGTCGGGCTTTATCTGTCGCCGCCTAACCGAGCCGTTGTCCTCAGTGTCGATGAGAAAAGCCAGATCCAGGCACTCGATCGCGAGCAGCCGGTCTTGCCGATGATGCCTGGGGTGCCGGAACGTCGCACGCATAGCTATGTGCGGCATGGTACGACCACGCTGTTTGCCGCGCTCGATGTCGCTTCCGGCTTCGTCATTGGCAAATGCTACAAGCGCCATCGGGCGCTCGAGTTCTTGAAGTTTCTCAAAGAGATCGACGCTCAAATCCCTGAGGGGCTCGCTGTCCATATCGTCATGGACAACTACGCTACCCACAAGACCCCCAAGATTAAAGCGTGGCTCGCTCGCCGGCCGCACTATCATGTCCACTTCACGCCGACTTCCGCGTCGTGGATCAATCAGATCGAGCGCTGGTTCGCTGAACTCACCAGAAAGCAGATCCGGCGAGGTGTTCACACCTCCGTCAGGCAGCTCGAAGCCGACATCCGTACCTTCATCGAATTGCACAACAACAACCCGAAGCCCTTCAAATGGACCAAGTCCGCAGACCAGATCTTGGCTTCCGTCAAACGCTTTTGCCACAAAGCCCAGCAGACT
>NZ_JASAUT010000017.1:0-139465 GCF_029952935.1 Bradyrhizobium sp. Mp19 | reverse complement strand
CCTGACAGACTTCCAAGACACAGGGACCCATAACCACAGGGTTGCGTTGTTGAGAGCAGGCTGTGGCCCCAGCGTCGCACAACAATCACCTTCGGTGGTTATGGATCCCGGCTTTCGCCGGGACGACAGCAGAGCAAGCGCAACCCGCGACACCGCTCTGGCCGGAACCGTCCGACACGAGTAGGCTTCCCAACAAACACGCGTGTCAGGGAGGCACATCATGAGCGAGCTCAACCATCTTCGCCCCAGCGGCCTGCATCACAATCCGGCTTACTCCCACGTCGTCGTCGTCTCCGGCGCGCGCACGATCTACATTTCGGGACAGGTCTCGGTCGACGAGGAGGGCCGCGTGGTCGGCGCCGGCGATCTCGCCGCGCAGACGACGCAGGTGATGCAGAACCTCGGCATGGCGCTGAAGGCCGCCGGGGCCAGCTATTCCAATATCGTCAAGATCACGACCTTCGTCGTCGGCTACAAGCCGGAGCTCCGTCCCATCATCGGCAAGGCACGCTCGGCGTTCTTTGAGGGCATGGAGCCGCCGGCCTCTACGCTGGTCGGCGTCACCGCGCTCGCGGCGCCGGAATGGTTGATCGAGATCGAGGCGGTGGCGGTTGCTGATTGAGGGGGCATCGTGACGCTGAGTACCGTCACCCTGAGGAGCGCGCATCGCGCGCGTCACGAAGGGCGACGGCCCGAGTCTTTCCGGTCATCCTTCGAGGCTCGCTCCGCTCGCACCTCCAGCGACAAAGGCGAGGCCTTTGCGCGGGGATGACGTCAACGATGAATTACTCCTCCGCGTTTTTCAGCGGCCCCTCATAGGCAATGCCCCTGATCACGGCGGCATTGCCGAACTTCTTGCGCAGATTGTCCATCGCGCGTTCGGCGTGCGCCGAGCGGCGGTCGAGCATGTCGGAATCATTGGCCTGTGCGCCCGGGCGCAGCGCGCTGACGCCGGTGCCCATCAGGCGGAAGGCGGTGCCGTCGATCTCCTTCGCGAGCATCTCGCGCGAGACCGCAAAGATCTTGGCGGCAAGCTGGGTCGGGGTCTGGATCGATTGCGAGCGGGTGCGCTGGCGGAAGTCCGCGGTCTTCAGCTTCAGCGTGATGGTGCAGCCCGAGAGCTCGCTGGTCTTCAGCCGCGCCGAGACTTTCTCGGACAGTTTCCAGAGCAGTTTCTCCAGCGTTGCGAAGTCGCGGATATCGGTCTCGAAGGTGGTCTCGCTCGAGATCGTCTTGGCGCCGCGGTCGGCCACCACGCTCCGGTCGTCGATGCCGCGCGCCAGCCGCCACAGCCGGCGGCCTTCGCTCGCGAACTGCTTCATCAGTTCGTTTTCGTCGGCGCGCTGCAGGTCGGCGATGATGCGGAAACCGCGCTGCACCAGCTTCTCCTGGGTCGCAGGGCCGACACCGTAGATGAACCCGACCGGCTTGCTCGCCAGCATCTCGCGCGCCTCGTCCTGGTCGAGCGCAGCGAAGCCCCTCGGCTTGTCGAGGTCGGAAGCGATCTTGGCGAGGAACTTGTTGCAGGACAGCCCGACCGACACCGTGATGCCGATGTCGCGCTCGACATCGCGGGCAAATTTGGCGAGCACCTTGGCCGCGATCATGCCGTGGACGCGCTGCGTGCCGGCGAGATCGAGGAAGGCTTCGTCGATCGACAGCGGCTCGACCAGCGGCGTCAGCGCCTGCATTGCCTGCCGCACCTCGCGTCCGACCCGGACATACTTCGCCATGTCCGGCGGGATCACGGTCGCGTCGGGGCAGAGTTCCAGCGCCTTGAACATCGGCATCGCCGAGCGGACGCCGTAGGTGCGGGCGATGTAGCAGGCGGCCGACACCACGCCGCGCTTGCCGCCGCCGATGATGACCGGGCGATCGGCGATATCAGGATTGTCGCGCTTCTCGACGGTGGCATAGAACGCGTCGCAGTCGATATGCGCTAGCGCCAGCGCGGGCAGAGCGCGATGACGCACCAGCCGCGGCGAGCCGCAATGGCCGCACCGCTTCACCTTGATATCGAGATCGCCGAGGCAGTCTCGGCAGAAACTGAGGGGGCCGTCGGAAGCTGCCGCTGCCGTCGTCACGGCACGTCGCGCTCCCATTTCGGGTCGCCCAGTGCCTGACGGGCGGCAGCGATGTTGGTCGGGTGCAGTTCCGAGGCCTTGGCAAACGCCGTCACGGTGGCGTCGTCGCGCATCACGAAATCGAGCACGCTCGCAAGAAATTGAGGATCGGACGCGGCGTTCCGCAGCGTCTCTGGACCGATTCCAGTTTCGGCCAGGAACAGGCCCAGCCGCTCGGGATCGCCGGCAATGAAGCCGAGCGCCTGAATCGCAACGATTTCAGCAACTTCCCGGGGGTTGTGAACAGGCTTTTTCAACGCGCCGGTTTGCCTTTCCGTTAACTTATGGTCTCTATTGAGAAGCCCATCATGCCCGAGTCTTCCGCATGTGTTCAAGCAACGGAAACCACGCTGCGGAAGTTGGACTTCGGGTTAACGGGTTAGAGCGATTCTGGCGCTAGTTTGAATTCACATTTTCGACGCGCCCCGAGCGCGGTGCGTGAGGTACCGCAGCCGGGCCCGTCTCCTGGGTTTGGGAGGGACGGGATGGCCAAAACCGTCCTGATCGTGGAGGACAATGAGCTCAACATGAAGCTCTTTCGCGATCTGTTGGAAGCGCACGGCTATCAGACTTCGGGCACCAGCAATGGCTTCGAAGCGCTTGATCTTGTCCGCAAGCTGCGCCCCGACCTGATCCTGATGGACATCCAGCTACCCCAGGTTTCCGGTCTCGAGGTCACGCGCTGGATCAAGGACGATCCCAATCTGCGCACGATTCCGGTGGTCGCGGTCACCGCCTTCGCCATGAAGGGCGACGAAGAACGCATCCGCGAGGGCGGCTGCGAAGCCTATTTGTCCAAGCCGATCTCGGTCGGCAAATTTATTGAGACTGTCCGACGCTTTATCGGATAGGGGAGTTGTGGTGCAATGTCTGCGCGTATCCTCGTGGTCGATGACGTTCCGGCGAACGTCAAGTTGTTGGAAGCCCGTCTGTCAGCCGAATATTTCGATGTGCTGACCGCTTCCAACGGGAGCGAGGCACTGGAAATCTGCGCACGCGCCGAATGCGACATCATCCTGCTCGATGTCATGATGCCTGATATGGACGGCTTCGAGGTCTGCCGCCGGCTGAAGTCGAATCCGGCGACCCATTTCATTCCCGTCGTCATCGTCACCGCGCTCGACAGCCCGGCCGATCGCGTGCGCGGCCTTGAAGCCGGCGCCGATGACTTCCTGACCAAGCCGGTGTCCGACGTCGTGCTGATCGCGCGCGTGCGCTCGCTGACGCGGCTGAAGATGATGACCGATGAACTGCGCATGCGCGCCATCACCTCGCTCGAGATCGGCATGCAGGCGCCCGAGCGCAGCGCGATCGCCGACAAGGGCACCGGCGGCCGCATCCTTCTGGTCGACGACCGGCCGTCGTCCTACGAGAAGCTGGCGCCGATCCTCTCTGCCGAACACACCGTCGACGTCGAGATCAATCCGTCGGAAGCCTTGTTCCATGCCGCCGAGGGCAATTACGACTTGCTGATCGTGTCGCTCAGCCTCGACAATTACGACGGCCTGCGGCTGTGCAGCCAGGCCCGCTCGCTGGAGCGCACGCGCCAGGTCCCGATCCTCGCCATCTCGGATGCCGACAACAACACGCGGCTGATGCGCGGGCTCGAGATCGGCGTCAACGACTATCTGCTGCGTCCGGTCGACAAGAACGAACTCCTGGCCCGGGCGCGTACCCAGATCCGCCGCCGCCGCTACACCGATCATCTGCGCGACAATGTGCAGAACTCGATCGAGATGGCGATCACGGATGCGCTGACCGGTCTCAATAACCGGCGCTACATGGAAAGCCACCTCGCGACGCTGGCGGAGCAGGCCTCGATCCGCGGCAAGCCGCTGGCGCTGATGATCCTCGACATCGACTACTTCAAGGCGATCAACGACACCTACGGCCACGATGCCGGCGACGACGTGCTGCGCGAATTCGCCGTCCGTATCCGTAAGTCGATCCGCGGCATCGATCTCGCCTGCCGCTATGGCGGCGAGGAGTTCGTCATCGTGATGCCCGAGACCGACCTGCATGTCGCCGGCATGGTCGCAGAGCGGCTGCGCCGCTCAATCGCGGGCGAGCCCTTCACCGTCGACAAGGGCGGCAAGCGGATCACCGTCACGATCTCGATCGGTCTCACCACGCTGGAGCGCAAGGGCGAGCTGGTCACTGATGTGCTCAAGCGCGCCGACACCGCGCTCTATCGCGCCAAGCACGACGGCCGCAACCGCGTGGTCTCGGCCGCCGCGTAGCGCGATCTCGTAGCCCGGATGCAGCGAAGCGCAATCCGGGGTGTCGCGCCGCTTGCACGAGCTTCCCGGATTTCGCGGAGCCTGTCATCGGGCGCGCGTTCGCGCGACCCGTTGGCTCCATCCGGGCTACGAAGTGCCCTTAGCGGCCGTGCTTCACCGCGTCATAGGCCATCCGCTTGAACTCGAACGAGAACGGATGGACGAACGCCATCTGGCGCTGCGCCATCATGACGCCGGCGATGCCCGTTTTGGGCGAAATCCACCACTGCGTGCCTGCGACGCCGCCCCAATAGAGCTCGCCGGCGGCGTCGGGATGATCGATCGGGGAGGGGTTGAGGATCAATCCGCCGGCGAGACCGTAGGTCTTGCCGGGCTGCTCGCCCATCATCGCAAAGCGGATCCATTGGCCGGGTGTGAGCTGGTTCGTCATCGCCTGCGCGATCGTCTCCGGCTTCAGCAGCGTCGGCCCGCCGGGCAAGAGGCTGCGGATCAGCGCGACCATGTCATGCAGTGTCGAGACGAGACCGCCGCCGCCATTGAAGCGCGGCACCGGGCGCAGATAGGCGCCGGGATAGGGCGCGTTGTCGGTGCGCGTCAGTCCGGGCTTCATCGGATCCATTAGATCGGCGCCGGCGTAATAGGCGACGAGCCGGTTGTGGTCCTTCTCCGGAACATAGAAGCCGGTGTCGACCATGCCGAGCGGATCGAGGATACGCGCCTTGATGAACTTGTCGAACGGCTGGCCGCTCACGACCTCGACCAGCCGTGCGACCACGTCGATGGCAACGGAATATTCCCATGACGAGCCGGGATGGAACACCAGTGGCAGATCGGACAGACCGTCGACCATGTCGGCGAGCGTCGTCATCGGATTGAGGATCTTGCGCTCGTTGTAGGCCTTGAAGATCGGGGTGCCCGGATCGAACAGGCCGTAGCTGAGGCCGGCCGAGTGGCTCAGCAGGTGGCGAATGCTGATCGACCGCTGCGCCGGCTCGGTGTCGTCGATCGACGTCGCACCCGGCCGCAGCACCTTCCGGTTTCTGAGCTGCGGGATGAAGGTCTCGATCGGATCGTCGAGCCGCAAGCGGCCTTCCTCGACCAGCAGCAGCGCCGCGCAGGAGGTGATCAGCTTGGTGTTGGAGAAGACGCGGAAGATGTGATCGGTGCGCAGCGGAATCTGCGCTTCCTTGTCGGCCCATCCGACGCAGCCCGTGTCAGCGATGTCGCGCCCGACCAGAACCGTCCAGGAGATGCCGGACAGGAGATCGTTGTCGATATAGCGCTGCATGGCGGCGCGCGCCGGCGCGAAATCATAGCCGGTGGCCGTCACCTTCAGATCTTCCATGGTCGTTCCCCTGTTGTGCCGCAGATCTTCTGTGTAGCAGGTCTTTGCGCGGTCGCTGTCAATCTCGCCGGACGGAATATCCAGTCGGGAATGCTGTCGCCTGCGGTCGGCGCAACCAACCAAACCTGACTTCCGCACGCAACCGGATTTATCCGGCGCGTTTCTTACCCGCGGGGGCGGGGCTGCCGACCTTGACGCCTGCATTTGCCAGCAACACGCGGGCGGCTTCCCTGGCCGCGCGCGCCATCGCCGGATCGTCGCGCACCAGATCCTGCGCGATCGATCCATCGACCAGGAGCGTGAGCTGGGTCGCAAGTCTCTCGGCGTCGGCGACGCCGAGCTGACGCAGCAGATCTCGAAACCAGAGCCGGCGGCTTTCCTTGAAGGCGATTGCGATGTTCCTGAAGGTGCGGTCCTCGTCCTCCGGCCCGAGCTCGGCCACCGCATTCACGAACGGGCAGCCGCGAAAATCCTTCGCCGAGAACCGTCGCTCCAGCGAATCGAACGTTGCAAGGATCTGCTCGGCCGGCGGCTTGTCGGAGGAGCGGGGCTGCACGAAGCGGCGCTGCAGATAGGCCTCGATCAGCGCGTCCTTCGACGGGAAGTGGTTGTAGAGCGTGCGCTTGCTGATGCCGATCTCGGCCGCGATGGTGTCGACGCCGATGGCGCGAATGCCTTGCAGGTAGAACAGTCTGTCGGCGGTCTCGAGGATCCGCTCTTTCATGGTCTGTTTGGGAGGCGGGGAAGCCATGCGCCAGCCGTGATCCTCTTCGCTTGACAGTCGGCCCCCTGTATAGCCTAAGTACACAGGTCTGTGTAACCAAAACATGCATCAATCGCAGGCCATGGCACGCGTGCCGTGCCGTTATGGGAGAACAAGAACAATGCCCCTGTTGCAGGTCCTGCGTCCCACGCTTCCCATCCTGATCGGCGCCTCCATCATGCTCACGCTGAGCATGGGGCTGCGGCAGAGCCTCGGCATCTTCATGCAGCCGCTCACGCACGACATCGGCATCTCGATATCCCACTTCACGCTGGCGCTCGCGGTGCAGAACCTCGCCTGGGGTTTTCTGCAGCCGGTCGCCGGCGCGATGACGGTGCGTTACGGCTTTCGCCCGATCATGGTGGTCGGCGCGCTCGCCTACATCGCGGGCCTCGTGCTGATGACGACGGCGCATGGGCTCGTTGCCATCATGATCGGCGCCGGTGTCCTGATCGGCCTTTCGCTCGCCTGCACCGCGAATGCGATCGCAATGTCGGTCTCGGCGCGCGCGGTGCCGGAGACGGTACGCTCGACCGTGCTCGGCATGGTCTCCGCCGCGGGCTCGCTCGGCGCGCTGCTGTCGGCGCCGATCGGCCAGATGCTCAATGAAGGTTTCGGCTGGCGCGTCGGGCTTGCCGGCTTCGTGATCCTCTCGGTCTTCATGATTCCGGCTGCGTTGTACGCCGGCCGCGTCGACAAGATCCCGCTGCCGAAGCCCGCGGCCGACGATATCGGCAACGCCACTGCGGCGACCGCGGCGAAGACCGCGTTCAGCAACGCAGCCTTCGTGGTGATGACCTGTGCCTACATGGTCTGCGGCATGCAGCTCGTCTTCCTCACCACGCATCTGCCGTCGTATCTCGCGATCTGCGGGCTCGATCCGATGCTGAGCGCGCAGACGCTCGGCATGATCGGCGGCTTCAACGTGCTGGGCTCGCTGTTCTTCGGCTGGGCCGGCCAGCGTTGGAACAAGCTGGCGCTGCTCGGCGCGATCTACATCCTGCGCTCGCTGGCGCTCGCCTGGTACTTCATGCTGCCGGCAACGCCGGGCTCGACGTTGCTGTTCGGCGCCATCATGGGCTTCCTCTGGATGGGCGTCGGTCCGCTGGTCGCGGGCGCGGTGGCCGAGATGTTCGGGCTGCGCTGGCAGGCGATGATCCAGGGCCTTGCCTTCATGAGCCACCAGGTCGGCAGCTTCCTCGGCGCTTACGGAGGAGGGCTGATCTATGACTCGCTCGGCTCCTACACCATGGCCTGGCGCATCGGCGTCGCGCTGGGCCTTGCCGGCGGCATCATCCAGCTCGCCTTCGCGCTGATCCGCCCGGCGCAACCGCCGCTGCTGAAGGCCGCCTAGTTTCCAATCCGGGCAACCGGCGACTGCCCCATGCGAGGGCAGTCGCCGGTTTCTGCCTATTTTTCCATCGATCGCTTGCTGCGAGAACGTGCAATGGAGCGCCGAGACGCTCCCTGCGCGGTTTGAAATCACAACATCTTCAAACTGTTACTCCGCACGCGGCGGTGGCACGAATCTTGATTGAATTTGGCTAAAATCGTGCCGGAAGCCGACGCTGAGGTTTCCGGCCTGGGGACCCATGGGAAGGGCTGGCCGCGATGAGGCTAGTCGCCGTCAATCTCCAGCCATCCGCGCACCGCGGCCTTCGCCGCGCCGCCGAGCAGGGGGCCCTTGTGCCTCACGTCCGGCTCAATGTCGCGACGACTTCGGCGCTCACGCTCCGGACGCGCCGCGCCCATTCCGAACGCCAGCATTTCTTGTGATGGGAGGTCGATGATGGAGTCTGCGACATACACGCGCCGGAAGCTCGTGAGAATCGTGGTTGCCCTGCTGGGGGTGGCCGTTCTTTGCCTGCTGTTCAGCGAGCTCGCGCTCGCTGAGGATGCGGCGGCACCGCTGGCTTGCGGCGGCAAGATCCTCGAGAAGTGCACGCCGAATTCCGGTGACACCGCCTGGATGCTCACGTCCGTCGCGCTCGTCCTGATGATGACGGTCCCGGGGCTCGGTCTGTTCTATGGCGGCATGGTGCGCAAGAAGAATGTCGGCGACACCGTGATGACCAGCTTCGCCGTCACCTGCCTGGTCACGATCCTGTTTGCCGTCCTCACCTACAGCCTGGCGTTTCGTGCCGGCACGCCGTTCATCGGCGGCCTGGATCGCATGTTCCTCAAGGACATCCTGAGCGACATCGGCAAGGGGGGCATCGGCAATCCCAATCCACTCGCCGCGACCATTCCTGAGTCCGTTTACATCTGCTTCCAGATGACGTTCGCCATCATCACGCCGGCGCTGATTGCCGGCGCGTTTGCCGAGCGGATGAAGTTCTCCGCGATGCTCTGGTTCATCGGGCTGTGGGCGATCTTCGTCTATGCGCCGATCGCGCACTGGGTCTGGGGCCCTGACGGGATCTTCTCGGCGGGTAACGACGCTGCGTATGTCAAAGTTCTCGATTTCGCCGGCGGCACCGTTGTGCACATCAATGCCGGCGTGGCCGGCCTGATGTGCGCCATCATGCTAGGCAAGCGCGTCGAGACGGGGCCGGCGCACAATATGGTGCTGACCTTCATTGGCGCCTCGCTGCTGTGGGTCGGCTGGTTCGGGTTCAACGCCGGCTCCGCTGTCACGGCCGGAATGCAGGCGGGCATGGCCATGCTGGTGACCCAGATCGCCACGGCGGTGGCGGGCTTCACCTGGATGCTGGTGGAATGGGCGTTGAAGGGCAAGCCGACCGTCGTCGGAATCTGTTCGGGTGCCGTGGCGGGCCTCGTCGCGATCACGCCGGCCTCCGGTTTCGTCGGGCCGGTCGGCGCTTTCGCGATCGGCATCGCCGCCGGCGTCTGCTGCTACTGGGGATGCACCGGCTTGAAGCGCATGTTCAGCTACGACGATGCGCTGGACTGCTTCGGTGTCCATGCCCTTGGCGGCATCGTCGGGGCGCTGCTGACCGGGGTGTTCGCGGTCGAGCAGTATGGTGGAACGGCAGGCGTTCTGGAAGGAAATCCCGGGCAGTTCCTCAATCAATGCATCGGCGTCGCGACGGTTTTCGTGTATGATGCCGTGGTGAGCCTGATCATCCTGTTCGTGATCAATCTCTTCGTCGGGCTTCGCGTGACGCGGGACATCGAGCGCGAAGGGTTGGATCTGGCACTGCACGGCGAGGTCGTGCAGTAGACTTTGGCGGCATTCCGCGCAGCCGGCGATCTTCGCCGGCTGGCGCGGATCTAAGCTGTTCGGGGTGATCCGATGAACTGGTTCTATTGGAACACAGCGTGGTCGCTGTTCTTCAGCCTCATTTGGTTCATGACGATCACACACAATCCGGATGCAGAGATCGCGGACGCGCATCTGCGCGATGAGGCGTTCAAAGGTTAGCTCCGATAGTAGCGCCACATCCTGAGGAACGTCCGGTGGATCTCGTCGGGCGTCCGGTCGAATGGCTCCAGATTGACGCGGACCACGCCACGATGGTCCATGCGCCACGGCAGGCGCATCAGCAGCCGGTAGGCCGGCCGCTTGCGCCAATCGGCCACCAGCGCGCTGCCGAGCGGCCCGCTGAGTGCGATCTGCAATTCGTGAACGGTCATCGCGCGCTCGGCGATCTCGACGAGGTCGATGCGCGTGATAGCGCGCCAGCGGATCAGCCCGAAGGCCTGGATGAAGATGCCGTACTGGTTGGCCCCGATCGTCGGACGACCGGCCTCCAGCAGGGGGATGTTGTAATAGGTGAAGCCGCCCGCTGCCGCCGCCGGCGCCAGCCAATAGATCGCGCCCGTGATCCAGGTCGCGGTCAGAAAGATCGCGGCGAGGGCTGCCGTGACATAGACCGGAAAGTAGATGTCCTCGCGGCCGTAAGCGACCGAGTAGCCGCCGACGTTTCCCTCGTCCAAGGTTGCGATCATCTGAGCCCTGCGCCCGGGACTGGTCCGGGAATCATAAGGGATGACGCAAGCCTAGAAAGCAAAAACGGGGCCGCGAGGGCCCCGTTTGAAACGTCGGAAGCAGCCGATCTTACTTGATCTTGGCTTCCTTGAACTCGACGTGCTTGCGCGCGACCGGGTCGTACTTCTTCTTGACCAGCTTGTCGGTCATGGTGCGCGAATTCTTCTTGGCAACGTAATAGAAGCCGGTGTCGGCCGTCGACACGAGCTTGACCTTGATGGTGACCGCCTTGGCCATGTGCAAAACCTCGAAAATCGGGGGAATTCGGGAGCCGGCCAAATCGGCCCGCGTTTGGCCGGGAAACTAGCCAGAAACCGCCCAAAGTCAAGGATTTCTGAGCCAAGATCACCCCGATTCCGGGCCTATTACCCCTCGAAGAACTGATTTTTCGGCCGCGGCAGGCCCAAATTCTCGCGCAGGGTCCGACCTTCGTACTGAGTGCGGAAAATCCCGCGCCTTTGCAGTTCCGGCACCACCTTGTCGACGAACTCGAACAGGCCCTGCGGCAGATAGGGGAACATGATGTTGAAGCCGTCGCTGCCGCGGCCGGTCAGCCATTCCTCCATCTGGTCGGCGATGGTCTGCGGCGTGCCGACGAAGGCGAGCCCGCCATAGCCGCCGACGCGCTGCGCGAGCTGGCGCACGGTGAGCTTGTCGCGCGCCGCGACATCGACGAGGCGCTGCCGGCCGCTCTTGCTTGCATTGGTTTCGGGGATCGGCGGCAACTGTCCGTCGGGATCGAAGCCGGACGCATCGGTGCCGAGGATCACCGACAGCGAGGCGATCGCGCTATCGTAATGCACGCGGCTGTCGAGCAGCGCGCGCTTCTCTTTGGCTTCCTCGACGCTGTCGCCGACCACGACGAAGGCACCGGGCAGGATCTTCAGATGCTCGGGATCGCGGCCGATCTTCTCCATGCGGCCCTTGATGTCGGCATAGAGCTTCTGTCCGTCGGCCAGGCTGCCGCCGCCGGTGAACACGGCTTCCGCCGTCTCGGCCGCCAGCTGCCTGCCGTCATCGGAGGCTCCGGCCTGCACGATGACAGGCCAGCCCTGCACCGGGCGGGCGATGTTCAGCGGGCCGCGCACCGAGAGATATTGGCCCTTGTGATTGAGCACATGCATCTTGACGGGATCGACGAACAGGCCTGACTCGACGTCGCGCACGAACGCATCGTCGGCGAAGGAATCCCACAGGCCGGTGACGACGTCGTAGAACTCGCGGGCGCGCCTGTAGCGCTCGGCGTGCTCCATGTGATCGTCGAGGCCGAAATTCAGCGCCGCGTCCGGATTGGACGTGGTGACGATATTCCAGCCGGCGCGGCCGCCCGAGATGTGGTCGAGCGAGGCGAAGCGCCGCGCGACGTGATAGGGTTCGTCGAAGGTGGTCGAGCCGGTCGCGATCAGGCCGATATTCTCGGTGACGGCGGCGAGCGCCGAGAGCAGCGTGAACGGCTCGAACGAGGTCACGGTGTGGCTGCGCTTCAGCGCATTGATCGGCATGTTCAGCACGGCCAGATGGTCGGCCATGAAGAAGGCGTCGAACTTGCCGGCCTCGAGCTTCCTGATCAGCGTCTTGATGTGGTCGAAGTTGAAATTGGCGTCGGGCCAAGCCCCGGGATAGCGCCAGGCGCCGGTGTGGATGCTGATCGGCCGCATGAACGCGCCGAGCTTGAGTTGACGCTTCGCCATTGCCCCGTTCCGTGCTTGATGTCGTTAGCGGAACAGATAGGGAGGCCTCTCGCGGCGCGCCATCGGGAAGATTATTTTGTTTTTGGCCGCTCTCTCGACATTGTCATTCCGGGCATCGCACAGCGATGAACCCGGAATCTCGCGCCGCAATCTCGGGATTCCCGGTTCGATGCTGCGCATCGCCCCGGAATGACGAGGATCATCTTACGCCCCCAGCACGTCCTTCTGCATCTTGCCGCCGTAGAAATGGAAGAACGGCACCGGCGCGTCGTGGCGGAGCGGGCCGGTAGCGAGACGGCGGTCGAGCTCGGCGAGCACGTTCTTGGTCATGGCATGCGCGTCGGCGAGCGGCTCGGAGCCGATCTCGACCCAGACCAGCTCAACCAGTTCGGCATCGGCATGCACCACGCCCTCGACACGATGCGCGATGGTCGAGGCGTCGGCGGTGAAGAAGCGCGTGTCGAAGCGGCGGACGCGGCCGGGCGGGGTGATCGCGCGCGCGATCAGGAACAGGCCGGACGGATCGGGCAACAGACCTGCATCGGCGAACGCCGCCCAGGGCCCGTCGAGCTTGTGCCGCTTCTCGACCTTGCGGCCGAGGCAGAGTCCGGTCTCTTCGCAGGCCTCGCGGATCGCGGCGTTGGCTAGCGCACGTGCGCGGCCGGGCGTGATCTTCGGGCTGCCCTTCAACAGATTGGCTTCGAGCTCCGGCGTGATCGGCGCTGCGACCGGCACGCGGTTGTCGGCCTTGTCGACGCGGCCGCCGGGGAAAACGAACTTGCCGGGCATGAACACCACCTTGTCGTGGCGCTTGCCGACCAGCACCTTCGGCTTGGCGCCGGAGCGATCGATCAGGATCAGCGTCGCCGCATCCTTCGGCCGGAAATACGCATGATGATCGGCTTCTTTTTCGCCCTGGTGGACGACAGCGGCAGGTGCGGCAGCTTCAGTCATTTCATCCCTTTCATTTCTTCTTGCGGCCCGGTTTAGCTAGACCGGCGGGATGTCGCTAGGGGGATTCTCATCAAAGCCATGCATGCGCAGGGCCCATTGCAAGCCGATCACGGCTCCCTTCACCGGCTGCAACAGTGCCAGCGATGCGAACAGCGTAAACGGCAGATAGATCGCAAGTTGCAGCCACACCGGCGGCGAATAATTGGTCTCGATCCACAGCGCCATCGGTACCACGATATGGCCGACGATAACGATGACGAGATAGGCAGGCAGATCGTCGGCGCGATGCGGCGTGAAGTCGAGGTCGCAGACCGGGCAATGGCCGTCGCATTTGAGAAACTTGCGGAACAGTCTGCCATTTCCGCAGCGCGGACAGCGGCAGCGGAACCCGCGCTTCATCGCGCTCCACACGTCGCGCTTCTCGGGCTCGGCCGCTTCGCGAGTCCAGACCACCGTCGGCGGTGTCACTTCCATGACTTGCC
Organism: Bradyrhizobium sp. Mp19; assembly: GCF_029952935.1. NCBI lineage: Bacteria > Pseudomonadati > Pseudomonadota > Alphaproteobacteria > Hyphomicrobiales > Nitrobacteraceae > Bradyrhizobium > Bradyrhizobium sp. Mp19. Next base: position 125,915 of record NZ_JASAUT010000017.1, on the reverse strand, counting down.
TCGCTTCGATTTGCCGGACTTCTGCTGCGCCGGCTTGCGATCCTTCTTGTTGCGCGATTTCCGCTCCTTGTGCGCCTTCTTGCCAGATCCTTTCGGTCCCTTGCCAAATCCGGCGGCACGGCGCTCGGCCCTTACGCCGTCGCGTTTTCTGCCGCGCGGAATTGCCTGACCATCGGATAATAACTCAAACCGCAGCGCGCCGGCGATCGGCGCGGCCTCGACCAGCCGCACATCGACGACGTCGCCGAGCCGATACATGGTGCCGCTGCGCGTGCCGATCAGCGCGTGGCGGGTTTCGTCGTAGTTGAAATACTCGCTGCCGATGGTGCGGATCGGGATCAGGCCGTCGGCGCCGGTGTCGTCCAGCTTCACGAACAGGCCGGATCGCGTCACGCCGGAAATGCGGCCCTGGAACGAGGCGCCGACCTTATCGGCAAGGAAATGCGCGATCAGCCGGTCGGTGGTCTCGCGCTCCGCCTTCATCGCGCGGCGCTCGGTGACGGAGATCTGCGCGGCGATCTCGGCGAGCGTCTCCACGGTTTCATCCGTCGGCAAGGCGCCTTCGCCAAGCCCGAGCGCGCGGATCAGCGCGCGATGCACGATCAGATCGGCATAGCGACGGATCGGCGAGGTGAAGTGCGCGTAGCGGCGCAGGTTCAAGCCGAAATGGCCGTAGTTCTCGGCGGAGTATTCGGCCTGCGCCTGCGAACGCAGCACCACCTCGTTGACCAGCGGTTCGTAGTCCTCGCCGGCAACCTGCGCCAGCACGCGGTTGAATTGCGTGGGACGCAGCGCGCCCTGCTTGGTGAAGGGCAGGTCGAGCGTCTTCAAGAATTCCTGCAGGTTGTGCACCTTCTCCTGGCTCGGCTCGTCGTGCACGCGGTAGATCAGCGGCAGCGCCTTCTTCTCGAGCATCTCGGCCGCGGCGACGTTGGCGAGGATCATGAACTCCTCGATCAGCCGGTGCGCGTCGAGCCGCTGCGGCACGATCACGCGATCGACGGTGCCGTCGGCCTTCAGCAGGATCTTGCGCTCGGGCAGATCGAGATCGAGCGGATCACGCTCGTTGCGTGCAAGCTTGACGAGCTCATAGGCCGACCACAGCGGTTTGAGGATCGGATCGAGGATAGGGCCCGTCGTGTCATCGGGCCTGCCGTCGATCGCGGCCTGCGCCTGTGCGTAATGGAGCTTTGCGGCCGAACGCATCAGCACGCGGTGGAAGCTATGCGAGCGCTTGCGGCCGTCGGCGCCGATCACCATCCGCACCGCCAGCGCGCCGCGCGGCTCGCCTGGCACCAGCGAGCAGAGATCGTTGGAGATGCGCTCGGGCAGCATCGGCACGACGCGATCAGGGAAATACACCGAGTTGCCGCGCTGCAAGGCGTCGCGGTCGAGCGCCGAGCCGGCCCGCACATAGTAGGCGACGTCGGCGATCGCGACATGGACGATGAAGCCGCCCTTGTTGTTCGGATCATGATCGACTTCCGCATGCACCGCGTCGTCGTGATCCTTGGCATCCGGCGGATCGATGGTGACGAGCGGCACGTCACGCCAGTCCTCACGGCCCTGCAAGGTCGCGGGTTTTGCCTCTTCCGCTTCGCGCAGCGCAGAGGACGAGAACACCTGCGGGATGTCGTGGGTGTTGATCGCGATCAGGCTGATCGCCTTTTCACTGGCAATCGAGCCGAGCCGCTCCTTGACGCGGGCGGAGGCCAGCCCATAGCCGCGGGTGCGGATCAGGTCGACGCTGATGAGATCGCCGTCCTCGGCGCCGCCGCTGTCGGCCTTGGCGATGTTGAGCTCGCGGCCGGCCTGCTTCTTGTCGACCGGGATCAGGCGCCCGCCGCCATCGGGATTGCGGCGGAAGATGCCGAGGATCCGGGTGCGCCCGTGATCGATCACCTTGATGACGCGGCCGCGATAGGGCGTGCCGTCTTGCTCGTCCGTGACTTCGACGCGCAGCAGCGCGCGGTCGCCGACGCCGGCGATGGTGCCGGGCTTCGGCCGCCGCGGCGTCTCGATGCGGATTTTCGGGGCGGTGCCGTTCTCGTCCGAGTCCCACTCGGCGGGCGTGGCGATCAGCTCGCCGTCGCTGTCGCGGCCGGTGATGTCGGCCAGCAGGGTCGGCGGCAGCGCCGCCGGCTCGTGAATCTTGCGGCCGCGCTTGGCGATCGTGCCGTCGTCGGCGAGTTCGCGGAGGATCCGCTTCAGCTCGACGCGGTCGGCGTTCTTCAGGCCGAACTCGCGCGCGATCTCGCGGGTGCCGAGCTTGCCTGGATTGGCGCGGATGAAGGCGACGATGGCGTCCCGGCCCGGAAAGCCATGGTCGGGTTTTCGTTTCACTTATCCTCGTGCCTTGCCGGCGCTCTTCTTCGCGGGCGCTTTCGCTGGTGCCGATGATTTTGCAGGCGACGTCTTGGCACCGGAGGCGACCGGCGCGCGCGCCTTGCTGGTCGCATCCGTCTTCGGCTTCGCCGCGGCCTTCTTCGACGCAGCCTTCTTGACGGGCTTGGCCTCGGCGTCGCCGTCAGTCTCGGTCGCCTCGGACTTGGCTTTCTTCGCCTTGGCGGGCTTTTCCGCCTTCGCCTTCTTGGCCTTCTTGCCGCCGCCCTTGGCCGCGCGCTCGTCGATCAGCGCGATCGCTTCCGCGAGCGTGATCTGGTCGGGCGTGCGGTCGCTCGGGATGGTCGCGTTGACGCCGCCGGCGGCGACATAGGCACCGTAGCGGCCGTTCTTCAGCGCGACCGCGCCGAGCGTCGGGTGATCGCCAAGCGGCTTGCCGGGGTCGGCGCCGAAGCGGCGACCGCTCGGGCCCTTGGCAATCTTCTCCGCGATCAGCGTGACCGCGCGGTTCAACCCGATGTCGAACACCTCGTCGCCGGCCTCGAGGCTGGCATAGGTCTTCTCGTGCTTGACGAACGGCCCGAACCGGCCGAGGCCGGCCGTGATCGGCTGCCCGGTTTCCGGATGCTTGCCGATCTCGCGCGGCAGCGACAACAGCTTCAGCGCCAGTTCGAGATCGACGTCCGCCGGCGAGGTGCCTTTTGGAATGCCCGCGCGCTTCGGCTTCTCGCCTTCGGCGTAATCCTTCTGCTCGCCGAGCTGGATGTAGGGGCCGAAGCGGCCGGCCTTCACCGTGACGTCGAAGCCGGTGTCGGGATCGGTGCCGAGCACGCGGTCGGCGCTTTCGGCGCTGTCGGCCGCGAGCGGCCTTGTGTAGCGGCATTCCGGATAGTTCGAGCAGCCGACGAAGGCGCCGAACTTGCCGGCCTTGAGGTTAAGCCGGCCGGTGCCGCAGGTCGGGCACTGCCTGACGTCGCCGCCATCGGCGCGCGGCGGATAGATGTGCGGGCCGAGCATCTCGTCGAGCGCGTCGAGCACCTCGGCGACCCGGAGGTCCTTGATGTCGTTGACCGCGCCGATGAAGCCGCGCCAGAAGTCCTGCAGCACTTGCTGCCAGGCGATCTCATTGTTGGAGATGCGATCGAGCTGCTCCTCGAGATCGGCGGTGAAGTCGTATTCGACATAGCGCGAGAAGAAGTTCTCCAGGAACGCAACCACGACGCGGCCCTTGTCCTCGCCGTGCAGCCGCTTCTTCTCGAGCTTGACATAGCCGCGGTCCTTCAGGACCTGCAGGATCGAGGCGTAGGTCGAGGGGCGGCCGATGCCGAGCTCTTCCATCCGCTTCACCAGCGAGGCTTCCGAGAAGCGCGGCGGCGGCTCGGTGAAGTGCTGGGTGACGGCGAGGCTCTGGCGCTTCACGGCCTCGCCCTCGCTCATCGCGGGCAGGCGGCGCGAATCCTCGTCCTCCTCGTCGTCGCGGCTTTCCTGATAGAGCGCGAGGAAGCCGTCGAACTTGATGACCTGGCCGGAGGCGCGCAGGTCCAGCACGCGGGAGCCGGCCTTGGCCTCGATGTCGACGGTGGTGCGCTCGAGCTCGGCCGACTCCATCTGGCTCGCAATGGTGCGCTTCCAGATCAATTCATAGAGCCGCGCCTGATCGGCATCGAGCCTTCGGCCGATGGTGGCCGGGCGACGCGACAGATCGGTCGGGCGGATCGCTTCGTGGGCTTCCTGCGCGTTCTTGGCCTTGGCCTGGTACTGGCGCGGGGCGTCCGGCACGTAGGCGTTGCCATAGTCCTCGCCGATCACCTTGCGCGCCTGCGTGATCGCTTCGGGCGCGATCTGCACGCCGTCGGTTCGCATATAGGTGATGAGGCCGGTGGTCTCGCCGCCGATGTCGATGCCCTCATAGAGCCGCTGCGCGATGCGCATGGTGTGCGCCGGCGCGAAGCCGAGCTTGCGGCTCGCTTCCTGCTGCAGGGTCGAAGTGGTGAAGGGCGCCTGCGGATTGCGCCGCGCCGGCTTGGCCTCGACGGTCGCGACCTTGAACAGCGCGGCCTCGATCGCCTTCTTGAAATCCTCGGCTTCCGCGCCGGAGCCGATGTCGAGCCGTGCGATCTTCTTGCCGTCGGCGCCGACCAGCCGCGCCTCGAAGGCTTCGCCGCGCGGCGTCAGCAAGGTCGCGACCAGCGACCAGTACTCCTTCGGCACGAACTTCTCGATCTCGAGCTCGCGGTCGCAGACCAGCCGCAGCGCGACCGACTGCACGCGGCCGGCGGAGCGGGCGCCGGGCAGCTTGCGCCACAGCACGGGGGAGAGGGTGAAGCCGACCAGATAGTCCAGCGCGCGACGCGCCATATAGGCGTCGACCAGCGCGCCATCGATCTGGCGCGGCGCCTTCATCGCCTCGGAGACGGCCTGCTTGGTGATGGCGTTGAACACCACGCGCTCGACCTTCTGGTCCTTCAGCGCGCGCTTCTCCTTCATCACCTCCAGCACGTGCCAGGAGATTGCCTCGCCCTCGCGATCAGGGTCGGTTGCGAGGATCAGGCGGTCGGCCCCCTTGAGCGCCTTGGCGATGTCGTTGAGCCGGCTCGCGGCCTTGGCATCGACCTCCCAGATCATCTGGAAATTGGCGTCGGGATCGACGGAACCATTCTTGGCCGGGAGGTCGCGAACATGGCCGAACGACGCCAGGACCTCGTAGGAGGACCCCAGATATTTGTTGATCGTCTTGGCCTTGGCCGGCGACTCCACAATGACGATATTCATGTCATTCCAATAGCTTACGGGAAAACTTGAAGGCGGATTCCGCTAGACTCGCGGCCCGCCGTGTCGGGGCGAACATGGGTGCTGGGGCGGTCCCTGTCAAATCGCCAGATATTGAAGGGCGTTGCCAAGCTGTGGAGTCTCTATCCCAAGGGTTGCAAAATGCGTCCTAGAGTTGCGGCCGGAAAGGGCGTATCTCTTTATATATAGGGTGGGAATCGGACTAGGCCTTTTGAGCAGCACAGGGGCTGCCGAAAGCGGTGGTGCTTGAGCCGAGAGGCCGCGGCGTACTGGATCGCCGCATCTACCGGTGTCGTCCCTGCGAAAGCAGGGACCCATACGCCGCAGCGGATGTTGTTGAAGCGACTCGTCGTTCCAACATCGCGCAACGATCAACGTCGGTGGTTATGGGTCCCTGCTTTCGCAGGGACGACACCGAATAGGTGGCACGGTCAGTGAGGCAAACTTCCGCATTCTCGCGACGTGATCGCCCGAGCTTTGCTCTTCGTTCCGCCCTCCCTTGATCAGAGGGCGCAGGGAAAGCCGGGTGCCGATCGCACCCATGGGCCCCGAGCAATGGGTAGAAAGCTCGGGGGTAGGACCACAGGTGTAACCGGAAACAACCCGGCTTTCCCTGCGCGATGGTCTTCCGGCTTATACGTGCTCTCCCCGGCGAGACTGGGCTTTTTTGTCACCGTCTTCGCAACGACGCATTCACGTCCTGCGAAGAGACGCCTGCCGCTAGGGCGTCAGGCCTGCACGATTTCACCGTCCGCCTTGCGTGCTCTCGTCAGTCACACGCCTGGCGTCCACCGCATCTCACCGCAACACCCGTGACGATGCGCAGCGCCCCTCGATCGGGTGAGACGGGTGCATCTATACACTGAGTTGTTCTTCGGATAAAGCGAAATATTTTCGCGCGGGAGGATTGACAGGTCTTGCTGAGTTGCCCGTCGTGTCGTACCGGCAACATCCATCCTACGCAGTCGCGAGGCGACGCGCGCGCTTTGCTGCAGGCCGCGGCTTCAGCGCAGTATCGGCGGCGCCAAGTAAGCGTCCATCCTGCGAGTACAGCGCGAGCTTCTTCACCGGCTTGCCCTTGTCGCGGTCGACCAGGATGGTCGCGATCTCGTCCGGATGCTCGTCGAATTCCTCGGTCCATTGCCGCAGCGCGACCAGGATCGGAAAGATGCCGTGGCCCTTCGGCGTCAGGACATATTCCTGATAGGCGCTGCCGTCGGAGGCGGGGACCGTCTTCAGGATGCCGCGCTCGACCAGCGTGCGCAGCCGTGTGGCAAGGATGTTCTTGGCAAGCCCGAGGCTCACCTGGAATTCGCCGAAGCGGCGCCGGCCGAGGCTGGCGTCGCGGATGATCAGGAGCGACCACCAGTCGCCGAACACGTCGAGCGCGCGTGCGACGGGACAGCTGTCGCCTGCAAGGCTGGTTCGTTTCACCGGCTGTCTCCAGGAATTTGGGCCATCACGACCTTGTGTGGTTGCAATATTAAACCGTATGTCCTAGCTAGGCAATGAAGTTTAATAATGCAACCAACTGGAGGCGGACATGAGACTGGCGAACAAGACGGCGTTGATCACCGGCGGCAACAGCGGCATCGGGCTGGCGACAGCAAAGCTGTTCGTGGCCGAGGGCGCCAAGGTCGTCATCACCGGGCGCAACAAGGAGACGCTTGCGGCGGCAGCCAAGGAGCTCGGGCCGAGCGCGTTTGCGGTGGCCGCCGATGCCACCGACGTCGCGGCGCTGGAAGCCGCGGTGAAGCAGGGCGCCGAGAAGTTCGGCAAGTATGACGTGCTGTTCGCCAATGCCGGCATTCCCGGCCAGACGCCGGTCGGCGGCACCACGCTGGCCGCCTTCGAGAATGTCATCCGCACCAATCTCACCGGTGTGTTCTTCACGGTGCAGGCGGTCGCGCCGTACCTCAACGACGGCGCATCGATCATTCTCAACGGCTCGGTGATTTCCGTGCTCGGCAATCCCGGCTATTCGGCCTATGCCGCGAGCAAGGCCGGCGTGCGCGCGATGGCGCGGGTGATGGCGTCAGAATTCTCGCCGCGCAACATCCGCGTCAATGTGGTGGCGCCGGGCGCGGTGCGCACCCCGATCTGGGGCGCGGCGATCGCGACGCCCGAGGCCGAGAAGGCATTCGAGCAGCGGATCGGCAAGACCACGCCGCTCGGCCGTATCGGTGAACCCGATCACATCTCGAAGACCGTGCTGTTCCTGGCGTCCGACGACGCAGCGCATGTGCAGGGGCAGGAGCTGTTCATCGATGGCGGCGCAACAGCGTCGCCCGCAGGCGCACCGATCTATCGCGGATAGAGCGTTTCCGTTCCGATTAAATCGGAACGGGGCTCTGGTTTTATTCCGACACGTTTTCTTCACGCGAACCGGTATCCACTTCGCTCGAAAACGCTCTGGTTTGTTTCTCATTGTAACGAACGGCCGGTGTGAAGCGCTTCACACCGGCCGATTTCGTGCGCGACTATCATCGCGTGTATTGAACCTTTGACGTACTCCCCGGACTCCTGATTGGGCGGGGAATTTTTCACCACGGAATCATTTGGAGTGCCGCCATGCCGAAAGCAGCCCGCATTTCGACGTCGATCCCGGTTTCGTCCGCATCGGAAAGTTCGGACACGTCTCAGTTCGTGACGGTCGCACTGTTTTCCGGCATCGGCCTGTTGATTTCGCTGGTCGCCGTCATCCTCGGCATTCAGGGCGTCTGGTTCTGAGTTTCTCCACCTGAACGGCCTGCCGCCGCCGGGCGACGGCAGGCGCTTTGAATCACATCAGGCGGCGTTCAGGCTGCCGGCGGCCTGCAGCGCGCCCGCAACCGCCTTTTCGCGATGCTCGGGGCCGACCTGGATGCCGTCGGCGGGGATGAACTCAACATTCCTGACGCCGATGAAGCCGAACACGCCGCGCAGATAGGTCTCGAGGTGCTCGAGAGCGGCCATCGGCGTGTCGGCGCCGTAATAGCCGCCGCGCGAGATCGCGATGATGACGCGCTTGTTGCCGGCCAGTCCCTCGACGCCGCCGGCGCCGTACTTGAAGGTCTTGCCCGCGACCAGGATGCGGTCGATCCAGGCCTTGAGCTGGCTCGGAATCGTGAAATTGTACATGGGGGCGCCGATCACGACGATGTCGGCGGCAAGGAACTCGTCCAGCACGGCCTGGCCGGCCGCGATGTCGTCGCGTACCGACGGATCCGGCGCCGCGCCCTGGCTGGCGGCGAGGTGCAGGCCGGAGAGGTGGGCGAGCGGGGTCTGGCTGAGGTCGCGGTAGCTGACGACGAGGCCCGGATTGGCCTGGCGCAGCCGCTCGACGGCGGCGGCGGAGACCTGGCGGCTGACAGAGTGGGGGCCGAGGACCGAGGAGTCGATGTGCAGAAGTTTCATGGCTGAGGTCACCTTTGGTATAGGTTTGTAACTGGCGCTATATGAGTGACCGTCTTAAATCTCCGCAAGAACGCACATTTTTGAAACCCGAGCACACCAATGGAACCCGAGCACATCGATGTAACCGCCGAAGCCGGCCTGCCGCGTGGCCCCGGGACGCATCAGGACTGCCGCGGCGTGGCCTCCGTGCTGTCGCGGGTCGGCGACAAATGGAGCGTGCTGGTCATCATGCTGCTGCGCGACGGACCGCGCCGCTTCAACGAGCTGAAGCGGATGATCAACGGCATCTCGCAGCGCATGCTGACCTTGACGCTGCGCGGGCTGGAGCGCGATGGCCTGGTGACCCGCACGGTGTTTCCGACCATTCCGCCGCGGGTCGACTACGAACTGACCGATCTCGGGCGCGGACTGGCGGTGCCTGTGATGGCGCTCGGCGAATGGGCGTTCGCGCATCTGCCGGAGATCGAGGGCGCGCGAAACGATTTCGATGCGCGGAATGCGGAGTGAAATCTTGATTCCGCACACTGAGATTATGGACCCGTCACCCTGAGGAGCCTGTAGCGCGTCTCGAAGGGTCGACGGCCCCGCTGTCTCAGTGCGGCTGCAGCCGGGCCGTGCATCCTTCGAGGCTCGCCTTGCGGCGCAATTGCGCCGCAAGGCTCGCACCTCAGGATGACGGGGAGACGTTTGCGCGCGGCCTACGCAGATCCCTAAATCATCGACACCAGCCCGCCGCCGTGGCGCTCGAGCTTGCCGGCGAGTTCGAGCTCGAGCAGCACCGCGCGGACCACGGCGGGTGACACATCGGCCATCCGGATCAGATCGTCGATGCTGATCGGGCTCGGCCCGAGCAGATCGATGATGCGGGCGCGATCGCCGCTATCAGTGGCAAAGTCCAGCGGCTCGTCGTCCTCGCGCGCGCCAAGCATCACCGGCCGTTCCATGATCGGCGTGACCGCGTTGATGACGTCTGCGGCTTCGGTGACCAAGGTGGCACCTTGTTTGATCAAATCGTTGGCGCCGGCGGCGCGGGGATCGATCGGCGAGCCCGGCACCGCGAACACCTCGCGGCCCTGTTCGGCCGCCATCCGCGCCGTGATCAGCGAGCCCGAGCGATGCGCGGCCTCGACGATCACGACGCCGAGCGAGGCGCCCGAGATCAGGCGGTTGCGGCGGGGAAAGTCGCGTGCCCGCGGCACATGGCCCAGCGGCATCTCCGAGATCGCTGCGCCGTGTTCGAGCAGGGCGGCCAGCAGATCCTCATGCTCCGGCGGGTAGATCCTGTCGTGGCCGCCGGCCAGCACGGCGACTGTGCCGCTGGCAACGGTGGCGCGGTGCGCCGCCTGATCGATGCCGCGGGCGAGGCCCGAGATCACGACAAAGCCGGCATCGCCGAGATCGCGCGCAAGTTGGCCGGCAAATTTTAGCCCGGCGCCGGAGGCATTGCGGGAGCCGACGATCGCGATCATCGGCCGCATCAGGGTGTCGCGCGCGCCGCGCACACCAAGCAGCGGCGGCGCGTCGTCGATGGTGGCAAGCCGCGCCGGATAATGGGCTTCCTCCGGTGCGACGAGATCGATGCCGAGTTTGCGGCAGGCCGCGAGCTCGGCTGCGGCGTCGGCCTCGCTGCAGATCCGCCCGGGGCCCGAGGCGCCGCCGCGGCGCGCCAGATCGGGCAGGCGCTCCAGCGCGTGCGCCGCGTCGCCAAAATGGCGGAGCAGCGATGCAAAGGTGCGCGGGCCGACATTGTCGGAACGGATCAGCCGCAGGCGGTTGAGCCGTTCGGTGTCGGTGAGTTTTGCGGGGCTGGGCGAGCGGTCATGCATGCGGGCCGCAGCTTCGCCCAACCTGAGATTGTGATCAACTGCGACATTGGCGCAGCCGCGCGCGACGCGCTAAAAGCGCTTGCCGAGAAGCCGCCAAAAACCATCAAGAAGCAGGACGTCCGCCGATGATTTCGCTTGCCGATCTCCAACGCCGCATCGCCTCCGGCGAATTGTCCACCGATGCCGCCATCACGCAGACGCGGGACGCCATCGCGGCGCAGGACAAAACCATCGGCGCCTTCGTCCGCCTCGACGAGACGGCGCGTGCGCAGCAGACCGGGCCGTTGCGCGGGATTGCGGTCGGCATCAAGGACATCATCGATACCGCCGACCTCCCGACCGAGATGGGCGCCGCGATCTACCGCGGGCATCAGCCGCGCGCCGACGCGCCGGTCGTGATGGCGCTGAAGCAGGCGGGGGCGACCATCATCGGCAAGACCACGACGACGGCGTTCGCGGCGAACGATCCGACCGCAACGCTCAATCCGCACAATCACGCGCACACGCCGGGCGGCTCGTCGTCGGGCTCGGCCGCGGCGGTCGCGGCCGGGATGATCCCGCTAGCGCTCGGCACGCAGACCGGCGGTTCGGTGATCCGGCCGGCCTCGTTCTGCGGCGTCGCCGCGATCAAGCCGAGCTACCGGCTGCTGCCGACCGTCGGCGTGAAATGCTTCTCCTGGACGCTCGACACCGTCGGACTGTTTGGCGCCGGCGTGCGCGATGTCGCGCTGGGGCTCGCTGCGATGACGAAGCGACCTGAGCTGGTGGTGCCGTCGCAGCTCGCCGCGCCGCGCATCGGCGTAGTGACGCAGGCCTTTGCCGGTTCGCCTGAACCTTCCAGCGCGGAGGCGTTGCAGAAGGCGGCGCGTGCGGCGGAGCAGGCAGGTGCGACCGTGCGCGAACTCGCGCTGCCCGAGATCATCGCGGAAGCCTGGCGGATCCATCCGGTGGTGCAGGAGTTCGAGGCGCATCAGTCGTTTGCCTGGGAATACGGCCAAAACTACGATGCGATGCCGCCGCTGCTGCGCGGCCGGCTCGACGAGAGCAAGGGCGGCACGCCGGCCGAATACGACGCGGCGATGGACGTCACGCTGCGCGCACGGCAGGCGCTGGCTGCTGTTCTCACCGAGGTCGACGTGCTCGTGACGCTGTCGGCGCCGGGCGCGGCGCCCAGGGGTTTGGCGTCGACCGGCGATCCCCGTTACAACCGGCTCTGGACCTTGATGGGCGTGCCCTGCGTCAACGTGCCGACGCTGACCGCCGAGGGCGGATTGCCGGTCGGTGTCACCGTGATCGCGGGCTTTGGGAACGACGCCAGGGCACTGGCGGCGGCGAGCTTTGTCGAGAGCGCTCTGAAGTCCTAGCCTTCCGTCATTCCGGGGCGATGCGCAGCATCGAACCCGGAATCTCGAGATTCCGGGTTCGCGACTTCGTCGCGCCCCGGAATGACTTGCGTCACCTCTTCTCGCCGATCTTGCCTTCGGTGCCGGCCTGCAGGCGCTTGATGTTCTCGCGGTGCATGTAGAACAGCAGCAGCGTCAGCACGGCGAACAGCGAGGCGAGCGCGTTGTGGCCGAACCACCACAGGAACAGCGGCGTCACGAACGCCGCGATCAGCGCCGACAGCGACGAGTAGCGGGTGGTGTAGGCGGTGCCGAGCCAGATCACGGCAAAGATCAGCGCCGCCGGCCAGAACAGGCCGAGCAGCACGCCGAGATAGGTCGCGACGCCCTTGCCGCCGCGAAACTTGAGCCAGACCGGGAAGAGGTGGCCGAGGAACGCCCCCAGCGCCGCCAGCATCGCCGCGTTCGGGCCGTCAATGGTGCCGGCGATGATGACGGCGACGGTGCCCTTCAGCATGTCGCCGAGCAGCGTCGCCGCGGCGAGGCCCTTGCGGCCGGTGCGCAACACGTTGGTGGCGCCGATATTGCCCGAGCCGACCGTGCGCAGATCCTGCGTGCCGGCCATCCTGGTCAGCACCATGCCGAACGGGATCGAGCCCAGCAGGTAGCCGATCAGGAAGGCGACCGGCAGCAAGCCATCAGCAGACATCGCGGTGGTTCCTTCGGTCGGTCCCGCCCGAATGGGGCCGTGCCGTCAATGAAATATTAACCATAAATGCGCACCATGGCCTTGGTAATGAGGGAGCTTATCATGGCTTCTGTTCGCAGGCGGCTGGAGCAATTTTTCTTTGTCGTTTACGTCGCGGCCATCGTCGTTGGCACAACGATGGAAGCGATGTCGCAACTCGCGGCGCGCTGAGTTCCACCCCAGTCTCAGACGTGCTCGTACACGGTCCGTCCGCCGACGATCGTCCGCGTCACGCGGCCCGAGAAGCGGGCGTCGTCGAACGGCGTGTTCTTGCACAGTGATTTGAGATCGTCGCGGTCGAGCACCCAGGGCGTGTCGGCGTCGATCACGATGACGTCGGCCGGCGCGCCCGCGCGCAGCGTGCCGCCGGGCAGGCCGAGCAGCTCCGCCGGCCGGGTCGACATCGCCCGGATCAGCGTCTTGAAGTCCATCTCGCCATTGTGGATCAGCCGCAGCGCCGCCGGCAGCATGGTCTGCAGGCCGACCGCGCCGCTCGCCGCCTCCGCGAACGGCAGCCGCTTGACCTCGACGTCCTGCGGATTGTGGTCGCTCATCACGACGTCGATCAGCCCGGAGGCGAGCGCGGCCACCAGCGCCTTGCGATCCTCCTCGGTGCGCAGCGGCGGCGCCAGCTTGAGGAAGGTGCGGTAGGGGCCGATGTCGTTCTCGTTCAGCGTCACGTGGTTGATCGAGACCGAGGCCGAGACATTGTAGCCGGCGTCGCGGGCGCGCTTGAGGATTTCCAGCGACTCGGTCGAGGTCAGCGAGGCCGCGTGATAGCGCCCGCCGGTCAGCCCCGCGAGCCGCATGTCGCGCTCGAGCATGATCGACTCGGCCGCGGTCGGAATGCCGGCGAGGCCGAGCCTTGTGGCGAATTCACCCTCGTTCATCACGCCTTCGCCCACCAGATGCGGGTCCTCGGTGTGATGCACGATCAGCGCGTCGAAATCGCGGGCATAGGTCAGCGCGCGCCGCATTACCTGGGCGTTGGTGACGCTGCGGTCGCCGTCGGTGAAGGCGACGGCGCCGGCGGCCTTGAGCAGGCCGATCTCGGTCATCTCCTGGCCCTGCATGCCCTTGGTCAGCGCCGCCATCGGATGGATGTTGACGATCGCGGTGTCGCGGGCGCGGCGCAGCACGAAATCGACGGTCGCCGAATTGTCGATCACCGGCGAGGTGTCGGGCTGGCAGATGATGGTGGTGATGCCGCCGGCCGCGGCGGCCTGGCTGGCGGAGGCGAAGGTCTCGCGATGGCTGGCGCCGGGCTCGCCGACAAAGGCGCGCATGTCGATCAGGCCGGGGGCCACGATCTTGCCGGCGCAATTGACGATGTCGGTGCCTTCGGGGACGCCGGCGGCGCCGATGCCGCGCTTGGCGTCACGGATCACGCCGTCGGCGATCAGGACGTCGCCCGGACCGTCGAAGTCGCGGGACGGGTCGATGACGCGGGCGTTGGCGAGCAGGATGGGGCGGCGGTCGGTCAGCATGGCATCACGCGTTCGGCAGGTTGCGGGCGAGCGCTTCGAGCACCGCCATGCGCACTGCCACACCCATTTCGACTTGTTCACGGATCAGCGACTGCGCGCCGTCGGCGACGAAGGTGTCGATCTCGACACCACGGTTCATCGGGCCGGGATGCATCACCAGCGCATCCGGCTTGGCGTAGCCGAGCTTCTTCTGGTCGAGGCCGAAATAGTGGAAATACTCGCCCGACGACGGCACGAAGGAGCCGTTCATGCGCTCGCGCTGCAGCCGCAGCATCATCACGATGTCGGCGCCGTTCAGTCCCTCGCGCATGTCGCGCGCGACCTCGACGCCCATCCGCTCGATGCCGGGCGGGAGCAGGGTGGAGGGGGCCACCACGCGGACGCGTGCGCCCATCGTGTTGAGCAGGAAGATGTTGGAGCGCGCCACGCGCGAATGCAGCACGTCGCCGCAGATCGCGATCGTCAGCCCCTCGAGCCGGCCCTTGTTGCGGCGGATGGTCAGTGCGTCGAGCAGCGCCTGGGTCGGGTGCTCGTGGCTGCCGTCGCCGGCGTTGATCACGGAACCGTCAACCTTGCGCGCCAGAAGCTCGACCGCGCCGGAGGCGTGGTGGCGCACCACCAGGATGTCCGGGTGCATCGCGTTCAGCGTCACCGCGGTGTCCATCAGGGTCTCGCCCTTGCGGGTCGACATCGATGACACCGACATGTTCATGACGTCGGCGCCCAGGCGTTTTCCGGCGATCTCGAACGAGGACTGGGTCCGGGTCGAGGCCTCGAAGAACAGATTGACCTGGGTGCGGCCGCGCAGGCTGGCGCGCTTCTTGTCGACCTGGCGGTTGAGCTCGACATACTCCTCGGAGAGGTCGAGCAGGCCCGTGATGTCGTCAGCGGAAAGGCCCTCGATGCCCAGCAGATGCCGGTGACCGAGGACAAAAGTCGATTTCAATGATGGGGTCATTAAAGCGAGAGCTATAGGCGCGGATGGCCGGTGGGGCAAGCGCGAAGAGGGCTCGCGGGAGTTTTCCCCGAGTAAGATGTCGCCGCCTTCTCGGCAGTCCTGCCGGGGCTCGCCGCGGGACATCCGCTCCTTGCTTTTGCGGGGTTTTCCGGAACAAGACGTGGATGGCCGGGCATAGGCGGAGCGGTAGCGACGCCGTCCTCCTGACGGGCTATACCCGGCCGTGACGCCGGAGCGAGACCTCGTGAAAATTGTCGTGATCGCATGGATGGCCATCGCGTTGATCCCGGGGGCGGTCTCGCCTGCCTTCGCTCAGAACTTGCCCGGCGACTTCGCGTTCCTCCGCGACATCGACCCGACCATCGTCCAGGACATCCGCTACGCCAGCGCGAACAATTTCATGGGCCGGCCGATCGCGGGCTATGGCGCGGCGGAATGCGTGGTGAAGCGCGAGGTCGGGCTTCGGCTCAAGGCGGTGCAGCAGGAACTGGCCGGGCAAAGACTGTCGCTAAAAATGTTCGATTGCTACCGGCCGGCCCGTGCCGTCGCCGACATGGTGGCGTGGGCGAAAAATGGCACCGAGACCGTCGCCGAGCGGCGCTACAATCCGGCCTTCTCGAAAGCCGATCTGTTCCGCCTCGGCTACATCGCCACCCATTCGGGGCATTCGACCGGGGGCGCGGTCGATCTCACGCTGGTCGATCTTGGCGCCGACAATTCGCGCAAGTTCGATCCGGCCAGGGACTATGCCGACTGCACCGCGCCGGCCGCCGCGCGCCCCCCCGAGGGCAGCGTCGACATGGGCACCGGCTACGACTGTTCCGACGTGAAGGCCCACACCGCGGCCAGATCGATCACGCCGGCGCAAAGACGCTGGCGCGCCATGCTGGTCGCGGCGATGGCCCGGCAGGGGTTTGCGAACTATGCCAAGGAATGGTGGCACTTTTCGCTGCCGGGGACAGGCGGGCCGGCCTACGACTTCCCGATCGTCCGGGCGCGGTAGCGCGTTTTCAAGCGAAGCGGACGCCGGTTCGCGTGAAGAAAACGCGTCAGAGCAAGAGACTGGAGCTTCGATTCCGATTCAATCGGAGCCGGAGTTGGCGCAGGATTTTCCTCAAATCCGAAGCATTTTCGCAAGACGACGCTTGCCATCGCAAAAGTAGCTAAGCGCGCTTTCAACACTCCTTAATTGTGGCCGTATGAAGTACGGGCAACACGGGAGCATGCAGCATGCGGTTCGCAGCCATCGCAATTGTTGTCGTCGGCGTCGCTGGCGTCTTGATCTACGATCGACACGACAAGAGCGCGAATTATCAGCGCGTCGATGCCCGCATCAGCGGCGTCAGCGAGCAATGCTATCTGGAAAAGGTCGAGCGCGGCGTCATCACCAAGACGACGTCGACCTCCGACCTGACCCGCTGCGAAATCGCCGAGCTGCTGCGCAAGGAGCATCCGAAGTGGCAGGGCTATGACGTGAAGCACAAGATCGAGGTGAAGGTCGTCTATGTCTCGCCGGTCGACGGGGCCTCGCACCAGTCGAGCCTGCAGATGTCCTACTTCCCCAATGGCAAGCCGCTGCGCGCCGGGGACGTGTTTCCTGTCCTTGCCTCCAAGACCAAGGCGGACAAGACGCGTTCGATCTGACCGACGCGGTTCGACAGGACGGAAGCACACCCATGCGCCTTGGCCTCTACGCTATGATCGCTGTCGCCGTCGCGAGCTTCTATGTCTATAGCGAGCTCGACAAGCGGTTGAACTTCCGGCCGATCGACGCGCGCGTCAGCAGCGTCAAGGAACAATGCTACATGGAGAAGACCGAGGGGTCGCGGAGCTCGACCTCCGATCTGTTGCCGTGCGAGCTTACCGAGCTGCTGGCACGCCATCATCCGAAATGGCAGGGCGCCGACATCAAGCACAAGATCGAGATCCGGTTTGCCTACATCTCGCCGGTGGACGGCGCCGCGCACGAGTCCAACCTGCAGTTGGCGGCCTATCCCGATAACCGGCAATTGAGCAGCGGCGACATTTTTCCTGTCCAGGCTTCCAGGAAGGAGGCGAACCGGACCCGCGTCAATGACTGGGTCGACCGCTGGCTCGGCCGCCATGCGCCCAAGCGCGCAAGCATCTAAAGCATGGAAGCATCTAGCAGACCTGTACTTTTCGCTGCCCCGCGCCGGCTCGCGGGCTTATGATCCCCCGATTCCACCGCGCCACGATTGGCCCGAGACCCGGCCGGAGGAGGCCGGCTGTCCGGGCCGCATGCGTATAGACCAGTTGCCGAGGAGACCATGACGCAGGCTCCGTTTGCCACCCACGACGTCTTCAACCAGTCGCCGCCGTTCGAAAATGTCGACCTGTTCACGGTGGATGCGCCGCTCGCCGCGGCGGTCGCTGCCAATGGCGGGGCGGCGGCAACGGCGGAGCTGTCGGATTTCGGCAAGCATTGGGGCTCGGACGCGATGGCGGAGCGCGGCCGCATCGCCAACGAGAACACGCCGAAGCTGCGCTTGTTCGATGCCAGGGGCAATCGCCGCGACGAGGTCGAGTTTCATCCGGCCTATCACGAGCTGATGGCGCACTCCGCGCATGCCGGCGTGCACAACTCGACCTGGAGCGCCGACGGCAGGCCGGCGGGCGGGGCGGCCGAGGTGGTGCGTGCGGCAAGGTTCTACATCGCTTCCCAGGTCGAGACCGGCCATCTCTGCCCGATCACGATGACGCGCGCCTCGGTCGCGGCGCTGGCCTCGCAGCCGGATATTCTGGCGAAGACGATGCCGGTCATCGGAACGCGCGCCTACGACCCCACCTTTGCGCCGTGGTGGACCAAGCGCGGCATGACCCTCGGCATGGGCATGACCGAAAAGCAGGGCGGCACGGATGTGCGCGCCAACATGACGCGCGCCGAGCGCGACGGCGAGGCCTGGCGTGTCACCGGGCACAAATGGTTCATGTCGGCGCCGATGTGCGACGCCTTCCTGGTGCTGGCGCAGACCATGGATGGGCTGAGCTGTTTCTTCATGCCGCGCTTTGCGCCCGACGGCACGGTGAATGCGATCCACTTCCAGCGCCTGAAGGACAAGCTCGGCAACCGCTCCAATGCCTCGTCGGAGGTCGAATTCCACGGCGCCCATGCCGAGCTGATCGGCGAGGAGGGCAAGGGCATCCGCACCATCATCCAGATGGTGCAGCTGACGCGGCAGGATTGCGCGATCGCCTCCGCCGGGCTGATGCGCTCGGGACTGGCGCATGCGCTCAATCACGCGCGGCACCGCAGCGTGTTCCAGAAGCATCTCGCCGACCAGCCGCTGATGCAGGCGGTGCTGTCGGACATGGCGCTGCATGTCGAGGCGTCCATCGCGCTGGTGATGCGGCTCTGCCGTGCTTTCGATCGCGCGCCGGCCGATGCGGGCGAGGCCGCCTATATGCGGCTGCTGACGCCGGCGATCAAATACTGGACCTGCAAGAGCGCGCCCGGCTTCCTCTATGAGGCGATGGAGTGCCTCGGCGGCAATGGCTATGTCGAGGAAGGCATTTTGGCGCGCCATTACCGGGAGTCGCCGGTCAACGCGATCTGGGAGGGTTCCGGCAACGTGATGTGCCTCGACGTGCTGCGCGCGCTCGGCCGCGAGGCCGATGCCGCGCTCGCCGTGCTGCGCGCGCTCGCCGACGAGACCAGGGGCCTGCCCGGCGCCGCTGAGGCTGTTGCCTCGATCGGGCAGTCGTTCCGGCGGCCGGACAGCGAGCGCGTCGCGCGGCTTGCGGTCGAGCAACTGGCGCTCTTGGCGGCAACCGCGGCGCTCAACCAGGTCTCGCCGAAAAACGCCGAGCTGTTCGCAGCGACACGGCTTGCCGAACGCCACGCCGGCATGTACGGCGCGGTGGACTTATCCGATGCCGATCAGCGTGCGCTGCTGGCGCGGGCGCTGCCATGACCACATTGACCACCGTCATGCCCGGCCTTGTGCCGGGCATCCACGTCTTTGCTTCGACAGGGCAAGGAAAGACGTGGATGGCCGGGACAAGCCCGGCCATGACGAATTGATAGAGCCGAGGTTCGCTGATGGATTCTCTCACGCCGCAAGACGCGACTGCCGCGATCGAACCGCCGCCGCTCCCCCCGCGGGTCTGGAAATTCTGGGGCACCGCGCTGTGGGGCCTGTTGATCTTCGCCGCGATGTTCGTCGGCCAGGTCACGGTCATCGTCTGGCGCATCGTCGCGCAGGGCGGGGAGGTGTCGACGGCCGGCATCACCCACGTGGTCGCCGACGGTCTGACGATCTCGCTCTCGGTCCTTGCCGGCCTGCCGATGGTGCTCCTGGTGCTGTGGTTCGCGATCCGCCGGACCCGGATCCCGTTCGCCGATTATCTCGGGCTGCGCGGGACGTCGTGGAAGAACGTGATCATCGGCGTCGTCGCGCTCGTCGTGCTGGTGGGGGCTTGGGACATGGTGTCCCGGGCGGCCGGCCGCGAGGTGGCGCCGGGCTTCATGGGCGACGTGCTGAAATCGGCGCAGGAGCACAGCGCGCTGTGGCTATTGGTGATCGCGTTCGCCGTGGCCGCGCCGCTCTGGGAGGAGCTGTTCGCACGCGGCTGGCTCTACCGCGGCTGGTCGGAATCCAGGCTCGGCCCTTACGGCGCGATCCTGCTGTCGTCGATCGTCTGGACCGTGATGCACCTGCAGTACGACTGGTTCTTCCTCTGCCAGGTGCTGACCATCGGTCTCCTGTTCGGCTATCTGCGCTTCCGCACCGGCTCGACCTGGCTGACCATCCTGCTGCACGGGCTGAACAATTTCGCGGCGACGATCCAGACCTGGTGGCTGGCGGGATCGTAGCGCGCTGCTCTTCACCGTCATTGCGAGGAGCGGAGCGACGAAGCAATCCATCTCGTTCCGCAGACGCGGAATGATGGATTGCTTCGCTTCGCTCGCAATGACGGGGATGGGGTAACGGCGGCCGAGGTACCGCGTCGGGCATCCGCAGTTCTTGCAACGAGCTCTAATCGTCTGCCCGGACCACCACGGTCGGTGAGTTATGGCCAAAGAGGACCATCGCTTCGGGTCCTCGATAGTCCTCCGGTTTCAGTGAGATTCTTATCTCGGATCGATCTTCAAAGGTGATCGTAAAAGATTTCGGCCGTGTGAGCGCGACGCCCGCGACGACTTTCCCTATTTGACCACAGATGAGATTTCTGAACTGGTCATGCCGATCGCGTAGGACCACTCCGTCGGCGCTGACTTCCAAGCGTGTAAGAGCATTGATGCTTGGTCCGTCGAATTGCAACTGCCAATAATCCAACACGAAAGTGATGGCACTCAGCTTTTCGCCGACGATGGCCTCAAATGGCTTCGACCGTTCATCCATGGTGCCCTGACTGACTTCTGCGTTCTCCTCTCTAGCATGCTAGGTGAGTTTGGCCCAACGCAGGCATCTACCGAGGCCGACGTCGCCTTCGAGCGCAAAGCCGAAGTGATTGTCTATGAAGGCGCGCCTAAAGCCCATCGCGACGATCACGATCGGCATCGTGATGGCCGCCGGAGCCGTTCGCAGCGCGATGATCCGGAACAACCAGTGGCGCATCGCCGCCCATCGGAAGGTTGACGAAGGGGATGCCAGCATCCCGTCCGAGTGCTATGATCTGGATCAATGAACGAGCGCGGGCCGGACTGAAACCAGGCAGCGGCGGCTGCCGTCGTGCGAGCTCTTCTCATGGCTATCTTGATCCGAGCAATCCTGGCCGGCGTCGTCGCGCTGGCGTCTCTCGGCGCCATCACGCAGCAGGTGCGCGACCAGGGCGTTACCGACACCGAAATCCGCATCGGCAATGTCATGCCGTATAGTGGCGCGTTGGAGATTTTCGGCCAGATCGGCAAGGCGGAAGCCGCTTATTTCGAGATGATCAACGAACGCGGCGGCATCAATGGCCGCAAGATCCGCTTCATGTCCTACGACGATCTGTCGGATCCCTCCAACGCCATGGATCTCACGCGCATTCTGGTCGAGACCGACAATGTGCTGTTGATGTTCGGTTCGTTCGGCACGCCGGGGAACCTGGCGGTGCGGAAATATCTCAACGAACGGAAGATCCCCCAGCTTTTCGTTGCTTCCGGCGATCACGATCTCAGCGAGCCGTCGCTCTATCCGTGGACCATGGGCTGGCAGCCTTCGTATCGCGAGGAAGGGCGCATCTACGCCAATTACATCCAGGCGTTCTATCCCGGAAAGAAGATCGTGGCGCTTTGGGAGAATGACCAGTTCGGGCGCGAATTGTTCAAAGGGTTGGTGCAAGGGCTGGGTGACGTCGCCCACAACATCAGGGTCGACATCGCCTATGATGTCGACGATCAGCATCTGGACGGCCACGTCTCGATCCTGAAGCAATCGGGCGCCGAGGTCTTCGTGTTTGCCGGAGTGCCGGAAAATGCCGCCAAGGTGATCCGGGCCGCGGCCGACCACGGCTGGCGGCCGGTGTTTGTCGTGAATCAGATGGCGTCATCGATCGAGACGGTGCTCAAGCCGGCCGGCACGGAGAATGCGACCGGCGTCATCACCGCCGCGTTCCTGAAGGATGCGAGCGATCCGGCCTGGAGAACGGAGCAGGGCGGCTGGCACAGCTTCCTGGACAAGTATACTAAAGCCGGCGGCAAGGATGACGCGGCGGCAGTCTACGGCTATGCCGCCGCCGAAACGATGGTCGAGGTGCTCAGGCAATGCGGCAACGACCTGTCGCGTGAGAACGTCATGAAGCAGGCTGCGGCGCTCAGGGATTATCAGGCGTCCGCTCTGCTCCCCGGCATCAAGATCAACACCGCTCAGTTCCGACCGGTCGAGCAATTGCGGTTGCTTCAGTTCGATGGCCGTAGCTGGCAGCCGATCGGTGACGTGCTCGATACGGCGTTCGTCGGTTCGTCTGGAAAATAGCGACGATAAGGCGAAGCCATACGAGCCGCGCCCATTGTTGCAGGCCTTCGCTGCTTGCTGAAGCACAAGGGCGAGTTGTGGCGCTACTGCGCCGGCGGGCCGGTCTATCGCGGGAGACAGCTTCGAAAGAGACGCGGCTTCGAAAGAATTGATTTGTTGCGCGGATGGCACAGGAGCCCGCGGCCAAATCAGGTACATTGATACTGTATTGAAAGACTTTTCATCACCCGGAGCATTGCGTTGGCGTCAGACGCAGTCAGTCTGGCTGATACAACAAGCGTAGCGGACGCGGCGGCTGCTACAGCGCCATTTCGCGTAAAGATCGTGACGCGCGACGAAATCGCCGGTTGTCCCGCTTGGGAGGCCAGTTTCGCCGATCTGCGCAAGGATCACCGTTACTACGAAATCCTGGAGGACACGCTCCGCGAGCGCGTCGAGTACCGGTACTTCGCGATCATCGACCGGGCAGGCTGTCTCCATGCCGTCCAGCCGTTTTTTCTTCTCGACCAGGACGTTCTCGAAGGACTCGGAGCGGAATGGCAGCCGTTGCTGGCGCGCATCCGACGCTTCGTTCCCGGGTTTCTCAGAATGCGCACCCTGATGGTCGGATGCTTCGCCGGGGAAGGGCATCTTGCGGGATCAAGCACGGTGCCGTCCGGCAAGATCGCCGAGATTCTTTGCAGCGAAATCGTCACGCTCGCAAGATCGTGCCGGGCGCAGCTCATCGTCCTGAAGGAATTCCCCGCGCGCTATAGGCCGGTGCTGGATTGCTTCGTCCGGCGCGGCTTCGCCCGCGCGCCGAGCATGCCGATGACGGCGCTCAATATCGAGCACGACGACTTCGATGCTTACATGCAAAATGCGCTGCCGCGGTCGGCGCGCTGGCAGCTCCGCAAGAAATTCAAGGCAACCGACGGTGAAGCCATAGCTCTTACCGTCACCGACGACGCAAGGGATGCCGTCGACGAGATCTATCCGCTCTACCTGCAGGTCTTCGACCGTTCGAAATTCCGTTTCGAGAAACTGACAGCCGACTATCTCCGCCGGCTCGGCAGCGACATGAAGGACAAGGTCCGCTTCTTCATCTGGCGCCGTGGCGGGAAGGTGATCGCCTTCAGCCTTTGCATGGTCGAAGGCGACAGTCTGTTCTGGGAGTATGTCGGCCTCGACTATGGCGTCGCACTCGACCTTCATCTTTATTACTACACCATTCGCGACATGATGAATTGGGCGATCGCCAACGGTTACAGGTGGCTTCGAAGCACGGGTCTCAGCTACGAACCGAAATTCCGGATGCGGCACGACCTCGATCCGCTCGATCTCTATGTGCGGCTTCGCTCTCCGCTTCCGAACGCGATCTTCAGGCTTCTGTTGCCCTGGATCGTACCGGCCCGCTATGACAAGACCCTGCGCAAGTTCGCGAACTATCGCGAAGTCTGGTAGCAGCCGATAGGCGCGGCGCTATTCCAGGCCGCTCGGATACACCCTCTAGGGCCCGACCGCGGCGATCACGATCGGCATCGTGATCGCAGCCAAAATCGTCTGCAGCGTGATGATCTGGGCGAGCAGTGGCGCGTCGCCACCCATCTGGCGCGCCAGCACATAGGCTGACGGCGAGGTCGGCACCGCGGCGCAGGCTGCGACGATGGCGAGATTGGACCCGGTAACGCCGAACCACACCGCGAGCGCGACGGTCAGGACGGGCATCAGCACGAGTTTCAGCACCAGCGCGATGCTCGCGGCGAGGCTGGGCCGGAAGATGCCTTCCAGATGCAGCCCGGCCCCGGTGACGAGCAGGCCGATCGCCAGCGACGAGCCGCCGAGCGCGTCGGCGACGTCATGCCAGATCTGCGGCAGCGGGATGTGCGCGACATTGATGACGAGCCCGATGACGCAGGCCCAGATCAGCGGGTTCTGCACGACAGTCATCACGATGGCGCCGGTCGAACGCTTCTCGGACGAGGCATATTTCGCCAGCACGGCGACGCTGAACACATTGACCAGCGGGATGATCGCGACCATCGCGACCGAAGCCAGGGCAAGGCCTGTGCTGCCATAGAGATTGCGCGACACCGACAGCGCGACATAGGTCTGCCAGCGGGTCGCGCCCTGGAAGATCGAGGTGAAGGCGGGGCCGTCGACCCCGGCGCGCGCCAGCGGGCCGCGCAGCGCGAGACAGAACAGCGACATCACCAGCGCCGCGAGCAGCAGTGCGCCGCCGACGCCAGCGACTGGCACCGTGGTCAGGTCAGCCTTCACCAGGGTCTGCACCAGGAGCACCGGGAACAGCACGTAATAGGTCAGCCGCTCCAGCCCGTGCCATTGCGTATCGAGCGGCATCAGCGTGCGTTTCAGGACGAAGCCGAGCACGATCAAGAGGAACACCGGCAGCAGCGCCGCGATCACCACGGCCACGGTCAGCGTTCCCCGCGCAGCTTCGCGAGCCGGTCCAGCGCGCCCTGCAGGATAAAGATCGCGGCGTGCTCGTCGATCACCTCGGCGCGCCGGGCGCGGCTGACGTCCATCCCGATCAACTCGCGCTCGACCGCCGCGGTCGAGAGCCGCTCGTCCCACAGCCCGATCGCAAGCGCGGTGAGGCCGGCGAGGTTGCGGGCAAAGGCCCGGGTCGATTGCGCGCGCGGACCTTCGCTGCCGTCCATGTTGATCGGCAGGCCGAGCACGAAGCCGACGGCATTGCGTTCGGCGGCGATCGCGAGCAGCCGCGCCGCGTCGACCTTGAACTGCTTGCGCTGGATGGTCTCGACGCCGGTGGCGAGCCGCCGGTCGGGATCGGAGGCGGCGACCCCGATGGTCTTGGTGCCGAGGTCGAGGCCGACAAGCGCGCCGCGCTCGGGCCAGTGCGGCGCAGCTTCGATCAAGGGAAGGATGGGGGCGGGCATGCCCTTGCGATTAGCACGCAGCCGCGCGCCGAGGCAAAGCCCGGCTGCGGGCAGGCGTCCATGCGAAAACGCCGGTCAGGCGGCGATCACACGGTCGTCGCCGGGAAGGCACGCGGCCAGCCCCTGCAAGGCGCTGTACTGATGCGCCGTGCGGCGCTGGATGAACAGCGTCTCGACATGCGCATGCTGCGGGTTGAGCTTGTGGATGTTGATGTCGCGCTGGACGTGATCGCGTTCGACGACGGCGCGCGGCAGCAGGGTGACGCCCATGTCGGCGGCGACGCAGCCGACCATGCCGTCGAGCGTACCGAACTCGAAGCGGACGGCCGATGGCCAGCCGAACTCGGTGAACACCTGTTCGAGGCGCTGCCGGTAAGTGCAGCCGGTGCGGAACACCAGCGCGGTCGGGCCCGACTCTGGCGTGCCGGCGCGCAAGGCGGCCAGCGATTTCCAGCGCTGCGCGGTGACCAGCACCAGTTCCTCGGTGAAGGCCGATGTCGCCGACAGTTCGGCATGCTCGATCGGACCGGCGACAAAGGCGCCATCGAGCGAGCCGTCGAGCACGGCGGCCACGAGGTCCGCGGTCGGCGCGGTGCGCAAGGTCAGGCGCACCGCCGGATAACGGCGATGAAACTCGGCGAGCAGCGTTGGCAGCCGCACCGCGGCGGTGGTTTCCATCGAGCCGATCGACAACGGACCCTTCGGCTCGCCATCGTCGCGCGCGGCGAGCACGGCTTCGCGCGACAGCGCCGCCATGCGCTGCGCATACGGCAACAGGCGACGGCCGGCGCCGGTCAGCGACATGCCGCGGCTGTGGCGCTCGAACAGCGCCGTGCCGATCTCGGCCTCCAGCGCCTTGATGCGCTGGGTGACGTTGGACTGCACGGTGTTCAGCTCGTCGGCGGCCCGGGTGATGCCGCCGAGCCGGGCGACGGTGGAAAAGGTGAGCAGGTCGGTCAATTCCATCGGGGACCACCGTTTCGTTTTAGAGATGGTAGCGTTCTCTAGTATTCATTTTCACAGAATGTTAAGCCCGCTTAGGCTGCAAGTCCAGAACAGCAAGTCCAGAACAGGGAGCAAGCGCATGCCGATCAGCACCGAATTGACGGCACGTCTGGGCATCGAGCATCCGATCCTGCTCGCGCCGATGGACACGATTGCCGGCAGCGCGCTGGTCAAGGCGGTCAGCGATGCCGGCGGCTTCGGCATTCTGGGCGGCGGCTACGGCGACAAGACGCGGCTGCAGACCGAGACCGCGAAGGTGAAGGGTTTTGCAAAGCCGTTCGGCATCGGCTTCATCACCTGGAGCCTCGCCAGGCAGCCCGAGCTGATCGACATCGCGCTGGATGCGCGGCCGCGCGCGGTGATGCTGTCATTCGGCGATCCCGCGCCATTCGCGCCGAAGATCAAGGCCGCAGGCGCGCTGCTGATCTGCCAGGTGCAGAGCGAGGACATGGCACAGCAAGCGCTCGATTGCGGCGCCGACATCCTGATCGCGCAGGGCACGGAGGCGGGCGGTCACGGCGCATCGCGCACCACGCTCGACATCGTGCCGGCGATCATCGATTTCGCGGCGGGGCGCGTGCCTGTGGTCGCGGCCGGCGGCATCGCGGACGGCCGGGGCCTCGCGGCGATGATGATGCTCGGCGCATCCGGCGTGCTGATGGGAACGCGCTTCTACGCCAGCGTTGAGGCCGACGCGGCCGAGCAGGCCAAGCAGCTGATCTGTGCGGCAAAGAGCGGCGAGACGGTGCGCGGCGTGGTGTTCGACTGGTCGCGCAAGCTGATGTGGCCGGCGCCGTTCACCGCGCGGTCGCTTGCCAACGATCATTTGCGGCGCTGGAGCGGGCGCGAGATCGAACTGATGCAGCGCGCGGATGAGGTCGCGGTGGAGTATGCCGCCGCGAAGGCCGCGGCTAATTTCGATGTCGCCGCGGTGTTTGCCGGCGAGTCCGTCGGCCTGATCCATGATATCGTTCCGGCGACCGAGATCGTCGGTCGCATCGTCGCCGAGGCCGAGCAGTCGCTGCAGGGCCGGCGCAACTCTCTTTCCTCTTTGACCTGAACAAGTGCGAGGCACACCATGTGGCCTGACCGTCGATTGATCGATCGCTTCAAGACCGAATTCCCGATCGTGCTGGCGCCGATGGCCGGCGTGATGGATGCGGAGCTGGTGATTGCGGTGGCGCAGGGCGGTGGGCTCGGCTCGCTGCCGTGCGCGATGCTGTCGGCCGAGAAGGCGCGCGAGCAGGTCAACATCATTCGCCAGCGCGTCTCAGCGCCGGTCAACCTCAACTTCTTCTGCCACAAGGCGGTCGACGCCGATCCGGCGCGCGAGGCGAACTGGCGGCAGCGGCTGGCGCCGTATTACCGCGAGCGCGGCCTCGATCCGAATGCGGCGATCAATGCGGCGAACCGCGCGCCGTTCGATACGGCGTTCTGCGCGGTGGTCGAAGAGTTGAAGCCTGAGGTCGTCAGCTTCCATTTCGGCCTGCCTGAGGCAAACCTGTTGCAGCGGGTGAAAGCCACCGGCGCCACCGTGATGTCGTCGGCGACGACGGTGAAGGAGGCGATCTGGCTCGAGGAGAACGGTGCCGACGTCATCATCGCGCAGGGCGCCGATGCCGGCGGCCATCGCGGCATGTTCCTGACCGACAACATCGCCGAGCAGCCGGGCACGTTCTCGCTGCTGCCGCAGGTGGTGGATGCGGTGAAGGTGCCGGTTGTCGCGGCCGGCGGCATTGCCGACGGACGCGGGATCGCAGCGGCATTCGCGCTCGGCGCCTCCGGCGTGCAGGTCGGCTCGGCCTATCTGCGCTGTCCGGAGTCCAAGGTGACGGCGCAAGCCCGTATCGCGCTGGCGCAGGCGAGCGACGAATCGACGGTCATCACCAATGTGATGACCGGCCGCCCGGCGCGCGGCGTCGCCAACCGCGTGATGCGCGAGGTCGGGCCGATCTCGCCGGATGCGCCGGCGTTCCCGCACGCCGCGACCGCCCTCGGACCGCTGAAGGCGGCTGCCGAAAAGCAGGGCAAGGTCGATTTCACCAATCTGTGGGCCGGGCAGGCGGTGCGGATGGGCAAGGAAATGCCGGCGGCCGAGTTGACCCGCGCGCTGGCGGGTGCCGCGCTGGCGCGGATGGGGGCTCTGTCTCAGGCCTGACGCGCCAGCTCTTTCAGACCAGACATGCCACGTAGAGGATCGCGACCCCCAGCGCCGTGCCGATCGACCAGAGGGCGGGGTCCCAGCCCTCCGGGCGGGGGCTGCCGTTGAGCATTGACATGACGCGCTCCGAACTTTTTGTTTGGGTCAAGTAGGCGCCGTGAATGTTTCGGGACGACTTCGCGGCGGCCGCGAAGTGGTTTCATCGTGCGTTTCGCAGCCGGAATGCGTGGCAGGATGTCTTGCCCGGTCGACGGATGGGCTCCAAAGCCCCATTGGGCGGGCAAATTCGCGCGGTTGCGGCGCAAAACCGGCCTCTGCTATACGGCAGGCTGACCTTTCAGCCCCGAGGCCCTATATAATGTCCGTAGACGCCACGACCGTCCGCCGCATCGCGCATCTGGCGCGGATCGCGGTCAGCGACGCCGAAGTTCCCCATCTCCAGGGCGAGCTGAACGCGATGTTGGCCTTTGTCGAGCAGCTGTCGGAAGTGAATATCGACGGCGTCGAGCCGATGACCTCGGTGACGCCGATGGAGATGAGGAAGCGCGCCGACGTGGTCAATGATGGTGAGATCGCCGACGTCATCGTCCGCAACGCGCCCGACACCGTGAACGACTTCTTCCTGGTGCCGAAGGTGGTCGAGTAACGCAAGCAAGGCGTTTTCGAGCGAAGTGGATCCCGGTTCGCGTGAAGGAAACGCGTCAAACAAAAGCGACAAAACCCAATGTGTCTGCTGTGCGACGATGAGAAGGCCTACAAGGCCTATATGGACTTCCTCGATGCCATGGAGCGCAAGGGGAAGGTCGCCGATCCCAACGCCGCGATGGACGCCGTGCTCGACCATCTCGAGGCGCTCGACGCCGAGCGCGCCAAGGAAAACGCCAAGGCAAATAACCTGGCACGCCAAGACGACCCCGCCAACGACAAGACCCTGTCTCCGTTCTTCTGCAGCCCGATCAATAAATGACTGATTTGACATCGCTGACGATCGCCGAGGCCCGCGAGGGCCTGGCGAGCAAGTCTTTCACCGCTCGCGAACTGACCGATGCGCATCTCGCCGCCATCGAAGCCGCGCGCGTGCTCAATGCCTATGTGCTCGAAACGCCCGACCGCGCCCGCGAGATGGCGAGGGCCGCCGACGCGAAAATTGCAAAAGGCGAGGGCGGACCGCTCGCCGGCATCCCGCTCGGCATCAAGGACCTGTTCGCGACCCGCGACATCAGGACCACGGCGTGCTCGAAGATCCTCGGCAATTTCATTCCCCCCTACGAGTCGACGGTGACCTCGCAGCTCTGGCGCGACGGCGCGGTGCTGCTCGGCAAACTCAACAATGACGAGTTCGCGATGGGCTCGTCGAACGAGACCTCGTGCTTCGGCCCGGTCACCAACCCGTGGCGGCGCGAGGGCTCCAACACCACGCTGGTGCCGGGCGGCTCGTCCGGCGGCTCGGCTTCGGCGGTGGCGGCGGCTCTCTGCATGGGCGCGACCGCGACCGACACCGGCGGCTCGATCCGCCAGCCCGCCGCGTTCACCGCAACCGTCGGCATCAAGCCGACCTATGGCCGCTGCTCGCGCTGGGGCATCGTCGCCTTTGCGTCCTCGCTCGACCAGGCCGGCCCGATCGCGCGCTCGACGCGCGATGCCGCGATCCTGATGCGCTCGATGGCGGGGCACGATCCCAAGGACACCACGTCGGTCGACATCGCCGTGCCGGATTACGAGGCCGCGATCGGCAAGTCCGTGAAGGGCATGAAGATCGGCATTCCCAAGGAATATCGGCTCGACGGCATGCCGGCCGAGATCGAAAAGCTCTGGAGCGAGGGCGCGCAGTGGCTGAAGGCCGCCGGCGCCGAACTCGTCGAGGTGTCGCTGCCGCACACCAAATATGCACTGCCGGCCTATTACATCGTGGCGCCGGCCGAGGCCTCGTCGAACCTCGCGCGCTATGACGGCGTGCGCTACGGGCTGCGCGAACCGGGCAGGAACATCATCGAGATGTACGAGAACACCCGCGCCGATGGTTTTGGCGACGAGGTGCGCCGCCGCGTGCTGATCGGCACCTATGTGCTGTCGGCCGGTTACTACGACGCCTATTATCTGCGTGCGCAGAAGGTGCGGACGCTGATCAAGAAGGACTTCGAGGACTGCTTCGCCAAGGGCGTGAATGCGATCCTGACGCCGGCGACGCCGTCGGCGGCGTTCGGCATCGGCGAGAAGGGCGGCGCCGATCCGGTCGAGATGTATCTCAACGACATCTTCACCGTGACTGTGAACATGGCGGGCCTGCCGGGCATCGCCGTGCCCGCCGGCAAGGACTCGCAAGGCCTGCCGCTCGGCCTGCAACTGATCGGCCGTCCGTTCGACGAGGAGACGCTGTTCTCGCTCGGCGAGGTGATCGAGCAGGCGACGGGCCGCTTCACGGCGCCCAAATGGTGGTGAGCGATGGCGGATTTCCGCGCCAGTCTCGCTGACGCCGCGCCCGATGCGGCGCTGTCGCCGCCGCTCGCCGCGTTGTGGTGGGCGAAGAAGGGCGATTGGGACCAGGCGCACCGCATCGCGCAGGATGAGGGCGACGCCAATTCGGCCTGGGTGCATGCTTATCTGCATCGCGTCGAGGGCGATCTCGGCAACGCCGGCTACTGGTATCGCCAGGCCGGCCAGCCGGTCGCAAAGGATACGCTCGAAGCCGAGTGGGAGCGGATCGTTGCCACGCTGCTGGCGCAGCGCGGCTAAAGGACGCCGGTGCGGAGGCACCGCGAGCATTAACCCTGTTTCGGCCGCCATGCCGCCGCCCAGATTGGCCGTGATAGGCTAATGGAACCGGGCGGGGGCCAGCGGCAAAAGAGAGTATTCGTGCGTGGGTCGGGCATAGGGGGATGGCTGTCAGCAATGCTGGTGGCCGTGGTGGCGGCGGGCCTTGCCGGCTGCGCCTCCGTCTACAATCTGCCCGGCAACGTACCGCTCGGCGCCGCGCTCGCCGACAACAGCAGCGCCCGCGACATTCCGGCCTACGAAGATGATCTGCTGCTCGCGCTATCGTTCTCCGGCGGCGGCACCCGCGCGGCGGCGTTTTCCTTCGGCGTGCTGGAGGAGCTTGACCATACGCGGTCGAGCGCGGCGGGCACGAAGACGCTGCTCGACCGCGTCGACTTCGTCTCCGGCGTCTCCGGCGGATCGGTCACCGCCGCCTATTTCGGATTGAAGCGCCGCGCGGCGCTCGACGATTTCCGCCAGCGCTTCCTGCTGCGCAACGCCGAGGAGGGACTGAAGACCCGGATCTCGCTCGGCAATATCGGGCGCGCGCTCGGCGGCGGCGTCAACGACAGCCAGTTCACCGATTGGCTCGATCAGAATTTGTTCGACGGCGCGCGGTTCGATGCATTGGCCGACGATCGCCGGCCGCGGGTCTGGATCAACGCGTCTGATATCTACAACCGCACGCCGTTCGTGTACGGCAAGACATCGTTCGACGCCTTGTGCAGCGACATCAGATCGTATCGTGTCGCCGAAGCGGTGGCGGCATCGGCCGCGGTGCCGCTGGCATTCGCCCCGATCGTGCTGCAAACCTATCCCGGCGGTTGCGCCGCGCCGCTGCCGGCCTGGCTCGAGCGGGTGCGCAACGATCCGAACGCACAGCCGTTGCTGCGCGCCTACGCCGAGGCCCAGGCGCATTACCGCGACGGCTCGATGCGCTACGTCAAGCTGCTCGATGGCGGCCTCGTCGACAATTACGGCCTGTCGGGACTGAGCATCGGCTTGCTCGCCGCGCAACGGCCCTATGAGCCGCTGAACGAACGGCAAGCGGCCAAGCTAAAGCGCATCCTGTTCCTGGTGGTCGACGCCGGCCGCGGCATCTCCGGCGACTTCGTGCAGACGCTCGAAGGGCCGAGCGGCGTCGAACTGGTGTCCGCAGCCGCCGACACCGCGATCGATGCCAGCGTGCGCTCCAGCTACGCCGCCTTCACGGCGCTCGCCGAGGACTGGTCCGGCAAGCTGAAGCGCTGGCGCTGCGGGCTGTCGGCGGCGGAGCGCAGCCGGCTCGGCGTCGGCGCCGGCTGGAAATGCGGCGACGTCGCGATCTATGTCGAGCGGCTCGGCTTCGACCGGCTCGGGCCGGACCGCGCCGGCATCCTGAACGCCATCCCGACGCGGCTGTCGCTGCCGCCGGAGCAGGTCGACCAGCTGATCGCGGGCGGCGCCGACGCGCTGCGCTCGAGCAAGGCGTACCAGCAGTTCCGGCGCGGGCTCTAGATTTCGGCCGCCCATCGACACCGTCTATCCTCATCCCCGCGCAAAGGCTTCGCCTTTGTCGCTGGAGGAGCTTGCGAAGCAAGCGTCTCGAAGGATGTAGGCCGCCGGCGGGGCCTCATGGTTCGAGACGCGCGTTCCGCGCTCCTCACCATGAGGGGGTCCATAGGTGCAAGGCGGCTTGACTGGCGCGATCGGTTGCGCGAAGCCCAATCCATCCCAGATATCCTTTATCCGGAAACCGAGATCCATGACCGCATCTGCCGCCCCGCACAAGCTGATCAAGAGCGCCACCGGCGATTGGGAGGTCGTGATCGGCATGGAGATCCATGCCCAGGTCACCTCGAACGCAAAGCTGTTCTCCGGCGCATCGACCGCGTTCGGCGGCGAGCCCAATTCCCATGTCTCGCTGGTCGATGCCGCGATGCCGGGCATGTTGCCCGTGATCAATGAGGAGTGCGTCCGCCAGGCGGTGCGCACCGGTCTCGGGCTGAATGCGAAGATCAACCTGCGCTCGGTGTTCGACCGCAAGAACTACTTCTATCCGGACTCGCCGCAGGGCTACCAGATCAGCCAGTACAAGTCGCCGATCGTGGGCGAGGGCGAGGTGTCGCTCGAGCTCGACGGCGGCCGCAGCGTCACGATCGGGATCGAGCGGTTGCACCTGGAGCAGGACGCCGGCAAGTTGCTGCACGATCAGTCTCCGACGATGTCCTATGTCGACCTCAACCGTTGCGGCGTCGCGCTGATGGAGATCGTCTCCAAGCCAGACATCCGCGACGCCGAGCAGGCCAAGGCCTACGTCACCAAGCTGCGCTCGATCCTGCGCTACCTCGGCACCTGCGACGGCGACATGGAGAAGGGCAATTTGCGCGCCGACGTCAACGTCTCGGTGCGCCGTTACGGCGAGACCGCGTTCGGCACCCGCTGCGAAATCAAGAACATGAACTCGGTCAACTTCATCGGCCAGGCGATCGAGTACGAGGCACGGCGTCAGATCGAGATCATCGAGGACGGCGGCTCGATCGACCAGGAAACCCGGCTGTTCGACCCGAACAAGGGCGAGACCCGTTCGATGCGCTCCAAGGAAGAGGCGCACGACTACCGTTACTTCCCCGATCCCGATCTGTTGCCGCTCGAGTTCAGCCAGGCCTTCGTCGACGATCTCAAGGCGCAGCTGCCGGAACTGCCGGACGAGAAGAAGTCCCGTTTTATTACGGGCTTCGGCCTGTCGCCCTATGATGCGAGCGTGCTGGTTGCCGAGCGCGAGAGCGCGGAGTTCTACGAGACGGTGCTGTCAGGTCTTGCCGACAAGGCGCGCGACGGCAAGCTCGCCGCCAACTGGGTGATCAACGAACTGTTCGGTCGCCTCAACAAGGAAGGCGTCGAGATCGCAGCCTCGCCGGTGTCGGCGGAGCAACTCGCCGCGATCGTCGACCTGATCGGCGAGGGAACGATTTCCGGCAAGATCGCCAAGGACTTGTTCGAGATCGTCTGGCAGGAAGGCGGCGATCCGCGCGCGCTCGTCGAGGCGCGCGGCATGAAGCAGGTCACCGACCTCGGCGCGATCGAGAAGGTGGTCGACGACATCATCGCGGCCAATCCCGACAAGGTCGAGCAGGCGAAGGCGAAGCCGCAACTGGTCGGCTGGTTCGTCGGCCAGGTGATGAAGTCGTCGGGCGGCAAGGCGAACCCGCAGGCGGTCAACGACCTCTTGAAGTCGAAGCTCGGCATCTGAACAACAGGACAACGATGTTGTCCTTGGCGCATGATCCAGCCGGATCATGCTCCCTTGCATGCTTCCTTGCCGTCACCTCCGGCGTCGTCGCGCGCGCGTGAACGCGGCGTGATCCTGCCTCACACCCTCCGTTCACGGCGCGCCGGCGCCATCGGCGCCGAATCGCCGAAGCCGCGATTCGTTCGCAAATCCGGTTCGGATGACCTCAAACGAGGCAAAACCCGTCTTACCCACGAAAATTTTTTCGTTGCCAAAAATTACGACTCGGCGTCGGCGACGCGCCGCTTTTCGTCGGCGCTCGCGACTCAACGCAATGACGGTCGCGCGTCGATCGCTCGAATGCGAATTCAAGAAAAGCCTACAACAGAAGGCGTTTCCTGCAACGTTGACAAATGCCGATGTCGGCGGCCGTTGCGTTTCTTGCATCGTCGCGCGAATGACGCGTCGATTTGAACGGCGGCGCGCACGGTGCGCACTGCCAGCGCTGCGTCAACACTTCCTTAAGCGGGACACTGTTTTTTTCGGTCTGTTGGTGTATTCGGGAAGTAGTGCATATCGATTCCCGAGTGCACGCAGCGAAGTAAGAGCCATCTCACATACTGGAGGGCAACATGGCTAAGAAGGCAAAGAAGGCGAAGAAGGCGAAGAAGGCGAAGAGCGCAGTGAAGAAGACTGCGAAGAAGACCCGCAAGGTCGCCAAGAAGAAGTAAGCCTCTCGCCTTGAGAGGATTGCCGGCGGCTTGACGCCGGCACGTCGCGAGAGCCAGCGGACGGACTGCTGAAAGGCACATCCCACCCCCAAGGCTCTGGCTGACGAAAGAGGGTGTCGGCGAGACATCAGGTCAAACGGCTGGATCGAATTTCGGAGAGGGCAACCTTCCCAAAACCGGTCCGGCAGAAGAAACAGAGATTTCTTCGTTCGGTGCGGAGCCCGCTTGGTTCCGCAATTTCACCGGCGAGAATGCCGAGCTGAAATCTGGTCCTGACGTGTTCGCCGACCCCCTCGTTCCGGCGGCCCGCGCAGTCCGCGCCCGGCAGCCACTTTCCCCATCCCCGTTCCGGATCGACGTCGGGCCTGACGGCCTCGCGTTGCTTTTGTCTCTGCACCCGACCGCGCGCCGTTCCGCGGCTCGACCGTTGGTCGCGCTACCCCTCCGTCAATTTCGAACCTGATTGCCTGGCAGACCTGCCGGCGCCCGCGGCCAATGTCCGCCATGGTTATCGTTGTCCCAAGCACCAGGGTAAACCGGCGTTCACGAATGCAAGGAAGTGCCTGCGGCGCAGGCACTTCTGCGATTCCTGGAGGCGCCGCTGACGGTGCCGATTTACATCCCGTTCATCGCGATACTTAAACCGCTCTTCAAATTTGATGGGCCATGATCATCCCAACAAGCCGGTAACCGGCACGCGGTGATCCCAAGGATCGGCGCGGGGCATGATCAAGAGATCAGCCCGGGGAATGACAGGGTAGTTTTAACAGTGGGCGGGGGCCGCGCTCGGGGGAGGGCGGCCAACAACAAAAAGGGGAATGAGAATGTTTCAGGGGGTCATCGATCAGGAAAGCGCTGTCCCGGTTGCCGCAACGGCAATCCAGGACGTGCTGTTCGAACGTGGCATGTATTGGGCGAGCGGCCGCTCCGGTGTGGTCAACCTCATCGCGGCGCACAAATGGTTCAACCTGGCGGCGCTCAAGGGACGTACTGACGCGATCGCGCACCGCCGCGAAGTCGCCGAGCAGATGTCCGATGTCGAGATCGCGGCTGCCCAGCGTGAAGCCCGCGCCTGGATGACGACGCACTAAGCCAACCGATATCGATGGG
Source organism: Bradyrhizobium sp. Mp19 (assembly GCF_029952935.1). Lineage (NCBI taxonomy): Bacteria > Pseudomonadati > Pseudomonadota > Alphaproteobacteria > Hyphomicrobiales > Nitrobacteraceae > Bradyrhizobium > Bradyrhizobium sp. Mp19. Next base: position 90,232 of record NZ_JASAUT010000017.1, on the reverse strand, counting down.
AGCCTCGGCTCCCTCGCTCCACCTAGAACCAGTATCGCGCCGCGTAGATCACGGTCATCAGCGCTCCGGCCACGATGACGAACTGCCGGACGATGTGGCCAGGAAGGATCCGGATCAGGAAGCCTCCGGCATAGCCGCCGATCATGGCGCCGAGCAGCATCGCCAAGGTCTCCGGCCACCGCACTGCTCCCTGAAAGACAAAGATAAATGTGGCAGCGAGCGACACGCAGGTTGCGAGCAGGTTCTTCAACGCCTTGATCGCTCTGATGTCGTTGGGCTCGGTGATCGACAGCACCGCGGTCAGGATGACGCCTAATCCGGCACCGAAGAACCCTCCATAGACGCACGACAATCCAAGGATAGCACCGCTCGCGCCGGTCGAGGGCAGCGCTGCGGCCCTCTCGCGCCCGAGGGTCCATCTCTGGATCTGCGGCGCGAAGCCGAACAGCAACGTTGCGAATGCAATCAAGGCTGGTACCGGCAGCACGAACAGCCGCTCGGGAAGCAGCAACAGCACGCCGGCTCCGACCGCGCCGCCCACTGTGGCGACCGCGACGAAGCTGATCGTGCGCCGCGTCGGCGGCGGCAGCTTGCTGCGATCGGCAAGCGCTGCGATCAAATGGCCCGGCAAGATCGCCACCGCATTCGACGCATTGGCGATGACGGCCGGCAGGCCTGCCGCGAGCATCGCCGGAAAGGTGATGAGCGTCGCGCCGCCCGCCAGTGCATTGATGATGCCTCCGGCGACCCCGGCCGCCAGCAACAGAAGACTTGTCTGGGTATCCATTCTTCACCCTCGTGAGGGTGAGCAGGCTAGCGGGCGGCGCGCCAATCGGTCTGGAACGTCTGTGACGTCACTTCAGCCGCGCCAGTAGACGCCCGGCGTCGTGCCAAAGGTGCGGCGGAACAGCCGGGTGAGGTGGCTCTGGTCGGAAAAGCCCGCATCGGCTGCGACTGCCGCAATCGGCTCGCCGGCGCGCAGCAATTGCCGGGCAAGATTGAGACGGGCCAGCAGGCGGAAGGTATGCGGCGGGATGCCGAGCTCGCGGCTGACCATGCGGCTGAACCCTTCGCGGCTTCGCCCGAAGCCGGCGGCAATCGCGCCGATCGGCGCGACGCTCTCGGTCAGCGCGATGCCGAGCTTCGTCCTGCCGGTGCACCCGGCGGGGTGGGACGGCGCGCGCGACAGGATGTCGTCGGCGATCTCGCTGATGTGCTCAGGCGAGATCTCGTCGAGGTTCCGCCAACGCTGCCCGAAGCGGATGATCCGCACCGATGAGCAGACGCGGCCGGCAGGAACGTAGGCGTTCAGGCAGACCGTTTCCTCGTCCGACATCGTCATCGGCGCATGCAGCATTCCCGCCGGAATGAGCGCGGCATGGCCGGCAGGCACGGTGACGGTCGCGCCGCCGATGCGAAAGGCGCGCGACCCCGACAGCACCAGCACGATCTGGTTCTCGTCGTGGAAGTGCGGCTTGAGGCAAAGCGAGCCGGCGCCGCGCCACGATGCCAGCTCGACGATGCCGTCACTGTCCGCTCGCCGATAAGTCCAGGTATTGGTCATGGCGAACGGAGTGATCACAGAGGTCTTGAAGCGATCGGGCAGGTGAGCCCGGAACGCTAGCACAGGGATCGCCGACCGTCATGAGGGCATCACGCCTGCGCAACCGAAACGATCGGCGAGGCCGTTCGCATGGTCGCCATTGCGATGAGGGCGGCGACGAGGTTGGCGGCTGCGCTGATCGCCACCGGAATGAAGTAGCTGTGGCTGATGTCGTAGGCGAAGCCGGCGGCGCTCGGGCCCAGCAGCGTGCCAACAGCGACGCTGGTGTAGAGGATGCCGATGATGCCGCCGACATTGCGGCCGCCGAAATGGTCGGTGATCACAGCGGGCAGGATCGCGACCCAGCCGCCATAGAACAGGCCGAACAGCAGCGCGAAGACCGTGAGCGACCAGAATGTGCCGGCGATCGCCCAGATCGCCAGCGAGACGGCCATGCCGAGATACATCGCGACCAGGAATGCATCGCGGCCGACCCGGTCGGCGATGCCGCCGAGGAAGAAGCGGCCGGCGGTGCTGCCGACCCCGATCATCCCGAGCAGCAGCACGGCAAGCGTCGGCGCGACTTGATGATCGACTGCAAAGGCCACGAGGTGCACGAAGGGCACGAACACCCCGAACGCGCTGATCAGGCAGGCGGCATAGAGCCCGGCGAAGCGCGGGGTCCGCACCGCGCCGCGGATCGAGACGCCCTGGCGGAGCGGCGCGCCCGAAACCGTCTCGAGCCGATCGCCGTCCGGTCCGGTGCCGTAGCGGCGCGGATCGTCCGCGATCAGCAGCGATGCACCGATCCCGGCAACGGCGGCGACAACGCCCAGCACGACATAGGCATCGCGCCAGCCGAGGCTCGTGATCAGCCAGGTCGCGAGCGGCGGCATCGCCAATGTGCCGACCCCGATCCCGCTGACGGCGAGGCCCGACGCAAAACCGCGCCGCCTGACGAACCAGCGCTGCACGGCGCCCAAGGTCGGAACGTAGGCGCAGCCGACGCCGGCGCCGATCCCGATGCTGTAGGCGGCGTAGACCTGGAGGATGGTCTGGGCCTGTCCCGCCAGCACCATGCCGAGACCGACCAGCGCCATTCCGAGGCCAGCGAGCCTGCGTGCGCCCCAGCGATCGGCAAGCGGACCGGAGATCATCCCCAGGCCGAAATACAGGAAGCCCGCGAAGGAGAACACCAGCGACACCGAGCCGCGCGAGACGCCGAACTCCCGCTGCAGGGACTCGACGAAGGACGAGAATGTGTAGGCGCTGCCGAAGCCGATCAATGTGACGACGAAGGCTGCTGCGACCACGTACCAGCCGTAGAACGGCTTGGTTCGTTGATAACCGGCGTGCATGACGGCATTCCTCATCATCGTTCTCCCTGTGCCGCGCGACCGCCGGCCACGCTCCGCGGGTAGAGCAGCATCTGCGTGCAGCGAAACAGCGCGATGGTCTTGCCTGTGGCCTCGCTGCGGATCTCGGCGTCCCACACCTGGGTGGTGCGCCCGGCGTGAACGAGGCGCGCCTCGCAGCGCACGCCGCCTTCACGCGCGGCGCCGATGAAGTTGGTCTTCAACTCTCCGGTGGCGAAGCCGATGGCGCCATCCGGCAACGACGCGAGGCAGCCGAACCCGCATGCGGTATCGGCCAATGCGACGATGCTTGCGCCGTGCAGCAGCCCGTGCGGCGAGAAGTGTTTTGCGGCAATCTCGAAGCGGCCGCGGATGTGGCCGCGTCCGGCTTCGAGCCATTGAAAGTCCAGGAGGCCGGGCAGGCTGCCGGCTTGCGACGCGTTGATGCGCTCGACGCGCGGGCCGGTCTTGCCGCCTGGAGCGATCTCGTGGAGGCCGAGCTTGTTTGCGACCTCGGTCATGGCCTGGCTCCATCAAGAAAGTGGGGCCGTCGGGAGCGGCATAGAAGGTTAGAAAATCTAAGTTCCATGGTTCGACTTTCTCTGCATTGACGTGGCTTTCAGCATCGGATTAAGCTGATAGAGCGCCCGGAAGGCCGAGTTAGCAAACCAGATTTGCTGGACGATTCAGATTAGAAAATCTAAATCATGGAAAGCAGGCTTCCACCCCTGAACGCGCTCAAGGCGTTCGAATCCGCCGCTCGCCATCTCTCGGTGAAGCTCGCGGCCAAGGAGCTATGCGTGACGCCGGGTGCGGTCAGCCAGATGCTCAAGACGCTCGAAGCCGATCTCGGCGTGAAGCTGTTCGAGCGGGTGCCGCGCGGCATCCATCTCACCGACGCCGGCCGCGACTATCTGCCGTCGATCCGCAACGCGTTTCGCCAGATCGCGGATGCCTCGCGCCGCGTCGCGGCATCCGTCGATGTCGGCACGCTGACGGTGAGCGTCACGCCGTTCTTTGCATCAGCCTGGCTGGTGCCCCGCATGGCCTCGTTTCAGGGCGCGCATCCCGAGATCGATCTGCAGATCGTCACCAGCAACACAGTGGTCGATTTCTCGCGCAGCGGCGTCGACGTCGCGGTGCGCCACGGCCTTGGCCGCTATCCCGGGCTGCGCAGCGACCGCGTCGTCACCGTGGAGATGGTGGCGGTCGCATCGCCGTCGCTGGTGGCGCGCCTCGGCCGACCGGCATCTCCTGGCGCGCTCGCAAGCTGGCCGCAGGTGCATGACGCCGATCGCAAGGGATGGAGCCTTTGGTTTCAGGCCAACGGCATCGCGGAGGTTCGCACGCCGCGCGGACCCTCGTTCGATGACAGCGGCCTTCTGCTGAAGGCCGTGCTGACGGGGCAGGGCGCGGGCCTGCTGCCGGCCGCGATGGTGGCCAATGAGATCGCGAGCGGTGAACTGGTCCAGCTGCTCGAGACCGCGCATCTGGAGGAGTTCGCGTACTATCTCGTCTGTCCCGACAACCGGCAGTCGCTTCCGAAGATCACGGCGTTCAGGGAATGGATGCTGGGACCGGAGGCTCAGTCGGCGGCGGAGCACTAAAGCGCGACGAGATTATGTCAGGTCGAGCAACGGACTCTGCTTCACCTCGCCCCGTGTGCGGGGAGAGGTCGGATCGCATGGAGCGAAGCGCAATGTGATCCGGGTGAGGGGGAGCCTCCGCAAACGCAGCTATCATAGGATACGCGGATGGAGCCCCTCACCCCAACCCTCTCCCCGTAAGAACGGGGAGAGGGAGCACAGCTGCAGTGGACGGCTTACCGATAGAACGCGTTGGGCGGCACGCCAAAATGCTTGCGGAACATCGCGGTGAAGGCGCTCTGGCTGGCATAGCCGGCATCGAGCGCGACATCGACCACGCGCGCGCCGCGCGCGAGGCGTTCGAGCGCGAACAGCAAACGTGCCTGCTGACGCCATTCGCCGAACGTCATGCCGGTCTCTCTGGCGAACAGACGATGGATGGTCTTCGACGTCAGCTTCAGCCGGCGTGCCCATTGCTCGGCTGTGGAGCCATCGTCCGGGCGGGCCACCAGCGCGGCGCAGACCCGTGCGAGCCTTTCGTCGCGCGGCATCGGCAGATGCAGCGGCAGCACATCGACTTCGCGCAGCTGGTCGAGCAGCACGCGCATCAGGCGCTCGTCGGAGGTCGCGGGCGCATAGTCCAGCGGGACGCGCATCGCGGCGACGAACAATTCGCGCAGCAGCGGCGAGACCGCGAACACGCAGCTGGCCTGCGGCAGATTGGGAGCCGCGTTGGCGTCCACGAACACGGTGCGGATCTTGACCGCGCCGCACATCCGGACCTCGTGCTCGAGATCGGCCACGAGCCACACCGCGCGATTGGGCGGCACCACCCAGGTGCCTTCAGTGCAGCGCACGACCATCACGCCTTCGATCGCGTAGAGCAGCTGGCCGCGCGGATGCGCGTGCAGGCCGGTCGACGCGCCGCTCGGATAGTCGATCTCCATGGCCGCCATCGGCCGCGCCGTGGCGTGATAGTCGAGGTGCCGTGTGATCAGCTCGTCCAACACGTCTTCATCTCGCATGTCCCAATCTCGCTAGGTGAGGTCAGTCTAGCGTGAGACGGACTTCGGCGCGACAGCTAGTTGCTGGTGTGATCTTCACCAACGCGCTGCCGGGTCATGTTCAAGTCAAAAGCTGCACTTCTCTATCCCCTCGTTGCCATCGTGCTGTGGGCAGGCAACGTCATCGTCTCTCGCCTTTCGGCGCACACGATCGGTCCGCAGGCGATCACCTTCTATCGCCTGCTGGTCGCAGTGCTGCTGATGTCTCCGTTCGTGGCGCGCGGCGCCTGGCGCAATCGCCATGCGATCTGGCCGCATCTCGGTCCGCTCGCGATCCTCGGCTTCCTCGCGATGTGCCTGTTCCAGAGCCTGTCGTATCTGGCGGCCGAGACCACCACCGCGACCAACATGGCGGTGTTCACCGCGCTGACGCCGCTCTTGACGGTCGCCCTCAGTGCCGCGCTGCTCGGCGAACCGCCGACGCTTGGCATGATCTGCGGCGCGCCGCTGTCGTTTGCGGGCCTCGTCTATCTCGTCAGCGGCGGCGACTTGTCCTTGCTGTTGCAGAACGGCGTGCATGCGGGCGACGCGCTGATGCTGCTGGCCGCGATCGTCTATGCGCTGTACGGCGTGCTGCTGAAACGCTGGAATCTGCCGATCACTGGATGGCAATCCACCTACATGCAGGCGCTGTGCGCGCTGGCCGTGATGTTTCCCGCCTTCCTCGCGACGCCGGCGCCGCTGCGGCAGGTCAACGCCGAAACCTGGCCGCTGATCGTCTATGCCGGCGCGCTGGCCTCGGTCGTGCTGCCGTTTCTCTGGATCCGCGGCGTCGCGCAGCTTGGCCCGAACCGCTGCGCGATCTTCATGAACCTGCTGCCCGTGCTGACGGCCGCGGCCGCGATCGTGATGCTGGGTGAGCCGGTCAGGCCATTCCACGTCATCGGCGGCGGCCTCGCGCTGCTCGGCGTCGCCTGCGCGCAGGCCTTGCCGCGGCCGGTCAAGACGGCCCACGATGCGCGATGACTCGCAAGTCATCGATTGGCGATCTCGCCGTTTTGATCGCATGTGAGAGGCCAGGGCAGAATAGGGCGCTACGTTCTGCGATCACCTGTTCGGTGAGACGGAGTGATCACGATGCGTGTTGCCTTGCGCGTATGCTTACGTATTTCCCTGGTCCTGATGCTGCCGCTTGTGCTCCTGTCGAGCGCGGTTGCCGACGCCGCAACTGCGCATCATAGGCGCGTGCGGCAGCCTTTCATCATCCGCCCAAGCGAACAGGTGGCTCCTCCGAGCTTGTACCGATATCCCGGCTTTGGTCCGATCCCGCCGGGCGAGAACCGGAACCTCGATCCATCCACCCGCGGCAGCGGCTGATGTCGGTCAGCGCCCGCACTGATGCTTCATCGCATCGGTCGCTCTGCCAGCGTACAGGAAGTTGGTCAAAGATCGAGCTATGCTGCGTCGGTGACCAGTTTGTGCTGAGATCTCTCGGCGACCCGCTGTTCGAGTGTGGCGATGGTTCGCTTGAGATTGGCGTACCGCTCATTGAGCGACCTTGCCAAGATCGGATACCTCGCGTCCGATCGGTCGTAAATTCCCGCGCGCTGTTCTTCGGTCGCGATATCGGCTTCGATCTGCTGGCAGGCCAGGATGAGATCGGACAACATCTTGCTGACCGTCGACTCTCGTCCGCCACGTCCGCGAGCTGTCTCAAAACGATGATGCATGTTCATTTGCGTGCTCCGAATGTCTGAGTTCGGCACATCGAGAACAGCGGCGCCGAACTATTCACGGATACATCGCAAATTGCCTGCCAACCTAGGGTCCGTAGGAATACGGTCGGCGGTCTGGCGCAGGGTGCGCCACCGGGTGAACGACAGTCTGATGGGGTCTCGTAGACTAGTCTCGCCGCCAAGCCGGAACGCAAGCACCTAGCGTGACACGCTTGAAGTCTCGAGCGGCGTCCTGATCTCCAGCCTGTTCGGCAAACCTGACCGCTGCCTCCATGTCCTGAGCGGCGGACGCGCTCTCGCAGAATTGGCTGCGAATTTCAGCCCGGTATCGATATGCCCTGTAGTTCATCGGGTTGTACTGAAGCGCAAGGTTGTAGGTATTTTGCTCCTCAGTGGCGCCTCGGCGGGCTTCATCCGACTGACTGCCGAAGTTGGTTTGGCGATTGAGTGCCTGGAGTGTCCCGAGCTCCGTGTAACGCAGAGACATCGCGCCAAAACTGGCAGGAAGCGCTTCATCCGACGAAGAAAGCTGCTTCGCCGAGGTGCGTTCAATTTCGATCTTCTTGTACTTGATGGCGTTGCCGTAATCCCGCAAGCTTTGGAACGTGCTCGATATTTCGCTGTTGATCGACGCAAGATAGGCGGTCGGGAGGCGTCGATCGCTCAGCAGGTTGAGGCATGCCTGTATCTTTGCCTGCGGAGGCAAGACGTCGCGACATTCCTTGTCAACTACACGCCACTCGTCCCGCGAATGCAGCGTCGGCGGCGTCTGCGCAGCAGGCAGAACGAGAACCAGCGCGAAACAGATCGCTAACCTGAGACCGCGACTTGGGACATCCATTTATTTCTTCGCCTTCAGCCCGATCCCGACCGGCCGGCGGATTCTTCGAGCACGCTGCATGATCATTTGATGCCAAATAATCAAGCCGAGGGAAAGCTGACGCAGGTCAGAGATGGACTTAAAAGTGAGGCCGTTCGTGACTGGGAAAGACCGAACGGCCCCAGCCGGCCCGTAGTGCCAAAATGGAAGAAATAGGCCGGCGCTCCAGCTACGGAGTCGCCGGACAATGGTTTCACCCATGTCAATTGACGTTGCTACCGTACGACCCCCGGACGCGGCCGATTGCTATGAGCGCGCAGGGTCGGCTTGACGGCAGGTCGTCAAAACAAACGCCGCCTTGCTGCATTGCCACTCGCTGCCTAGCGCAGCGCTTGAGACCGGCCGCGGGGCAGCAACGATCGCCAGCACAACAACCATGCAAGCCAGCGAAGTTGCGACGACGAGCCTGCCTGCTTTGGATGAGAAGCGCTGTCGCAGCCAGAAGCCAACGTCGGCGGATCGGCGAAGCTGGGCGTTACGCAGAACCTGGTCGAGATCCTGGAATTGGATGCCACTGTCTTGCTGCATGGCCTTACCCCGGAAATGTTCAGGTGAAAGAAAACAATGCAGGGATCGTGGGCGCGGTTTGTTGCGCGCTCGCTTCGCGGCGCCGGGAATGATGTTTCATTCACGCGGAGGTGACGACCGGTCCAGGCCAGGGGCCGGCATTTGGCTCGTCAGCTTCATGCACTATGATCTGGAATACTTCGACCTGGAGCAGAAAACCCTGCAACCCCTCGACAACCCGCTCGGCACGAGGTTGTCACCCATGTCTTAGGTACGACCTGTTACCCATGTCTCCGGGCTGGACACCACAATGAGTATGGCGGAGACGGAGGGATTCGAACCCTCGATAGGCCTTTACAAGCCTATAACGGTTTAGCAAACCGCCGCCTTCAGCCACTCGGCCACGTCTCCAATGGCGCCGATATGCCCGAGAGGGCGCTGAGCCGCAAGCGGCAGATTCAGATTGCGCCAAGGTGATTTGAGGGCAGCTCGGCCGCCGGCCGTCCCCGAGCCTTCATATATCGCGCCAATCGGCAGGCGTCGGAGCGCCTGGATGCTTAAAATGCAAGGTATAACAATGAATTAGCCGGATATTGGATCGCGGCTGGAAGCGCACGGCGCCAAGCCTGTTGAAAACCCGTGGCGACGGCTCATTCCACGCTGGCGCCGCGGCGCAAATCGGCCTCGATCTGCAATTTGGTGCCGCCGCCGAACCGGGCGCGGTAGACCTGCAGGTTTTCCATGATCCGCTGGACGTAGTTCCGCGTCTCCGAGAACGGAATCAGCTCGACCCAGTCGACCGCGTCGACCTTGGGATCGCGCGGATCGCCATAGCGCTCGATCCACTTCCGCACGCTGCCGCGGCCGGCATTGTAGGCGGCGAAGGTCAGGATATAGGAGCCGCGGTAGTCCTCGAGCAGGCCGCCGAGCTCGGCGGCGCCGAGCATCGCGTTGTAGACCGGATCGGTCTTCATCCGGTTGAGGTCGAAGCCGATGCCGGCGCGCTTGCAGACATAACGTCCGGCGTCCGGCGTCACCTGCATCAGGCCGTAGGCCTGGGCCGGCGACACCACCGCCGGATTGAACGCACTCTCCTGGCGCGCGATCGCGTAGACGACGCTCTGCTCGACCTCCGGCCCGACCTGGCGGAACGACGGAATGCCGTTGACCGGATAGGCGTAGTGGTCGAACGGCAGTCCGCGGTTGAGCGCGGCCTTGCCCATCAGCAGCATGCCGCGGGCATCGCCGTGGCGCCCGGTGAGCTCGCCGAGGCCGGCGAGGGCTTCCGGATCGCCATTGTCGCCCATGTCGCCGAAGATCGGGATCGCGAGCTCGCGCGCGTCGATTTCGTAGAGCAGCGCCACCGCGCGAACGATCTCCAGCCGCTCGGCGCCGCGGCCGCGCGGCGCGCTGTTCAGCTCGATCTGCGGCAGGCCGAGCTTGGCACGCGCGAGTTGGCCGTAATAGCTGGTGGACTGCTCGGCCGCGCGGCCGTAGGCGGCGCGCGCCTCCTGGCCGCGGCCGGCGGCCTCCGCGGCGCGGCCCTGCCAATAGCCGGCACGCGCCAGCGCGGTCGGGTTGGCGCTGCCGACGCCGATCCGCGCGAAATGCTGGGCGGCGAGGGCGGGATCGTTGAGGAAGCGCAGCGCGATCCAGCCCGAGGTGAATTCCTGCTCGGTCTTGTAGATGTCGCGGGCCGGCAGCGCCGCGTCGCGCGCGATCAGATAGGCGGTGCGAAACTCGTTGGTGTCGATCATCTTGCGCGCCAGCAGCCGGCGCTCGATCCACCATTCGTCGACATTGTAGAGGCGGGAGGCTTCCTTCGGTGCGCTCAGCATCAGCCGCGCGGCCTCGGCGAATTTCTCCTCGCGGCGGAGCAACTGGATCCTGGCGAACAAATAGCCGGTGTCGCCGGAAAGCTCGCTCGGCACGGCTTCCAGCAGCGCGCGCAGGTTCGAACCCTTGCGGGTGGCGGCGATGCGTGCTTTCGCGAGCGCCACGTAGCCGGAGCCAAGGCGCTTGGCTTCGCGCATGCCGGCGGCCTCGTTGTCGGTGCCGTACAGCATGGTGTCCATGCGTGCCTTGTGGTCGCCGGCAGTGAGCAGCGAGCCGAACAGGTCGAGCGCGGTGTTTTCGGTGTCCTCGCTCATTCCGTCGTTGCGCCAAGCCTCGCGGACCAGGCGCTCGGCATTGCCGCGGTCGCCGCGTCCGATCATCACCTTGGCGAGCGCGAGCCGGCCCTTGGCCGAGACCGGCGATTCATTCTGGAACCAGGTCCAGACCGCGGAGTCGTCGCGGCGGTCGTCCCACAATGAGGCCTCGATGCGGCGACGCAGGAAGGTCTGCGACGGCCAGCTCGGATTGGCATCGAGGAAGGCGCGGTAGCGCTCGACCGAGGCGCCGTTGTCCTCGCTGCGCAGGATCAGCCATTCGGCAAGCTTGCGCGCGACCGGATCGGAGATCGAGGCCTCGGCCTCGGTGGCGTCCGCCGGCTTGCGCTTGCGCAGCAGCTCGACGACGCTTGCAAGCGCTTCCTTGTCCGACTGCGACGTCGAGGATGTCGCGGCTACGGCCGCAGGCAGCACCGGCTTGCGCGCGATCGGTGCGGCATGCTGGCGGGTTGCCGGAACCAGTGCGGGCGCGGGCACCGACCTGTTCGATACAGTTCCCGTTGCAACCGGAGCGGCGGGCTTGGCCGCGGTGGTCTTGGATGTGTTGGTCTTGGACGTGGTGCCCTTGGATTCCGGGGTCTTCGGAGCCGTTGGCTTGTGAGCTTCGGTCTTGGCAGGAGCGGCCTTGGCACCGTCTGTCTTGACCGCGCCGGACTTGGACGACGTTGTCTTGTGAGCCTCGGTCTTGTGAGTTTCAGTCTTGGCAGCGCTGGTCTTGGGAGCGTCGGGCTTGGCTGCGTCTGTCTTGGCGGCGCCGGGTTTGGTTGCCGTTGGCTTTGAAGCCGCCGCCTTCGGAGCCGTGGACTTCGCCGTGGTCTTGGAGGCGGCGCTTTTGGAGGCCGTGTCTTGGGCAGCCTGCTTTGCAGTTGGAGCATCCTCGGCAGCCCAGGCATCGGCCGTGATGGCGGCAAGGCCGACAACGAGCGCCAGGCTCGTCGCCAGCGCCGTCGACCGCAATGTGCCTGCGCGAACGGAACGGATCACAGAAGTCCTCTGCGGCCCCGAATCATCTGGTCGTTTGGGCCATGGGTTCTTATTTGATTGAAAACGTACACAAAATACTAAGAAGCCTGCCGGTGCGGCTGTTTGCGCCAGCACAACGGCAAAATCGCGGCTGGAAACGATTTCGCGCGCCGCAGATTACCGTTGGGAATAGGTACGGTACGGCCCTTTCGCCTGTCGGCCAGACCCGATATGAATTGCCTTTCATGGCGTTTCGCAACAACCGGGTGCCGGTCGCACGGACGTGAAGCACGCCAACAACAAGGGTCCGTCGACCTAGCCTTTAGCCTGAAGCGTTTGGAGGAAGTCCATGGCAGCCAAGACAAAATTCCGGGGATCATTCACTGCCTTGGTGACGCCCTTCAAAAACGGCTCGGTGGACGAAGCGGCGTTCCGCAGCCTCGTGAACTGGCAGATCGCCGAGGGCACTCACGGCCTGGTGCCGGTCGGCACCACAGGCGAGAGCCCGACGCTGAGCCACGACGAGCACAAGCGGGTGGTCGAGTGGTGCATCGAGGAGGCCAAGGGCCGGGTGCCCGTGATCGCCGGTGCCGGCTCGAATTCGACCAAGGAGGCGATCGAGCTCGCCGAGCACGCCGAGAAAGCCGGCGCCACCGCGGTGCTGGTCGTGACGCCGTACTACAACAAGCCGACCCAGGAAGGCATGTATCAGCACTTCAAGGCGATCAACGATGCGATCGGCATTCCGATCATCATCTACAACATCCCGCCGCGTTCGGTGATCGACATGTCGGTCGACACCATGAAGCGGCTGTTCGAGCTGAAGAACATCGCCGGCGTCAAGGATGCCACCGCGAGCATGGTGCGGGTCTCGCAGCAGCGCGCGGCGATGGGCGAGGATTTCAACCAGCTCTCCGGCGAGGACGCCACCATCATCGGCTACATGGCCCATGGCGGCCACGGCTGCATCTCGGTGACCTCGAACGTCGCGCCGCGGCTGTGCTCGGAGTTCCAGATCGCCTGGCAGAAGGGCGACGTCACCACGGCACTGAAGATCCATGACAAGCTGATGCCGCTGCACACCAACCTGTTCATCGAGAGCAATCCGGCGCCGGTGAAGTACGCGATGTCGCTGCTCGGCAAGCTGGACGAGAAGCTGCGCCTGCCGATGGTGCCGGTCACCGAAGCGACCCGCCAGGCGGTCCGCAGCGCCATGGTGCATGCCGGCCTGATCAACTGAGCCGGACCGCTGCCGCCGCGACCAGTGCCGTGCGCAATGTCGAACAGAAGGGGATGGGCATGCTGAAGGAATTCCGCGAGTTCGCCATGAAGGGCAATGTCGTCGACCTCGCCGTCGGCGTCATCATCGGTGCGGCCTTCGGTGCGATCGTCACCTCGCTGGTCGGCGACGTCATCATGCCGATCATCGGCGCGATCACGGGCGGTCTCGACTTCTCCAACTATTTCACCGGGCTTTCCAAGGCCGTCACCGCAACCAACCTCGCCGACGCCAAGAAGCAGGGTGCGGTGCTGGCCTGGGGCAACTTCCTGACGCTGACGCTCAACTTCCTGATCGTCGCCTTCGTGCTGTTCATGGTCATTCGCGCCATGAACCAGTTCAAGCGCAAGGAAGAGGTCAAGCCTGCCGAGCCGTCGAAGCCGTCCGCCGAGGCCGTGCTGCTGACGGAAATCCGCGACCTCCTCAAGAAGAGCTAAAGTGGCCGAGAAGAACGAACGTCCCATCAAGGTCGTTGCCGAGAACCGAAAGGCCCGCTTCAATTACGCGATCGAGGACACGATCGAGGCCGGCATTTCGCTGACCGGCACCGAGGTGAAATCAATCCGCAGCGGCAAGAGCACGATCGCGGAATCCTATGCGGATTCCAAGAACGGCGAGCTGTGGCTGATCAACGCCAATATTCCTGAATATCTGCAGGCCAACCGCTTCAACCACGAGCCGAAGCGGCCGCGGAAGCTGCTGCTGCATCGCAAGCAGATCAACAAGCTGCTCGGAGCGGTCGACCGCGAGGGCATGACGCTCATTCCGCTGAAGCTGTACTTCAACGAGCGCGGCCGTGCCAAACTGCTGCTGGCGGTCGCCAAGGGCAAGAAGCTGCACGACAAGCGCGAGACCGTGAAGAAGCGCGACTGGGGCCGCGAGAAGGGCCGCCTGATGCGGGCGCGCGGGTAGGGCGGTTGATTTGTCGTCATCGCTTCGTCGCTTCAGCGCAAAATTGCTCCGCAATTTTGTCGCGGGCTCCTCGCGATGACGGTGGATGGAGATTTGGGCCATGACTCAACCGAGCCTTACCGATGTCGACTGGAGCAAGATCCCGGCGCCCACGGATGACGGCGGCGCGGCGCACCTCGTCGGCATGACGATCCCGCCGGTCCGGCTGCGTGCCACCGACGACACCGCGGTGACGCTGTCGGCGCTCAAGGGCCGCACCGTGGTGTTCGCCTATCCGCGAACCGGCGAGCCAGGCAAGATCGGGCTGGTCGACGATTGGGACATGATCCCTGGCGCCCGCGGCTGCACGCCGCAGACCTGCGCCTTCCGCGACCTGTTTGCCGAGCTGAAGGCGGCCGGTGCTGCCCAGGTGTTCGGGCTGTCGACGCAAAGCAATGCGTACCAGACCGAGATGGCGTCGCGCCTGCATCTGCCGTTTCCGGTGCTGTCCGACGAAGCGCTGGAACTGACGCACACGTTGAAGTTGCCGACCATGTCGGTGGCGGGCCTGACCCTGATCAAGCGGCTCGCCCTTGTGATCGACGACGCGCGCATCACGCACGTGTTCTACCCGGTGTTCCCGCCCGACCGGAACGCCGGCGACGTGCTGGCTTGGCTGAAGGCCAATCCGCGGAGGGACTAGCGCAACGTGATGTGATGGGGCCGCCGCAGGTCACGCTGCCAAAATATCGAGAACAACCCCATGCAACGTAGCCGGCGGCGGCCGGCGTTCGACCAGGCAACTTGACACGTCGGGCAATTCAGGGATATATTTCTAATATTCCGAAATTGTGCATGCCTCCGCCCAAGGCTGTCGCGTTTGCTAGCCGAGCTCCTTGCGCACGGTCGCGAACACCTTGCGGAACATATCGGTCGTCAACACGCCGGTGTTCGTGTTGTAGCGCGAGCAGTGGTAGCTGTCGTAGAGCTTGAATTTGCCTGCACTATGCACGGCACCGTGCACAAAAGGCGCGGCCGCCAAGCGAACATCCAGCGCCTTGAGAGTCGATTCGTGGGCGATTCGCCCGAGCAGCACGATCGTGCGCAGCTTCGGCATCGTGGCGATGGTGGCGCGGAGGAACTGCCGGCAGGTGTTGATCTCGGCCGGCAGCGGCTTGTTCTGCGGCGGCACGCAGCGCACCGCGTTGCTGATCCGGGCGTCGACCAGCTTCAGCCCGTCGTCCGGCCGCGCCTGATAGACGCCGCTGGCGAAGCCATATTCGAGCAGGGTCGCATAGAGCAGATCACCGGCGTAGTCGCCGGTGAAGGGACGGCCGGTGCGGTTGGCGCCCTGCAGACCCGGCGCGAGCCCGACGATCAACAGCCGCGCATTCGGATCGCCGAACGATTCCACCGGTGAGTTGAACCAGCCCGGCTCGCGCGCGCGCGCCTGCGTGCGGAACTCGGCCAGCCGTGGACAGAGCGGACAGTTGCTGTCGGGGCGCGTGGCAGCGGTGACGAGGTTACTCGTCGAATTCGTCATCGGCTCCCCGTGGGGCCATGGTGGTCGCGCGCTGCAGGAATTGCGGGGAGTGGTGGCGCGGTTCGCGCGGGGCCGGACGTTCCGACGGATCGCGGCCGAGCTTGGATTGCAGCTCGACCAGGTCGGTGAAGACGTCGGCCTGGCGGCGCAGCTCGTCGGCGATCATCGGCGGCTGGCTGGCGATGGTGGAGATGACCGTGACGCGAACGCCGCGGCGCTGCACGGCTTCCACCAGCGAGCGGAAGTCGCCGTCGCCGGAAAACAGAATCATCTGGTCGATGTGCTCGGCGAGTTCCATGGCATCGACGGCGAGCTCGATGTCCATGTTGCCCTTCACCTTGCGGCGGCCGCTGGCGTCGATGAATTCCTTGGTCGCCTTGGTGACGACGGTGTAGCCGTTGTAATCGAGCCAGTCGATCAACGGGCGGATCGACGAATACTCCTGATCCTCGATGATCGCCGTGTAGTAGAACGCACGGAGCAGCGTACCGCGACTCTGGAACTCCTTGAGGAGGCGCTTGTAGTCGATGTCGAAGCCCAGCGTCTTTGCGGTGGCGTAAAGATTCGCTCCGTCGATGAAGAGCGCGATCTTGTTGGAAACAGGTGACGACATCAAAGTGTTCTCGCGTGGTTGTTAGTGTTCTTAGCGCGGCGGTGATCAACCGCGCGCAATTTCCGGCGTTGCTGCCTAAAGTTCTGTGAATCTTTCCCCACGACAGTCACCACCGCAATTATGGTGAGGCGAGGGCAAAAAGCCTAGACCCTTGACATTGCAATGAAGAGATTTACTCGCCTGGGACAGCAACCTGGCCATGTCGTCAGACGCTCCGGCCCTTCTGGCCCCCCGTCAGACCGGGTTATCAGAGCCTGTTCGGAAGGCAAATCACAAATTTTACCTTGCGAAACGGGGGCTAGGCCTATAACTAACCCTCATAACCTACATGTTCGGTCCCTTTTACCACGGAGCGCCTCGAGATGGCTCGCGTCACCGTCGAAGATTGCATTGACAAGGTCGACAATCGTTTCGACCTCGTCCTGTTGGCCGCGCATCGCGCCCGGATGATCTCGTCGGGGTCGCAACTCACGGTTGATCGCGACAACGACAAGAATCCGGTCGTCTCGCTGCGGGAGATCGCCGATTCGACGATCTCGCCGGAAGACCTGAAAGAGGAGCTCGTGCACTCCCTGCAGAAGTTCGTCGAGGTCGACGAGCCCGAGCCCGACACCGTGCCGCTGATCGGTTCCGCCGGTGCCAGCGTCGACGCCGACGACACCGAGGTCGCGGTCGAGCGGATGACCGAGGAAGAGCTGCTGAAGGGCCTCGAGGGTCTGGCGCCCCCGGAGGAGCAGCCCGAGGAAGACGAGT
This sequence comes from Bradyrhizobium sp. Mp19, assembly GCF_029952935.1. Taxonomy (NCBI): domain Bacteria; kingdom Pseudomonadati; phylum Pseudomonadota; class Alphaproteobacteria; order Hyphomicrobiales; family Nitrobacteraceae; genus Bradyrhizobium; species Bradyrhizobium sp. Mp19. Next base: position 73,408 of record NZ_JASAUT010000017.1, on the reverse strand, counting down.
AAGCTCGCCGTCGTTTCGAACCGATTTACCGAAGGCCCGGACATTGCTCCGGGCCTTTGCTTTTGTTGACAATTTTGCTGTTACGGTGCGTCCTATGCGGACGCGCGAAATTGAATGGTTCCAGGGCCCGCGCGGGGTGCTGCTTCATTCGAAAGCGCACTAGATTGAAGAAAGGTGGGACATTCCGGTCCCGCGCGAGAGGCAGCGAGTTCATGGCGTATCGACGCCGCAGTTCCATCCAGATGCAGGCTGCAACCGAAACGGTCGCGGTGGCGCCGACGTCGTCCACGGCGGAAAGGCCGGCCAAGCCGCGGACGCGAATGATGCGACAATATGACCTCGTCGAGCGCGTCCGCTCCTATAACCCCGACACCAACGAAGACCTGCTCAACCGCGCCTATGTCTACGCCATGAAGGCGCACGGCACGCAGACGCGTGCTTCCGGCGACCCCTATTTCTCGCATCCGCTCGAGGTCGCCGCGATCCTCACCAACCTCAAGCTCGACGACGCCACGATCGTGGCGGCGCTGCTGCACGACACGATCGAGGACACCGAGGCGACTCGGGCCGAGATCGACAATGTGTTCGGCCACGAGATCGGCGCGCTGGTCGAAGGCCTGACCAAGCTGAAGCGGCTGGAACTGGTGTCGCGCGAGGCCAAGCAAGCCGAGAATTTGCGCAAGCTGCTGCTTGCGATCGCCGACGATGTCCGCGTGCTGCTGATCAAGCTCGCCGACCGCCTGCACAACATGCGCACGCTGGAATTCGTGCCGCCGGCCTCGCGCCGCCGCATCGCCGAAGAGACGCTGGATATCTATGCGCCGCTGGCCGGTCGCATGGGTATGCACGAGATGCGCGAGGAACTCGAGGACCTGTCGTTCTTCGTGCTCGATCCCGAGGCCTATGCGGTGGTCAAGCAGCGGCTCGATTCACTGGCCGAGCGCAACCGCAATTTGATCGGCGAGATCGAAACCCAGCTCTCCAAGAACCTGCAGAAGAACGGCATTACCGCGCGGGTGTTCGGCCGCCGCAAGCAGCCGTTTTCGATCTGGACCAAGATGGAGCGCAAGTCGGTCGGCTTCGAGCAGCTGTCCGATATCTACGGCTTCCGCATCATCCTCGACGATGTCGGGGCCTGCTACCGCGCGCTCGGCATCGTCCACACCACCTGGCCGGTGGTGCCGGGCCGCTTCAAGGACTACATCTCGACCCCGAAACAGAACGACTACCGCTCGATCCACACCACGGTGATCGGGCCGGGCAAGCAGCGCGTCGAGCTGCAGATCCGCACCGAGGACATGAACCAGATCGCGGAGTTCGGTATCGCCGCGCATGCCTTCTACAAGGAGGGCGCGGGCTCGCCGCACGAGCGGATGAAGCACGAGTCCAACGCCTTCGCCTGGCTGCGCCACACCATCGGCATCCTCTCGGAAAGCGCCAATCCGGAAGAATTCCTCGAGCACACCAAGCTCGAGCTGTTCCACGACCAGGTGTTCTGCTTCACGCCGAAGGGCAAGCTGATCGCGCTGCCGCGCAACGCCAACGTGATCGATTTCGCCTACGCCGTTCACACCGGCGTCGGGAACAGCGCGGTCGGCTGCAAGATCAACGGCAAGTTCGCGCCGCTGTCATCCGAGCTGCAGAACGGCGACGAGGTCGAGGTCCTGACCTCGAAGGCGCAGTCCGCGCCGCCGTCGGCCTGGGAAGCGCTCGCCCGCACCGGCAAGGCGCGGGCCGCGATCCGCCGCGCCACCCGCGACGCGGTGCGCGACCAGTATGCCGGCCTCGGCCGCCGCATCGTCGACCGCCTGTTTGCCCGTGCCAAGATCGAATATGCCGACGACAAGCTGAAGGGTGCGTTGCCGCGGCTCGCGCGCACCTCGATCGAGGACGTGATGGCGTCGGTCGGGCGCGGCGAGATCAAGGCTTCCGATGTCGCGCGTGCGATGTATCCCGACTACAAGGAAGAGCGGCTGGTGCGCTACGGCGCCAAGAAGGGCCTCGCCGCCAAGCTGAAGACGCAGAACCCGCCGCATCCGGCGCGCGCCACCTCGGTGATCCCGGTGCGCGGCATCAATTCCGACCTGCCGGTGAAGTTCGCGCCGAACGGCGGCGCCGTGCCGGGCGACCGGATCGTCGGCATCGTCACGGCGGGCGAGGGGATCACGATCTATCCGATCCAGTCGCCGGCGCTGAAGGATTTCGAGGAGGAGCCGGAGCGCTGGCTCGACGTGCGCTGGGATATCGACGAAACCATGCCGCAGCGCTTTCCTGCGCGCATCCTGGTCCACAATGTCAACGAGCCCGGCAGCCTTGCCCAGATCGCGACGGTGATCGCCGAGCACGACGGCAACATCGACAACATCCACATGTCGCGCCAATCGCCTGACTTCACGGAGCTGACCATCGATCTTGAGGTCTATGACCTCAAGCATCTCAGCGCTATCATCGCCCAGTTGCGCGCCAAGGCCGTCGTCGCTCGGGTCGAGCGCGTCAATGGTTAGGCTTCCGCCTGTCATCGGCCCTCATGGTGGGGAGGCGCGTCAGCGCCGTCTCCGGACGATGCGGCCCGAGACGGGGCCACATCCTTCGAGACGCGGCGCAGGCGCCGCTCCTCAGGATGAGGGGATGGTTCAACTGGTTTGTCAGAGAGTGATTTGATGTCGCCTCCGCCGCTGCGTCTCGGTATCAATGTTGATCACGTCGCCACCCTGCGCAACGCGCGGGGCGGTGCGCGGCCCGATCCGGTGCGGCTGGCGCTTGCCGCGATCGCGGCCGGCGCCGACGGCATCACCGCGCATCTGCGCGAGGACCGCCGCCACATCCGCGACGAGGACATGGCGCGGCTCAAGGCCGAGATCTCCAAGCCGCTGAATTTCGAGATGGCGGCGACCGACGACATGCTGCGGATCTCGCTCGCCACCAAGCCGCACGCGGTTTGCCTGGTGCCGGAACGGCGCCAGGAACTCACCACCGAAGGCGGCCTCGACGTCGTCGGCCAGCACAACGCGCTGGCGCCGTTCATCGCACGGCTCAATGACGCCGGCATCCGCGTCTCGCTGTTCATTGCCGCCGATCCCAGGCAGATCGAGATGGCGGCGAAGCTGAAGGCGCCGGTGATCGAGATCCACACCGGCGGCTGGTGCGACGCCGTGGTCGACGGTCACCAGGACAAGGCGGAGGCCGAATGGAAGCGCATCGTCGCCGGCGCCAAGCTCGCGCAGGCGGCCGGGCTCGAGGTCCATGCCGGCCACGGGCTCGACTATGACACCGCGGAGACGATTTCCGCGTTGCCCGAAATCCGGGAGTTGAACATCGGCTATTTCATGATGGGCGAGGCGCTGTTCGTCGGCATTGCCGGGACGGTGCGTGAGATGCGTGCGGCGATGGACCGCGGCCGCGCCAGGGCGCAGGGTGGCGTCAGCGCATGATCATCGGCATCGGCTCGGACCTGATTGACATCACCCGGGTGGCCAAGGTGATCGAGCGCCATGGCGAGCGATTCCTCGACCGCATCTTCACCGATGCCGAGCGCGCCAAGGCGATGCGCCGCGCCAACAGCGAGAAGATGGTGGTCGCAACCTACGCCAAGCGCTTTGCCGCCAAGGAGGCCTGCTCCAAGGCCCTCGGCACCGGTATCCGGCGCGGGGTGTGGTGGAAGGACATGGGCGTCGTGAACCTGCCCGGCGGACGGCCGTCGATGCGGCTGACCGGCGGGGCGCTGGCCCGGCTCCAGGAACTGACGCCCGAGGGCATGCAGGCGCAGATCGATCTTTCGATCACCGACGATTGGCCGTTGGCCCAGGCCTTCGTCATAATTTCGGCGGTTGCCCCCGCCAGATGAACGCGGGGTGCCGGAATCTGCCGGAAAACTTCAGCAAACTAAAAAATCATTGATATTTCAATGAATTGCGAAGTTTTGAGGCGCCGATTGATTGCGCCCCTGCGAACAACCGTCTAAAACGCCGCAGGGTTATATCGAGCGAGACGCTGATTCCGGGTTTAGGCCGGAATTTGCCCTCAAGATCAGAATCAAGGCCATTTTCCTCACGCGAAGGCCGAACGCTTCGCGCGAAGAGAACGTTCTGCCACCGCGTGGACATCAGTCCACGGGAATTGGGAAAGCAATGAGCGTGACAACCGGGACCAAATCTGAAAGCGGCTTGGGCGAGACCATCCGCGTCGTCATCCATGCTCTTCTGATCGCGCTCGTTATCCGCACCTTCCTGTTCCAGCCGTTCAACATCCCCTCCGGGTCGATGAAGGCGACGCTCCTGGTCGGCGACTACCTGTTCGTCTCGAAATATTCCTATGGCTACAGCCACTATTCGATCCCGTTCTCGCCGAACATTTTCTCGGGCCGCATCTTCGGCTCGGACCCGAACCGCGGCGACATCGTGGTGTTTCGCCTGCCGCGGGATGACTCCACCGACTACATCAAGCGCGTCATCGGGCTGCCCGGCGACCGCATCGAGGTCAAGAGCGGGCTGCTCTACATCAACGACGAGCCGATCAAGCGGGAGCGGTTGAGCGATTTCGTCGGCGAGGATCCCTGTGGCTCGGCGGATGCGACCGCCCGCGTCAAGCGCTGGAAGGAGACGCTGCCGAACGGCGTCAGCTACGAGACGCTGGATTGCACCGACAACAGCTACATGGACAATACCATCGTCTACACCGTTCCGCCCGGGCATTTCTTCATGATGGGCGACAACCGCGACAACTCCACCGACAGCCGCTTCCTGTCGCAGGTCGGCTACGTGCCGTTCGAGAACATCATCGGGCGAGCCCAGATGATCTTCTTCTCGATCGCCGAGGGTGAGCAGGCCTGGATGATCTGGCGCTGGCCGCTTGCCGTGCGGTGGAATCGCCTATTCTCTATCGTGCGATGAACGACGATACCGCAGCCATCAACGATCAAGCGCCGACCGGCGAGCCGAGCCAGACGCCTGCCGCCGACAGCACAGCCGCGCCGAAGAAACGGCGCAGCAAGGCGGCCAAGGCCGCTGAGGAGAAGGCCGCGATCGCGGGCACCGAGGCGCGGATCGGGTACACCTTCCAGGATCCCGCGCTGCTGACCACCGCGTTCACCCACGTGTCCGCGCTGAAGCCCGCCACCCGCAACCGCGCCGACAGCTACCAGCGGCTGGAGTTCCTCGGCGACCACGTGCTCGGGCTGATCGTATCGGACATGCTGTTCCGGTCGTTCCCCAAGGCCGACGAGGGCGAATTGTCGAAGCGGCTCGCCGACCTCGTGCGCAAGGAGAGCTGCGCCGACGTCGCCAAGGCGCTCGGGCTGCTCGAGGACATCAAGCTCGGCATGGTGAAGGCGGTCGAGGGCGCCCGGCTGCGCAAGTCCGTGCTCGGCGACATCTGCGAAGCGGTGATCGGGGCGATCTTTCTCGACGGCGGCTACGAGGCCGCGCGCCAGTTCGTCGAGCGCAACTGGACCGAACGGATGCACAAGCTGCGCCGGCCGCTGCGCGATCCCAAGACCGTGTTGCAGGAATGGGCGCAGGGCAAGGGGCTGCCGACGCCGGTCTATCGCGAGGTCGAACGCACCGGCCCGCATCACGATCCACAATTCCGCGTTGCGGTTGACCTGCCGGGCCTGGCCTCCGCCGAGGGCCTCGGGGGCAACAAGCGCGCGGCCGAAAAGGCGGCAGCATCCGCGATGATCGAGCGCGAAGGCGTCGGCACCAATGACTGACGAGGCCAAAGGGCAAGGGGACGCGACGCGCTGTGGCTTCGTCGCGCTGATCGGTGCGCCCAATGTCGGCAAGTCGACGCTGGTCAACGCGCTGGTGGGCTCCAAGGTCACGATCGTTTCGCGCAAGGTGCAGACCACGCGCGCACTGATCCGCGGCATCGTGATCGAGGGCAACGCGCAGATCATCCTGGTCGACACGCCCGGGATCTTCGCGCCGCGGCGCCGGCTTGACCGCGCCATGGTGTCGACCGCCTGGAGCGGCGCGCACGACGCCGATCTCGTCTGCGTGCTGCTCGATGCGAAGTCGGGCCTCGACGAAGAGGCCAACGCGATCCTGGCCAAGCTCGAAACCGTCGCCCATCCGAAGATCCTGGTGCTGAACAAGGTCGATCTCGTTCAGCGCGAGAAGCTGCTGGCGCTGGCGCAGGCCGCCAACGAGCGGATGCGCTTCGAGCACACCTTCATGATTTCGGCGCTGTCCGGCGACGGCGTTGCCGATTTGCGCCAGACGCTGGCCAAGCTGGTGCCCGCAGGGCCCTTCCTCTATCCCGAGGACCAGATGTCGGATGCGCCGATGCGGCATCTGGCGGCCGAGATCACGCGCGAGAAGATCTACAGCCATCTGCATCAGGAACTGCCGTACCAGTCGACGGTGGAGACCGACAGCTGGACCGACCGCAAGGACAAGTCGATCCGCATCGAGCAGACGATTTTTGTCGAGCGCGAGAGCCAGCGCAAGATCGTGCTCGGCAAGGGCGGCGCCACCATCAAGTCGATCGGCGCGCAGGCGCGTGCCGAGATCGCCGAGATCATGGGTGTCCCCGTGCATCTGTTCCTGTTCGTCAAGGTGCGTGAGAACTGGGGTGACGATCCCGATCGCTACAAGGAAATGGGACTGGAATTCCCCAAGGAATAAGAGTCGACGTTTGCATGAACGTGCCCAGAAATGTGCTGTGGTTTGAGGTTCTGCTCTATCTGTCGCTGACGCTGGATGCGCTGTCGGTGGCGTTCCAGGACCGCACGCCGACCGTCCTGAAGACCGAGCAGATGATCATGGGCGAGACCCTGACGGCCGGCTGCATGATCCTGCTGCTGATGTATTTCGTCCGGCTTGCCGCGCAGCACCGCAAGAACTGGCCGCGCTGGGCGCTGCTCGCGGTGCTTGTCCTGTCGGTGATGTCCCTGATGCAGGTCATCGGCGCAAGAGGCATGGAGATCGACAGCGCCATCGAGGTGGTGTCATGCATCCTGACCACGGCCGGGCTGTATTATTCCTTCACCGGCGACGCGCGAGGCTGGTTCAACGCGTAGGGCATGACGCGTGAGGAAAGCTGCGTTCATCCGCGGAATCCTGATAGACTCCGCGCATGGAATGGACCGACGAAGGCATCGTGCTGGGCGTGCGGCGGCATGGCGAATCCTCCGCCATCGTCGAGCTGTTGACGCGCGAGCACGGCCGCCATCTCGGCCTGGTGCGCGGCGGCGCCGGCTCGCGGATGCGGCCGCTGCTGCAGCCCGGCAACAGCGTTACCGCGGTGTGGCGGGCGCGGCTCGACGAGCATCTCGGCATGTATGTGCTGGAGGGCACGCGGCTGCGCGCGGCGACGCTGCTCGGCTCGTCGCATGCGGTCTACGGCGTTACGCATCTGGCGGCGCTGGCCCGGCTGCTGCCGGAGCGCGATCCGCATGAGGACATCTACTGGATGCTGCAAGGGACGCTCGACGATTTCGAGGACGCCGGCGTTGCCGCCGTGCACCTGATCCGGTTCGAGCTCGCCATGCTGACCGAGCTCGGCTTCGGGCTCGACTTGGGAAACTGCGCGGCCACCGGGGAGACGTCGGACCTGATCTATGTATCGCCGAAATCCGGCGGCGCCGTGTCCCGCGCCGCCGGTGAGCAGTGGCGCGAGCGGCTGTTGCCGCTGCCGGCGTTCCTGCGCGAAGGCGAGGGCGGCGCCAACAGCTGGTCGGACCAGGACCTGCTCGACGGTTTCCAGATTACCGGCCTGTTCCTCCTCCGCCACGTGCTGGAGCCCCGCGGCCAGGGCCATTCCGACGCCCGCGACGGATTTATCAACGCCGTGGCCCGGCGGCGGAGGCGGCTGGCGGGGACGTGATCCCGCGCCCTGCTGTTTTGATGAGATCGAGGTCATCGAGCTCGCCTTGCAGGTCGATGGCGCGAAGCACTGACATTCCCGCGCCCCTGTCATGCGCGGCGGGACGGGAACGAGATCGCCTCGTGAAGCATTGCGGGGGCGTGGTTCCATCGATGGGCGACCGATGTTTCTGCGGGGAATTATTATTTCAGCGGCGTTGCTGACGCTGCCACCGGACGCAATGGCCGGCGAGCAGGGGGGCGTGCTCCGTCGCGTCTCCTGCACGGTGGTTCGCTACTACGTCGCCAGGTACTCGGCCTCGGCCGCCGAAAGCTGGGCCAGAGCCCATGGTGCGACCGACGCCGAGATCGAAATCGCCCGCCATTGCCTCAAGGAAACTCCCGTCAAGCCCGTGCGGACCGCCGGCCAGTCGGCGCAATAATCGCGCGAATCAGGTGCATCGATGGGCGGTTGGCATGATTCGCGGCTTGCCCGATTCACCGCCAAGGTTTAACGCCTCCCCATGGGAAAACGACAGATTCCGCCGGAAGAGCCGGCCGAAATTCACGAGGTGCCGCTGCGTGACGCGCTCGAGGAGCGCTATCTCGCCTATGCGCTCTCGACCATCATGCATCGCGCCCTGCCGGACGCCCGCGACGGGCTGAAGCCGGTGCACCGGCGCATCCTCTACGGCATGGACCTGCTCGGGCTCGACCCGCGCGCCGCATTCAAGAAGTCGGCCAAGATCGTCGGCGACGTGATGGGCTCGTTCCATCCGCATGGCGACCAGGCGATCTATGACGCCATGGTACGCCTGGCGCAGGATTTCTCCTCGCGCTACCCGCTGGTCGACGGCCAGGGCAACTTTGGCAATATCGACGGCGATAATCCGGCCGCCTACCGCTACACCGAAGCGCGCATGACCGAGGTCGCGCGGCTGCTGCTCGACGGCATCGACGAGGACGGCGTCGAGTTTCGCCTCAACTACGACGGCCAGTCGAAAGAGCCGGTGGTGCTGCCCGGCGGCTTCCCGAACCTGCTCGCCAACGGCGCGCAGGGCATCGCGGTCGGCATGGCGACCTCGATCCCGCCGCACAACGCCGCGGAACTCTGCGACGCCGCGCTGCATCTGATCGAGAAGCCCGACGCCAAATCGAAGGCGCTGCTGAAATGGGTCAAGGGCCCGGACTTCCCGACCGGCGGCATCGTGGTCGATTCCAAGGAAGCGATCGTCGAGGCTTACACCACGGGGCGCGGCTCGTTCCGCACCCGTTCGCGCTGGACCCAGGAAGAGGGCGCGCGCGGCACCTGGGTGGTTGTCGTCACCGAAATTCCGTGGCTGGTGCAGAAGTCGCGGATCGTCGAGAAGATCGCCGAACTCATCAACGAGAAGAAGCTGCCGCTGGTTGCCGACGTCCGCGACGAGTCGGCCGAGGACGTCCGGCTCGTGATCGAGCCGAAATCGCGCACCGTCGATCCGGCGCTGATGATGGAGTCGCTGTTCCGGCTGACCGAGCTGGAAAGCAAGATCTCGCTGAACCTCAACGTGCTGATCAAGGGCCGCATCCCGAAGGTGGTCGGCCTTGCCGAGTGCCTGCGCGAATGGCTCGACCATCTGCGCGACGTGCTGGTCCGCCGCTCCAACTTCCGCAAGGGCCAAATCGAGCACCGGCTCGAAATCCTGGGCGGCCAGCTGATCGCCTTCCTGAACCTCGACAAGGTGATCAAGATCATCCGCACCGAGGACGAGCCGAAGCCGGTCCTGATCAAGACCTTCAAGCTCACGGAGATCCAGGCCGAAGCCATCCTCAACATGCGCCTGCGCAATTTGCGCCGCCTGGAGGAGATGGAGATCCGCACCGAGGACAAGGATCTTCGCAAGGAGCTGAAGGGGATCGAGGGCCTGCTCGCGTCCGAGACGGAGCAGTGGGCCAAGGTCAGCGATCAGGTCCGCAAGGTCCGCGACATCTTCGGACCGAAGACGCCGCTCGGCAAGCGTCGCACCACCTTCGCCGATGCGCCCGAGCATGACCTCGCCGCGATCGAGGAAGCGCTGGTCGAGCGCGAGCCGTGCACCGTCGTGATATCAGAGAAGGGCTGGGTGCGGACGCTGAAGGGCCATGTCGAGGATCTCTCCGGCCTTGCCTTCAAGACCGACGACAAGCTCGAGCACTCGTTCTTCGCCGAGACCACCTCGAAGCTGCTGCTGTTCGCGACCAACGGCAAGTTCTACTCGCTCGACGTGGCAAAACTGCCGGGCGGCCGCGGCCATGGCGAGCCGATCCGCATGTTCATCGATCTCGAGCAGGACGCCGCGATCATCTCGCTGTTCGTCAACAAGGGCGAGCGCAAGTTCCTGATCGCGAGCAGCGAAGGGCAGGGTTTTGTCGTCAAGGAAGAGGACTGCGTCGGCAACACCCGCAAGGGCAAGCAGGTGCTCAACGTCGAGATGCCGAACGAGGCCCGCGCGATCACGACCGTGAACGGCGACACCGTCGCGGTGATCGGCACCAACCACAAGATGGTGCTGTTCGGCCTCGACCAGGTGCCGGAGATGGCGCGCGGCCGCGGCGTGCGGTTGCAGAAATACACCAGCGCGTCGCTGTCTGACGTTGCGGTGTTCGACGCCAAGGCCGGCCTGACCTGGAAGGACTCCGCCGGCCGCGAGCACAGCATGACCATGAAGGAACTGGCCGACTGGCGCGGCAACCGCGCCGACGCCGGCCGGCTCGCCCACGGCCTGCCGAAGTCGAACAAGTTCAATCGCGGCGTGGAGTAGCGGTGTTGTAGCCCGGATGAAGCGAAGCGAAATCCGGGGCCGCTTTCGCGTTTGGCAACGATCCCGGATTGCGCTGCGCTCCATCCGGGCTACGCGGATAACGAGCGCGGTGTGATAGTATCCACATTTCACCGCGCTATAACCGTCGCCGACGACATCGGGCGACGGTTGCCATGGCGCACAATCACGACCACGACCACAGCGGTCATTCTCACGGACACGCCCACGCCGGGCATTCCCATGCCGGGCACAGCCACGCGCCCGACAGTTTCGGCACGGCCTTTGCGGTCGGCGCGTCGCTGAACACCGCCTTCGTCGTCGCAGAGCTGATCTTCGGCTATTCCGCCAACTCGCTGGCGCTGGTCTCCGACGCCGTTCACAACCTCTCCGACGTCATCGCGCTGCTGCTGGCCTGGGGCGGGGCATGGCTCGCCGGCAGGCGGCCGACCGATACGCACACCTATGGCTACCGTCGCGCCTCGATCCTGGCGGCGCTGTTCAATGCCGGGCTGCTCCTGATCGCGGTCGGCGGCATCGCGGTCGAGGCGATCAACCGCTTGCGTGAACCGGCGGAGGTCGCAAGCTGGACCGTGGTCTGGGTCGCGGCGCTCGGCGTCCTGATCAATGGCGGCACGGCGCTGCTGTTCATGCGCGGCCGCGACAGCGATCTCAATGTCCGCGGCGCCTATCTGCACATGGCGGCGGATGCCGGCGTCTCGGTCGGCGTCGTGATCGCCGCGATCTTGATCATGGCGACCGGTTGGCAGTGGCTGGATCCGGCGATCAGCCTGGTTATCGCCGTGGTGGTGCTGCTGAGCGGCTGGGAGCTCGCCCGCGACAGCGTCAACCTCGCGCTCGACGCGGTGCCGAAGGGGATCGATCTCAAAGAGGTGAGGGACTACCTCGCTGCGCTCGAGGGGGTGACTGAAGTTCACGACCTGCACATCTGGGCGATGAGCACCAGCGAGACCGCGCTGACCGCGCATCTGGTGCGGCCCGGCGGACACGACGATGTCTTCCTGCATCATGTCTGCGCCGAGCTCTCGGAGCGCTTCAGCATCCACCACGCCACGCTGCAGGTCGAGATCAGCAGCGAGACCTGCCGGCTGGCGCCGGCGGAAATGGTCTAGCCGACGCAGCCGCCACGCACTCGCATTCAATTGATCGCTCGACCGATGTCCCCGTCTTCCACGGGCGGCGACGACACGGCACATTGCGACCGCGCGGATGGCCGGCGTGATCAAGGGAGGGCGACGTGAAGAAGGCAATCGGTCTTGCGATCTTGTTCTGGGCCGTGGGCGCGCTGCCGCATGCGGACGCCGAGGCGGCGAAATCAGGCGTCGAGAAGCTCTACATCCTCAACTGCGGCGAAGGCGTTGCAGGCGACATTTCACGCTGGTCGCCCGGCGTCAATGAAGGCAAGTCGATGGACTTCGTCGACAATTGCTACCTGATCAAGCATGCCCAGGGCTGGTTCCTGTGGGACACCGGGATTCCCGACGCGGTGGCGGCGATGCCGGACGGCCTTGCGCCGGCCGATCCGAAGGCGGTCACCTGGCGGCGGCCGAAGACGCTCGCCGCGCAGCTCGACCAGCTCGGCGTCAAGCCGTCGGACATCAAGGCGATCGCCGTCTCGCACACCCATCCCGATCACATCGGCAATGTCGAGCTGTTCCCGGCCGCGATGCTGTATGTGCAGAAGGCGGAGTATGAATGGCCCGGCGCCAACAACGCGCCGCGCTTCAAGCCCGAGCATCCCGTGACGAAGCTCGAAGGCGACCGCGACGTATTCGGCGACGGCAGCGTCACCATCCTGTCGACGCCGGGCCACACGCCCGGCCACCAGTCGCTGCTGGTGAAACTGCCGAAGACAGGCGCGGTGGTGCTGACCGGCGATGCCGTTCACTTCAGGGACAATTGGGACAATCGGCGCGCGCCGAGCATGAACGCGAGCAAGGAGCAGACGCTGGCCTCGATGCAGAAGATCGCCGACACGCTGACGAAAGAGAAGGCGCAGCTCTGGATCAACCACGACAAGGCGCAGCGCGACGGGCTGAAGCTGTCGCCGGACTTCTATGATTGAGCCGCCTTGGCGGCGTTCGCTTTCGACCAGTTTCGAAAAACCTGCGCGGTCTGATCGTCCATCGGGAAGAAGCTTTCGATGCGTAGCTCCTGCAGCGTGACGTCCTGCGGCGTCCCCAGCGTTGCGATGGTGGTGAACAATTGCAGGCTGACGTCGCCCTTGCGGAATAGCATCGGCAGCACGGGCCCGGATGTGGGCCCCGGCGGCGCGGCCAACGCGGCCTCGACACCGTCATAGGCCAGAAGGCGCTTGAGCAATTCCGCCGTCGCGGTAGTGCCGTCGGCAGCGGCATCGGCCTCGACGCTGCGGACGAAGTAGCCGGCAACCTCGGTCCAGTTGGTGAGATAGGGGCGCAACACACCGGGCGCGACCAGCGCATCGGCGAGGTTGACCGCCGTGCCTGATACCAGCGGCCCGACCAGGAATTCCACCAGCTGCCCCGCGCCCGAATTGGCGAGCAGCAGATTCCAGTGCCGGTCGACCACGACCGCTGGAAAAGGCTCCTGCTGCGCCAGGATGAAATCGAGCGCGTAGCGGATCTGGGCGAGCTCCGGCGCGGCGAGGTCGGTTTGCCGCCATACCGGCGCGAAGCCGGCCGCGACCAAGAGCGCGTTCTGCTGGCGCAACGGCACGTCGAGCGCCGCGGCAAGCCGGATCACCATGTCGCGGCTCGGTGCGGCGCGGCCGAGCTCGAGGAAGCTGAGATGGCGCTGGGAGATATCCGCGCGCCCGGCGAGCTCGAGTTGCGAGTGCCCCTTGCGTTGCCGCCACCAGCGCAGGCTGGCCGAAAAATCGCGCTGCTGCGACATGAATACCTGTGAAGTAGTTGCCTGAATGATCTCGCCGGGCAAGATGCCACAAGCGAACCGAAAACGCATGGGGATCGGGATGGGCGAGTGGATCGGCGTTGCGATTGCACTGGTCTCGAGCTGCCTCGGCGGCACCGCCGCGGCGATCACCCGTTACCTGGCGGGCAATGCCGACCCGATCACACTGGCGATCCTGCGCTGGGCGATCGGCTTTCTCTGCGTGCTTCCGGCGGCGATCCTGCTCGGGGCGAAGTGGCCGCGGCGCGCGGATTTGCCGGCGGTCGCGGCGCTCGGCGTCGCCTTCTTCAGCGTGTTCTTCGTGCTTTATAATCTCGCGATGTCCTACACGACGGCGGCGCGCGCCAGCCTGGCGCTGGCGACCTTGCCGCTCTCCACCATGGTGGTCGGCGCCTTGCTCGGCATCGAGCCGCTGACGATGCGCAAATCGATCGGGGTTTCGATCGCGGTGCTCGGCGTGGTGGCGGCGCTGGCATCCGGGCTGGCGGCAGCGCCATCGGGCGCATGGCGCGGCGAACTGATCATGGCCGCCGCGGTGCTCTGTATGGCCTTCTACAACGTGTTGTCGCGGCCGTTCATCCGCCGCTCCAGCGCGCTCGGTTTCCTTGCCGTCGGCATGGGCGCCGGCGCGGCGGCGCTGGTGGCGGTGGGGTCGTTCACCGGCAGCCTGGCGACGCTGCGCGAGTTCGGCACGTCGCAATGGATCGCGGGGCTTTATCTCGGCATAGCCGGCGGTGCGCTGGCCTTCATCCTGTGGGTGCTCGCGCTCGAGCGAGCCTCGCCGACCCGCGTCGCCAACACCATGACGGTCAATCCGATCGCCGCCGGGCTGCTTGCGAAGCAATTGGTCGGCGAGCCGATCACGGCCAATCTGGTTGTCGGTCTGATCGCGGTCTTCGCGGGCATCTGGATCGCAACGTCGGAAACCAAATCGGTCTGATCAGCCGCGCGGGGCGGCCGGCGTGGTCACCGATGGGGCAGGCGAGTGCTTCGGCTTCAGCGTGCCGGCGTAGAACGACAGGACGAACACCAGGATAAGGCCGACAAGATAGACCCCATAGGATTGCGGCGGGGTGGTCGCCCATTGCATGAGGCGTCGGATCGGGTTTGGCGGGCCAAGGTCATTGTCCATGCGCCGTTGTGCGCGAAGGGCCGGACAAAAGGAAGCGGAATCGGCGCCGTTCGGCGGCCGTGTTCCGCGCGAAATGGTGGCGCGGGCGGCCTTGCAATGCCGCATTGGCGTCCGCATCTGTCACGCGACCACCAGCCCTTCCTCCCGCACCAATTGCCCGGCATAATCCGACTTATGGAACTGACGCCCCGTTTGCGCCTGATGAATTGGCTGGTCCGCCAGGGTCTGACGGGCCTGCCGGAAAACGACCTGCTGCGCGGCTTCTGCGAGCGCTGCCGGGCCGCGGGCATGCCGCTGTCGCGGGCGATCGTCTTCATCGATACCCTGCATCCGATCTTCGAAGGACGCGGTTTCCGCTGGAACGACGGCGAGAGCAATGAAGCCGACATCTTCGAATACGGCTCGACCAGCACCGGCGAGGCCAGCCAGACCTGGCGGCGGTCGGCGTTCTACCACATGCTCGAAAACGGCCATGACGAGATAGTGATCGATCTCGCCGACACCTCGCACGATTTCTCGATGATCGGCGAGCTGGCCGAGAAGGGCCACAAGCATTTCGCCGCCTTCGTGCATCGCTTCGGCGAGGCCGGCACGATCGGCGAGATGGACTGCTTCTACTCCTACTACACCACCCGCCATTCGGATGGGTTCGACGAGAACCATATGGCGGCGCTGCGCGACCTGGTGCCGGTGCTCGGGCTTGCGATCAAATCGGCCGCGCAGGTCGAGATCGCCCGCACGCTCGGACGGGTCTATCTCGGCCGCGATACCGCGGAGCAGGTGCTGCGCGGGCGCATGCAGCGCGGCATCACCGAGAAGATCAAGGCCGTGCTGTGGTACTCCGACGTGCGCGGCTCGACCGCGATCAGCGAGCGGATCGGCCCGGACGAGATCATTCCGTTCCTCAACGACTACGCCCAGGCCTCGATCGACGCGATCCATGACGCCGGCGGCGAGGTGCTGAAGCTGATCGGCGACGGCGTGCTGGCGATGTTCACCGGCGAGAACGTGGCAGGCGCCAAGCGGGCGGCGCTGCGGGCCGAGCACAGATTCCGACATAACATCCGCGTGCTGAATGATCGCCGCGAGAACGAGGGCCGGCCGACCACCACGGCCTATGTCGGGCTCCATGTCGGCCAGGTGTTCTACGGCAATATTGGCAGCGAGGACCGGCTGGATTTCACGGTGGTCGGGCCCGCCGTCAACGAGGTCAGCCGGATCGCCTCGATGTGCGCCTCGGTCGACCGCGAACTGTTGACCTCGACCGATTTCCGCACCGGGCTCGACGCCGCCGGCCGCAACTATCTGGTCTCCACCGGCCGCTTCGCGCTGCGCGGCATCGGCCATGCGCAGGATCTCTACACGCTGGATCCGGCTGTCGCCGCCGACGAGGTCGTCGGCGGCAAGTACGAGCGGTACCTGGCGAGCTAGCGTCTCTCCACCGTCATTGCGAGCGAAGCGAAGCAATCCATTTCACCGCTTGCGGAGACATGGATTGCTTCGTCGCTTCGCTCCTCGCAATGACGTGATGAGATAGTCTCGCTCAGCAGCGCGCGGGTTCGCCGACCATGTCGGGCTGCCGCGTCAGCGACACCGCGGGCGACATCAGGATCACCAGCGCCTGGGCGGCGAAGATCGCGGCCGCGAGATAGAGGCAGGCTTCGGCACCGTAGAGGCCGCCGACGATGGCGCCGAGCGCGGAGCCGAGCGGGCGCGCGCCGTAACTCATGATGTTGATCGCCGAGACGCGGCCGAGCAGCGATGGCGGCGTCACCGACTGCCGCAGCGTGGTGGTCGAGATCACCCACAGGATCGGGCCGACGCCGAGCAGGAAGAAGCTGAGGCCCGCGAGCAGCGGCGTCGCAATCCAGGTCGTCAGCGCCATCACGGCCGCGGCGACGAAGCCGGTGACCGGGCCGAGCCCGATCACGGTGCCGAACGCCAGCCGCTTCATCACGCGCGTTGCGAACAGCGCGCCGACCACCATGCCGACGCCGTACATCGCGAGCGTGGTGCCGACACCGGTGGCGCTGAGCCCGAGATGACGCACCGCATAGGGCACGAACACCGCGAGCAGCAGGAACGACGCCGTGTTGAAGATGAACTGGGTGATGAACACTGGTCGCAGCAAGGCGTGGTGCATCACGAAGGCTGCGCCTTCCTTGATGTCCTGCAACGGATGGCGCCGCGGGGCAGGCTGGCGCGCCGGCTCGTAGATGCCGGCGAGCAGCACGACTGCGATCGCCGACAATGCCGCGGCGAAGCCGAACGCCGGCGCGGCACCGACCCAGCCGACCAGCACGCCGCCGAGCGCGGGGCCGCTGGCGAACGCGACGGTACGCGCCAGCTCGATGCGGGCGTTCGCCGCCGGCAATTGCTGTGACGTCACCAGCGAGGGGACCAGCGCCGGCGCAGCGACGCTATAGGCAACCGTGCCGCAGACCGCGATGAAGCCGAGCAGGGCGAGCAGCGGCAGCGTCATCAGGCCGAGCCACAAGAGCAGCAGGATCGCGGCAAGCGCGGCCGCGCGCAGCGCTTCGGAGCCCGCCATCACCCAGCGCCGCGACACGCGGTCGGCGAGCAGGCCGGCGGGGATTGCAAACAGGATGAAGGGCAGCGTCAGTGCGGTCTGCAACAGGCCGGTCTGGCCTTCGCCGACGCCAAGCAGCAGCACGGCGACGATCGGCGCAGCCGCAAGCGCAATCTGTTCGGCCGATTGTGCGGCAAGGTTGGACCAGGCCAGGCGGTTGAAGGTGGCCGGCAGGCGAGGCGTATCGGCGGACATGACGGAATCCTTGATCATTCGACTGCCCATAGTGTGTGGTTGGAAGAGGTCCGATCCCACCCGTTTCCCGATAACCACAAAACAAAGGCCCGCGTGGCGGCGCAGCACCAGTTCCGTCTCGTTCTCATCTCGATTCACCCTTTAGGGGAATTGTGACTTGGAATCGCGCGGCGTCGAATTGGCGGAAGCTGTCCGGTCGCTCACCGGCTCCACCAACGGGAGACGAGAAATCATGAGCCAAGCCTCCTACGAGAGTTTTGAAGCCCAGCCGAATACGGAGCGTCGCCGGCTCCTGAGCATCGCCCTTGCAGGCGTCGCGGGGGCGGTCCTGCCGGCAGCATCGCGCGCGGCCGCCGCGGGGCCGTCCGAAAAGGCCGATGCCGACGACATTGCCTATCTGACGGCCGGCGAGGCGCTCGCGAGATTCAAGGCCAAGACGCTATCGCCGGTCGAACTGCTGCGGGCGCAGATCAAACAGGTCGAAGCATGGGAGCCGACGCTCAAGGCAACGACGTCCACCTATTTCGACGAGGCGCTGGAACAGGCGCGAATTGCGGAGCGCAAGTACGTGCGCGGTGAAGCGGTCCGCCCGCTGGAAGGCATCACGCTTGCCATCAAGGACTATCACTCCGTCAAGGGCAAGATCACCACCTACGGCTCGCGGCTCTACAAGGATTTCGTTCCGGACCAATCCGCGCCGACTGTGGAGCGCCTTCTCGCCGCAGGGGCGATCATGCATTGCCGCACGACGACACCGGAGTTCGCGCATTCAGGTGTGACGGCGTCCTTGCTTTGGGGCGTCACGCACAACCCGTGGAACCCTGCCTATACCCCCGGCGGCTCGACCGGCGGAGGCGGCGCGGCCCTGGCCGCCGGCTACACGACCTTGTCGGACGGCACGGATGGTGGCGGGTCTATTCGCATCCCGGCCGCGATGAACGGCGTGTTCGGCTACAAGCCGCCATGGGGACGCAACCCCAACGACCGCGAGCACCCGAATGAGTGGCTGATCCATTATGGCGAACTGGCCCGCAGCGTCGGCGATTGCGGGCTGATGCAGAATGTCACTTCCGGCCAGCATCCGGCCGACATGTCGTCCCTGCGGGACAAGGTGGTCATCCCGCCGACCTTCGACGGCATCGCCGGCATGAGGATCGCGCTGTCGATGGACCTGGGCTATTTCGCGGTCGATCCTGAGGTCGAGAAGAACACACGCAATGCTGTGTCGGTCCTGCGTTCGCTCGGCGCCGTGGTCGATGAGGTCGACATCGGCTGGACCAAGGAAATCGAAGAGACATGGAACACCCGGTGGCAGGGCGTGTTCTACGCGCTGGCGGGCAGTCTTCTGACCAAGTCCCGCAACGACGTGGACCCGTACGTCATCAAGATCCTCGAAGAGGGCAAGAAGCTCGACGTCACGAAGTTCTACAACCTGAATACCGTGCGGCAGAAGATGTACGCGTCGATGTCGAAGCTCTTCGAGACCCACGACGCGCTGATCTGTCCGACCACCGCGACGACGAAGATCGTCGCAGGGCGCAGCAGCGAAGAGCCGCTCACCATCAACGGGAAGCCGGTGAACCCCTTTATCGGCTGGTTCATGACGTATCCCTTCAACCTGGTCGGCACCCTCCCGGTGATGTCCGTGCCCACCGGTTTCGATGCCGAAACAAGCGTGCCCACTGGGATGCAGATTGTCGGTCCAGCCTATGACGACCTGAGGGTGTTCCGCATCGCGTCCGCGTTCGAAGGCGCGACGCACCCCTGGCAGCGTCGGCGACCGAAGCTGGCCGTCTAGCGTGGCTTGACACCTGCGGGCCGCAGGAGGACCATTATGGCCCGTGATGAGAGATGGACCTTGATGTCTCTCCCAGCAGCCCACGCATTTCCCACCGCCGACCGCGAAGCTCTGATGGGACGCTTCGCGGTCGACCTCGAACAGGCGGGTGACCTCGAGTCCGCCCTGGATGCATTGCATCAAGCCCTGTCGGATCTGGGTTTTTCCTCCTTCGCCTACGGCATGGCCAGCACGCCGAGAGCGCAAGACGGCAGCTTCACGTCACCCGTCGTGAAGACGCGAGCCTTTCCAAATCGATGGGATCGGCACTGGAGCCACCTTTGCGATCCCTACTACCGGTTCTGCTTCACGACGACCTTGCCCCTAAAGTGGATCGACGTACAAACCCATGAACGCCTGAGCACTGGCGAGCGGGCGTGCGTGGACCACCTGAACGACAAGAACCTGCACTACGGAATCACGATTCCGATGCACATGCCGAACGGGTCATTTGCGTTCGTCAGCGCGATTTCGGAAAGCGCGACGAAGTACGAGACCGGTTCTTCACCGACGGTTGTCAATGGGCTGTTCGCATTGTGTCATCAATTCCAGAACACCTCTCTCCGGAGATGGTTGTGGAACCAAGCCGCCGACACCAAGGCCTGGCTCAGCGCGCGTGAGAGGGAGTGCCTGTCCCTCGCCGCGCAAGGGAAGACCTCGGATGACATTGCCCTGATCCTCGGTTTGTCCTGCGAGACCGTACGTTCTCACATGAAGCGTGCGATCGCGCACCTCAACGCGTCGAACAGGCCGCATGCGATAGCGAAGGCGATCCAGCTTCGGCTCATAGACATGCCATTCGCCTAGAACAACTTGTTCAACCTACGGCGGACATGCACGGGCAAGAATGCGCCCATGCTCAGGCGCCATCTGTGGGAACATCACGCCCTGAGGCGGCAACAGGATCGCATCTGTCGATGCTATCCAACGCAAGCGGGAGAGGTGAAGTGCGTTTGCCATCAGACTGATTCAGCCCAACACCTCGGCGCTTTCATTGCGGCGTGGGCGCGAGCTGGCCGGTGATGGTGCCGACCAGTGTTGCAGGACGGCTGTCCTCGCCGTTTGCAGGCGCCGGAGCGACCTCGGCCTTGCGCTGCGCCAGCGCGCTGGTCAGGCTGGTGAGTGCGTCGGCTCCGGCCGGGAAGCCTGCCTCCGAGAGGATCTTGTCGATCATCGGCTTGAACGCCGAGACCGACAGCAGCTGCGCGGCGAGGCCGTCGCCGAGCCCGAGGCCGCCATTGCCGTTGGCGTGGCCGTTGGCGCCGCCGCGGCCGAGCATGCTGCCGGTGTCGAAGATCCGGATGTCGGAGATCTTCTCGATCGGCTTCACCGCCTCGGCGAGCGCGCTCGGGATCACGTTGATCCGCGCGAGGTTGAGATCGTAGGCGATCATGTCGGCGCTCAGTCTGTTGCGCGCCTCCGCTTTCATCGTCGCGACCTCGGCTTCGGCCTGGCCGAGCGCCTTGACGCCGGCGGCGCGGGTGGTGGCGGCGGCCGCATCGGCCTTGGCGAGCACGTTGGTGGCTTCCGCCTTGTTGGCGGCGGCCTGGCGTTCCGCCTCGGCCATCACCGTGATCGGCATCGCGTCGGTCTCGGCCGCCTTGCGCGCCGCGATCACGTTGATGATCTTGTCGCGCTCGGCGATCTCGGTGGCGCGGGCAGTGGTGACCTTTTCCTCGGCGGCGATCGCGACCGCGCGCGCGGTCTCGGCGATGGTCTGGGCCTCCGACTGCTCCTTGCTCTTGGTTGCGACCGCGATGGCGCTTTCCTGCGCCACGATCTGAAGGTCGCGCTCCATCTCGGTATTGCGGCGCTTGACCGCGAGATCGGCCTCGATCTTGCGGGTGTCGCGGGCCTGGTTGGCCTCGGTCTGCTTGTTGGCGACCGCAAGCTCCTGCTGGATGCGGTATTCGGCCTCGTTCTGCAACGCGGTCTGCTCGACCTGCGCCGTTTGCGCGCGCATCGCGGCGGTCTTGTTGGCGATGTCGCGCTGCTGGGCGAGCTCGGCCTCGCGCTTGGTGCTTTCGATCGTCAGCGTGGTCTGCCGCGCTACCAGGTCCTGCTGGGCGATGTTGACCTCGGTGGTGCGGACGATCTGGTTGCGCTCCTGCTCACGCTCCTTGGTGATCTTGGTCAGCGTGGTGAGGCCGTGCGCGTCGAAGAAATTGCTCGGATTGAAGTGCTTGATGTCGCTCTGGTCGAGCTTCGTCAGCGACACCGATTCGAGCTCGAGACCGTTGTTCTGGATGTCGGCGCCGACCGCGTCCTGCACCGCCTTGACGAAGGTGGCGCGCTGTTCCTGCAATTCCTCGAGGTTCATGGTCGCGGCGACCGAGCGCAGGCCGTCGACGAACTTGGCCTCGACCAGCTCGCGCAGCTCGGCCGCGTCATTGGTGCGGTTGCCAAGCGTCTGCGCGGCGAGCGCGATCGACGAGGAGTCGGGTTTGACGCGCAGATAGAACTCGGCGCCGATATCGACGCGCATGCGGTCCTTCGTGATCAGCGAGTCCGGGCCCCCGCGCGCGACCTCGAGCCGCAGCGTCTTCAGGTTCACCGCCGCGGTGGAGTGGAAGATCGGCAGCACGAGCGAGCCGCCGTCGAGAACCACCTTCTGGCCGCCGAGGCCGGTGCGGACATAGGCCTCGTCGCGGGTCGAGCGCTTGTAGAGTTTTGCGAACAAGAGACCGATAACGAGGATGACGATGACGCCAATAACGACGGGTACAGCAAGTTCCCACATGTGTTATGCCCTGTTGGAAGACGGTTGTTGTTCGACGAGGTCAGCTGGAGCGGCAATCGCGATGAAGCCCTTGGCGTCGCGATCGACCAGCAGTACGCTGGCGCCGACCGGCAATGCCCCGGACTCCGCGCTGGCACGCGCCGACACGGTGTGCCAGTTGCCGAAGACATCCTTGAGACGGACCCGGCCGGGCAGGCCCTGATCGAGCGGGCCGACCGACACGGTCGCGACCTTGCCGACAAAGTCGCTGTCGTTGACCGCATAGCTCTCGTCGCGCGGAATGACGCGGGCGAGGCCGCGGCTGGTATTTCTGATCACGGGGATGCTGCCCGCGGCAGCAACCACCGCGACAATCGAGACCGGAATGGCGGTGCCTGCGGCATGCGCCAGTCCCTGAAGCAGGAAGCCTCCGATCGAGAAGATGCCGAGGATCAGGATGATCAGGATCAGGAGGGGAAGCCGCCCGGCGTTGATCCAGAGAAACAGGCCACTGAGAGCGTTGTGGCTCTCGGCCTCGACCGCGAAATCCTTGCCGATCAATTCGCTGATCGAAAGTCCGATCATGGTGCTCAGCAATTCGATACCGCCAAGTGCCACCATGATCGCAGCCGCGACCGCGAAGGGCCGCACGTCGGGGGCGAGCAGAATGTCGCCAACTGCACTCATTTTTCTGACTTGATCCTTTCAAGCCGCGCCGCGATTTCCTTTTCGCGATGCAGGCGATCGAGTTCGTCAAGCTCCTTGTCGCCGAGCACGCTGGAGGCGGGAACACCGGTGACCCGGGCGATCGCCGCCATGGCGCGCTCAGCACTCAATGTATTGGTCGCGGATGGGCCCCGGCTGGTTTCGTCCTGGGCCTCGCGGATCAGGCTTTGCTCCAGATCGGCCAGGCGCGTCTCCGCCTCGCGGCGCGCGCCGAGCATGGCCTGCAGCGCCTTGGTCTGCTCGTCGATTTCGAGCTCGATGAAATCCATCGCGCGTTCCAGCGCGATCACCTGCGACTCCAGATCAATTTGCCGTGCGACGCCGGCGCGCGCGAGATCCTCGCGATTTTCCGCAAGTGCGAGACGAATCTTCTCGTTCAGACCAGTCGTTTCGGTATCCAGTTCTTCGCGCCGCTTCTTCAAACGGAATTCTTCGGCGCGCGACTTGCCGAGCGCATAGCGCGCCTCGTCGGCGCCGGCGTCGATCTCGCGGATCGCCTGTTTGACCAGCGCGACCTTGTTGTTGTTCTCGACATTGTCGATGGTCTGGCTCGCGATGGCGGCAAGAAGCCGGCCCATGCGCGCAAGGATGCCTTCGTGAAGCATGGTCTTCTCCTCCGGTGGTGCTGATTTCGATTTGACGGCGATGTGGATTTCGTAGCCGCGTCCATCCGAGATCAAATGCGCCGGGAAGGGGCTTTCCCAGCCCGAGACATATCCCGGCACATCGAACGGCACCAAGACGCGTCCGCTGAGAGTGCTAATGGTCAGTGAAGTTGGGCCCTTGATCGCAAACAACTTGTCGTCGAGCGGTATCCGGCGGACGGCGGAGCCTGCGATGTAATTGGCGCGGTCGCGCAGGCCGAGCGTCACCAGCCGTGCGGGCAGGCCGGTCTCCTTGCGGATCTTCTCGTAGGCCTGGGCGTGCAGCGAGACCAGGTTGGCGCCGACGGGGGCGACCTCGGCGAGGATCGCCATCATCCGGTCGTAGGCCGCAAAGGTCGCCTCGATCGCCTCGATGCCCGAAGGGTCAGGGGCGAGGGCGTAGCGCAGCGTTGCGGTCGGCGTCTCGACGGGTAGCTTGATCATGCATCTAACGTAAAGTACTTCCTCAGTACTTTACAAGCTGGGCGGTCGGTATCATTTTCGTGAGCCTAGATGCAGTTGCAAATGAGTTGCAATAACGAGAGAGATCAGCCATCCTTGTCATATGGATGCTCGGACCCCTGAACTGTCTTCCGTTTCCGTCCCCAATGCCGTGCCAGGCGGCTGGCGGGGCGATGCCGGACATGTGCGCAGCCTGCCGGAGGTGAACGCGACCGTCGCGGTGCCGTCGGGCGGCCTGTGGTGGCGGCGGCTGCTGGCCTTCGCCGGGCCGGGCTATCTGGTTTCGGTCGGCTACATGGACCCCGGCAACTGGGCCACCGACCTCGCGGGCGGATCGAAGTTTGGCTACACGCTGCTGTCGGTCATCCTGCTCTCCAACCTGATGGCGATTTTGCTGCAGGCGCTCGCAGCAAGGCTTGGCATCGCCACCGACCGCGATCTCGCCCAGGCCTGCCGCGCAACCTATTCGCGGCCGGTGAACCTGCTGCTGTGGCTCGCCTGCGAGGCCGCGATCATCGCCTGCGACCTCGCCGAGGTGATCGGCACCGCGATCGCGCTCAAGCTGCTGTTCGGCATTCCCCTGATCGGCGGCGCGCTGCTGGCGGCGCTGGATGCATTCCTGCTGCTGCTCCTGATGAACCGCGGCTTCCGCTTCCTCGAGGCGTTCGTCATCGCGCTCCTGATCGTCATCGCGGTCTGCTTCGTCGTCCAGATCGCGGCCGCCGCGCCGCCGGTTGCCGCCGTGATCGGCGGCTTCATGCCCTCGCGCGAGATCGTCACCAATCCGGAGATGCTCTACATCGCGATCGGCATCATCGGCGCCACCGTGATGCCGCATAATCTCTATCTGCACTCCTCGATCGTGCAGACCCGCGCCTATCCGCGCACCGAGGAGGGGCGGCGCGACGCGATCAAATGGGCGACCACCGATTCCACCATCGCGCTGATGCTGGCGCTGTTCGTCAATGCCGCGATCCTGGTGTTGGCGGCCGCGACCTTCCACAAGAGCGGCCATTCCGATGTCGCCGAGATCGACCAGGCGTTCGAGCTGCTGTCGCCGCTGCTTGGCCTGGGCATCGCCTCGACGCTGTTTGCCGTGGCGCTGCTGGCGTCCGGCCTCAACTCGACGGTAACGGCGACGCTGGCCGGCCAGATCGTGATGCAGGGCTTTCTCGATCTGCGGCTGCCCGACTGGCTGCAGCGGCTGGTGACCCGCGGCATCGCGATCGTCCCTGTCATCGTGGTCGCCGCGCTCTATGGCGAGAGCGGCACGGCGCAGCTGCTGGTGTTCAGCCAGGTCGTGCTGTCGATGCAGCTGCCGTTCGCGGTGATCCCGCTGGTGCGCTTCGTATCCGACAAGCGCAAGATGGGCGCATTTGCGATTTCGCGCCCCGTCGCGGTGGCGGCTTGGATCGTCGCCGGGCTGATCGTGATCCTGAACGTGAAGCTGCTGATCGATACGTTCTTCGGCAGCTAGAGCGTTTTCGAGCGAAGTGGATACCGGTTCGCGTGAAGAAAACGCGTCAAAACACGAATCTAGAGCTTCGGTTCTGATTCAATCAGAACCGAAAATGCTCTAGTCCTGCGGCTCGGCGAGCACCTCGCCTGAGGCGTCGACGCGCAGCCAGCCCGATGGCGCGAGCCGCTGCTGCGGCAGGAAGCGGCCCTTGTAGTCCATCTTCTTGGAGCCCTCGATCCAGTACCCGAGATAGACGTAGGGCAGGCCCTGCCGGCGGGCGCGGGCGATGTGGTCGAGGATCATGAAGGTGCCGAGCGAGCGGGCTTCCAGCCCGGGCTCGAAGAACGAATAGACCATCGACAGCCCGTCGCTGAGCACGTCGGTCAGCGCCACCGCCATCAGCTCGTCGCCGCGGCCGGTGATCGCGCTGTCGGCATTGCGCTTGCGGTACTCGATGATCCGGGTCTCGACATGGCTGTCCTCGACCATCATGGCGTAGTCGAGCACGGTCATGTCGGCCATCCCGCCGTTGCGGTGGCGGCGGTCGAGATAGGCGCGGAAGACCGAATATTGCTCCGAGGTCGGCACCGCGGTGCGCTGCTCGCCGATGACGTCGGCGTTGCGGGCCAGCACTTTGCGGAAGTTGCGGGAGGGGCGGAATTCGTTGGCGATCACCCGGACCGAGACGCAGGCCCGGCACTGGTCGCAGGCCGGGCGGTAGGCGATCGACTGGCTGCGGCGGAAGCCGCCATGGGTCAGCAAGTCGTTGAGATCGCCCGCTTTGTCGCCGACCAGGTGCGTGAAAACCTTCCGCTCGTGTCGGCCCGGCAAATACGGGCAGGGCGAGGGCGCCGTCAAATAGAACTGGGGAGTATCACGCGAATGCTGGGTCACGTCAGATCGTCGGGCTCCACAAACAATAAAGGCAGCCGAGTGAGCATCGCCCCCCTGAGGCTAACGGTCAATTGGTTTAGGCGGGCCTAATAGGAGGCCCGCGCGGCCGGGGCGACCGGGGTCCGGACCGAGCTGTTGATAATGACGGTTCCGAGGATGATGTCGTGCAGCAGCCGGCGGCGGCCGTTGAGCAGCCCGATCAGGAGCACCAGCGGCGACAGGAACGAGATCGTCACCCAGAACAGCACCGCGTGGGTGGCGCCGAGCACGAAATAGCCGCGCGCGCCGTACCAGGTG
Organism: Bradyrhizobium sp. Mp19; assembly: GCF_029952935.1. Taxonomy (NCBI): domain Bacteria; kingdom Pseudomonadati; phylum Pseudomonadota; class Alphaproteobacteria; order Hyphomicrobiales; family Nitrobacteraceae; genus Bradyrhizobium; species Bradyrhizobium sp. Mp19. Next base: position 46,961 of record NZ_JASAUT010000017.1, on the reverse strand, counting down.
CGCAGTTCCAGATCCATCATGCGCATGCCGATGGTGGCCGAGTGCTGCCCGCCGATCGAGGCGCCGTAATAGACGATCGCCCAGACGATCGAGGCCGGAGCAAGCAGGGCGAACAGGTGCCAACCCAGGAAGAAGGTGACCAATCCGAACAGGAAGATGAAGATCGCGGCGAGGATCACCGGCACCGACAGCACGAACAGGTCGATCAGGAATGCAAACACGCGCCGCGTCAGCACGCCGCGGAACAGGTCCGGCTGCATCAACGGATCGAACGCATGCGGGGGAACGCCGCCGTCGTTGCGCCAGGCCTCATTGCGCCAGGTGCCGCCGTCATTGCCGTAGGACATGACCAACCTCCGATGAAAGTCCCGCGCAGGAGATGGGAACAGGAGGCGCGTTCGCCAAGCCTGCGCGAACATTAACTAGCCGAAATATTCCGGCGATTCGGCGGCTGAATTGAGCGGTTCTACCTCCACGCCGTCATTGCGAGCGGAGCGAAGCAACGCATTGCTGAGCTCGCGGCGGCATGGATAGCATCGTCGCTTCAGTGCAAAATTGCTTTGCAATTTTGTCGCGAGCTCCCCGCAATGACGGCGGAGGAAACTATCAGCTCTCCGCCTTGATCTTTTCGGCGGCCTTCGGCGCGAAATAGGTGAGGATGCCGTCGGCGCCGGCGCGCTTGAAGCCGACCAGGCTCTCCATCATCGCGCGCTCGCCGTCGATCCAGCCATTGGCGGCGGCGCCCGCGATCATCGCGTACTCGCCGGACACCTGGTACACGAAGGTCGGCATCGCGAAATGGTCCTTCACGCGGCGGACGATGTCGAGATAGGGCATGCCCGGCTTCACCATCACCATGTCGGCGCCCTCGGCGATGTCGAGCTCGACCTCGCGCAGCGCCTCGTCGGAATTGGCGCTGTCCATCTGGTAGGTGCGCTTGTCGCCGGTCAGCGTCTTGGCCGAGCCGATTGCGTCGCGGAACGGCCCGTAGAAAGCGGAGGCGTATTTCGCCGCATAGGACATGATCTGCACGTCGCCGAAGCCGTTGTCATCGAGCGCCTCGCGGATCGCACCGATCCGGCCATCCATCATGTCCGACGGCGCGATCACGTCGCAGCCGGCCTCGGCCTGGGTCAGCGCCTGCTTCACCAGCACCGCGACGGTCTCGTCGTTGAGGATCTTGCCACCCTCGATCAGCCCGTCATGGCCGTGGCTGGTGAAGGGATCGAGCGCGACGTCGCACAGCACGCCGATGTCGGGAAACTCCTTCTTGATCGCGCGCACCGCCTGGCAGACCAGATTGTCGGGATTGAGCGCTTCCGAGCCGTGCTCGTCGCGCAGCGAGGGCTCGGTGAACGGGAACAGCGCGATGCAGGGAATGTTGAGCTTTGCCGCGCGCTCGGCGTCGCGGACGATCTGGTCGACGGTGAGCCGGTCGACGCCGGGCATCGAGGCCACCGGCGTGCGGGTGTTGTGGCCATCGACCACGAACATCGGCCAGATCAGGTCGTCGGTGGTCAGCACGTTCTCGCGCACCAAGCGGCGGGCCCATTCCGACTTGCGATTGCGCCGCATCCGGATCGTGAGGTCGAGCGAGGGGGAGGCGAGGGCATCAGTCTGGCGCCGCGGCGCATCGCGCAGTTCGATCGGGCGCCCGAATTTGATCGCCATGTCTTCTTCTCCTCGACGGACGGCAGTTCTGGACCTGATAAGGTCTGGACCTGATATAAGTCCAGTTCTAGCACCTGTCAGGGGCGCCGTCATTGCGCCGCTATTGCATCCGTGGCGCCCTTGATTTGCCGCAACGGCAATTGATTTTGCGTCCCCGGCGGGCCAAGACTGCGCCCATGAACCCCATTTTGCAGCCGCTATGCGGCGATTCGGATGTCTGACACCTCTGCACGCGATCAGGCGCGGGACAATGCCATCTCGGTGAGCGCGATCTCGTCCGACCGGATCGAGCCGGACGACAACGCGTGGACGCGGCGCCTCGTCATCTTCCTGCGCATCATGGCCGTCGTCTCGGTCGCCAAGGGCCTCTATCACTGGGCCCAGGTGACCGGCTTCGTCGGCGGCGAGGAGGAGGCCTTCGAAAACCAGTCGATGGCCTGGCAGACCGCCACGATCTATTTCGCCGTCATCGAGCTCGTCGCCGCCGTCGGGCTCTGGCTCGCGACGCCGTGGGGCGCCGTGGTGTGGCTGACCACCGTGGTGTCGATGGCGGTCATCGAGCTGATGTTTCCCGGCATCTATGGCGGCAGTCTCACCGTGGTCGGGCTCGAGGCGCTGATGCTCGCCGCCTATCTCGCGCTGGCCTGGATGTCGGCGCGCGAACGCCCGCCATAGGCCGGCGTGCAGCGATGGCCTGATGCACTGTTGCCCCGTGGCGACAGCGCCACGAATAGCCGGCCGCGGCCGGCAATATTTGGCAGCCGTGCGCGCAACGAGAAGACAGCATCGCTGGTTCTGATAGTTGGGTTCCGACAGATCGCATCCGTTTGAGACAACCCCTTCCGGGACCGTCTCTGCGGGACCTGCCGTCGGGACCCATTTCACCGGATCTCGGCGCGTGTGCCGGCCGGCTTTGCGCGGGCCGACGGCGGAACCGGTCTGGCCCCGCACCGGATCAGCACCGCTTGCGCGCGTCGCGTGCACGTCCCGCCGATGCACTCCGATAAAATTTTCAAAGAATTTTCCGGTAACCGATCGGTCACCGTAAAGGGTTCCCTCATACCCGTTACGCCACCGTTTCGAATTCAGACGATGCTGTTTCCGAATGTGACAGGGCAGGCAGACGAAGCGTGAACAAGGGTCTGCCACCGTCAATGAAAAGTTGCGAAAAGCCTTTGATCCATGGGCTTAATCCACGATTCACTGTCTTAAATTCATGATCTCTTTATTCTCTTATTTAAGCGGATATTCAAACGGCCCCCTTACGTTGGACCTATCAGGCGGGACACAAGTTTCGTCGAATAAAGTCGATAAAAACGACAAACAGGGGAAGTGTCATGATGAAAGCCGTTGCGACAACGGCGGCGAATGCCGCTGATCGCGCTGCCGATCAAGCTCCGGTGCAGCCGCTCTATCTCGAAGCCCTGACTTTGGTGGAGCGGCTGCATCGCCGGCTCCTCGACGTCATCAAGGACGAATTCGATCGTCGCGGCCGCGCCGACATCAACTCGGTGCAGGCGCTGCTCCTGTACAACATCGGCGACAAGGAACTGACCGCCGGCGAGCTGCGCACCCGCGGCTACTATCTCGGCTCCAACGTCTCCTACAATCTGAAGAAGCTCGTCGAGCTCGGCTTCCTCGATCATCAGCGCTCGCGCGTCGATCGCCGTTCGGTCCGCATCCGCCTGACCCCGCAGGGCCAGGAAGTCCGCAAGATCGTCGATGCGCTCTATCAGAAGCACGTCAAGACGGTGGAGCAGGTCGGCGGCATCTCGAACGAGGAGTTCGCGAGCCTCAACAAGTCGCTGCATCGCCTCGAGCGCTTCTGGACCGACCAGATCCTGTATCGCCTCTAAGCCTTCCTGTTTTCGCCTGATGGCCAAGCCGGCCGCTCGAGAAGACCGGCAGCCTTCCTCCAGTTCAACCTTGCTCCAGTCAACGCATCGGTCATGCCCGGCCGGTGCGTTTTTCATGCTGCACCTGCGAAAATAAATGAGCCCCGGCGAGGAACCAAGGCATTCCCTGCGGCTTATCCGTTAGCCAACGGAGAGGCAGGGATATGTTGCTCGAACGCGGGATTGAGGTGCTGAACGTCGAGGTCGTCGGTGACGCCTACGCGATCGCCTCGAACTATCTGCGCAAATCCGGCGCCATTCCCGACAATTTCGCCACCAATGAGCGCCTGCTCGGCATCATCGTGAAGCTGTTCCAGCGCGGCGAGATGAACCGCCTCCGCCTCGCCAACAAGGCGATCGCGAAGTTCGAGGCCGAGACGCTGGTGGTCGCCTGAGCGTCAACCCGGAGACTTCAATGGAAGCCGCTATCGATCGGATCATGCAGACGTATGATCTGCTGCTCAATCGCACGCCCGCTGCAAGCGACGAAGCGCGCGCGAAGGTGACAGAGTACGTGCAGACGCTGTTCGACGCCGGCGAGCGCGATCCGCATCGCTTGACGGTGTGTGGGCTGACCTATCTGCGCCAGCTCGACGGCAGCACCGACCATGTCAAGGCCGGGTATACCGGGCTGTAAGGCCGGCGCGGCTTCGCAGTCTGGTTCAACTGGCAAACAGCTGTTCGGTGTCATCGCCCGCGAAAGCGAAAGCGGGTGATCCAGTATTTCAGAGGCCGCGGTGATTGAGCCGAGAGGCCGCGGCGTACTGGATCGCCAACCTGGCTATGACGGTGCGGGTTCCTCACACACGATCGTCGTCCTGGCGAAAGCCAGGACCCGTAACCACCGCATTTGACGATGAACGGGATCGCGGCCCCAGCGTCGCGCAACAATTGAGATTTGGGGTAATGGGTCCTGGCTTTCGCCAGGACGACACTGAGTTTGTCGCACCTCAAAACTGAAATGGAGCAACCGAAACCGCCAGCTTTCCGTCGCTTGATTTCTGCACCGTGAATTCGACTTCCTTGGAAGCCTTGATGTCGCCGAGGGAAACCGAGATGCCGCCGCTACACTGCAATGTTCGCTTGTCCTCACTGGCCGACGTCGTGACGATCTTTTCACCGAGGAGATATTGCGGCTTTGAGTTTTCCGCGGTGGGCTTTGCCGTCGACTCCCTGGCGGCGAAATTGACAAGCGGATTGCGGTGATCGTTGGAGATGGTCTGGAGCACGGCCTTCCGGGTTTCGATTGAATCGCACTCGAGTTGATCGCCGCAGCCACCCAGAACAACCAGAACCGGAAAAGTCAGAAACCAAAGCAGTCGTGACGGCATGCCAATTGACTTGTGTGGGATGGATGGTTTCCGACAACCGACCCGACGGAGCATGGTTCCTGCGCTCGCTCTCGGCGCAGCCGCTCCAGCTGCGGCCCGCGGTCCTGCCGGCGCACCAGCCGGCCACGACCCGAAGGGAACGCTGATCTTGCCGCTCCGTTGGTCCTCGATTGCTTGCGAGGAGCCAATCATGCGCACAACTGTCCTATTCGCTGTCCTGGCGTTCGTCCTGGCGTTCGGCGTTGCAGGGCTGGCAAATGTGAGCCCGGCCAGCGCCCGGGATTATCCCTGGTGCGTGCAGGGGCGCGGCGTCGGCTATCCCGGCGATTGCATGTACCGAACCCGCGCCCAGTGTCTCGCGTCAGCTTCCGGAAGGAACGTGACCTGCGGCATCAATCCTCGCGCGGCATTTGGTCAGCAGCGGCAGGGATATCGCAGCCGCTATTGATTGTCTCGCCAATGGCGCGCGCAAGGCGGGTCGCGGAGGGGGGCGCTCATAACCGAACGCCGCCCGCTTGAAATGCATGCGAGCGGCGATGGCTCTGGCCCCAGGATGGGTGATGCAAAATCCTGACGACAATTGGTCTGCTGGCGGGTCCAGGAGTTTCGTAGCCAAGAAGAGGTACCTCAACTTCGCAAGCGCCGATACCGGACGGAGCGGCGGCAAATGTCGGGTCCAGGTTAGAATCGAGCACCAAGTTGCTCCGGCCTCAGCCTGTACCCCCTCGCTGGGGCCGCTTTTTGAACCGGCCTTTTTGAAACCTCTGCTGCTCTATGGATAGGTGTGACCTTTCTGAGCAACGCGCACAGCCAACGGCGTGCGGGGAAGATCCCCAAACTCGGACGAGTCGTAGTCTCGGCCTTCAGGTGTCACAATGTGGATGTCGTAACACTGGGATCGTGAAAGCTCTTTTGCCTTGCGCAGAGCTGCCTCGGCGGTGCCACGACGGTGCACGATCTCTCCAAACTTGCACCTAGCCTTTACGGTGAAGCTCATCTTTCTTCTTTTTCTTGTTTCGCTTGACGACCTCGGCCTGAGCCCGGAAGGCCTGGGCGAGGTTCTTCATTTGCTCGGCCGCGAATTCGTCAGCCGTCCGGACCGCCGCCTGCTCGGCGGTCTTGGCCTGCTTCTTCAGGTCCTTGGCGATGCCCATGTCCTGTAACTTCCACGCCGTTCCGGCAGTTCCATCCGTCTGATCTCATTGACGCGAAGCTGGCGGGAACTTTTCACGCTCCCGGGCTTTTTGATTTTGCTTTGGGGGCAGCCAAACGTCAGCGTTGGAGAGAGGAGCCATGAAGCGACGACGCCGGGTTAGGCAGATTTTCCATCTTGAAGAACGCCTTGCCCAGGAAGCCAAAAGGCTACGTCAACGGGCCAAGAACCTTCCTCCCTGTCGAGAGCGAGAGACCCTGTTGAGGCAGGCGCGGCATGACGAAACCACCGCCAATTTGACGGCGTGGCTGCTGTCCCAAGGTCCGCGGGCACCCATCTAGGAGGACGCTCAATGCATACAAACCACCACCATATCGACGGTGTGGAGATTGCCTTTGTAAGCGCTGCGACCGTGTCGCTTGTGGCTCTCATCGCCTCCATGGCCTGGCTTTTGCTCGGGTGAAAATTGCCAGGTTGAAATTCGACCGAGGGCTCCACCGAGACCCTCATTCGACGGTCGCGCCGGCTTCGCCCTGAGCTGCCGGCTTTGCCCAGCCAATCGGCTGTTGCGCGCAAGACACTCGCCTTGGGATATCCCGCAGCGATTTACATAAGCTAATGCCGGAACCGCGCGGTTCTTGCCGGATGGGGCTGCCTGGCTCCAACAGTTCAGCCCCGGATCAGGCAAACGGCCCCAGCACCGGCCTCCAGGCCCCCAAAGGTGCTGGGGCCATTTCGTTGTTTGGCGCATTGCGTTTCGAGCGAGCTTCGACAGCGCCATCATCGCGTGAGTGATCTGCCGCAGCGTCCCGCCTGCCTTCAGTGAGCAGGCGGGACCTCGGTGCTACTTGTTCTCCGGCTTCCAGGTCGTGCTGGCACGATCGTATTTGAAACCAGGCGCGGCCTTCAGGCTGTCCTTGGTCTCGTCGAGCGTGAGCCACCACTTGTCGTCTTTCTTTTGAGACTTGACGGCCGTGAATGGCACGATCACGTCCTTCTCGCCGGCGCCGAGAAAGCCGCCGACACCGACGACGAGACCGGTCACCTTGCCGGATTTGTCGACAAGCACGTCGTCGATCGTCCCGATCTTGGATTCCTTCGGGTCGTAGACATTCTGCTTGTAGTAGTTGGTGATGGTCGAACTGTCCGCCGGCGCGGCGGGCATGGTGGTAGCGGCATGCGCGGCGGTAGCGAACGCTGCGGCCATGATGCAGCCGATAGCCAATTTCTTCATAAGAGGTCTCCTTGCCTTCAGTGCATATGGCCGATCAGGTAGATGCCGCCGCCGATGACCATGATCGCCGGCACAGCCCAGAGAATGATGACTGGCATTCGATCGCCTCCTAGTCCGAGGTACAGACCTTGACGCTCTTCATGCCGGTCTCGGCTTCGGTGCGCGTCTTGTAGACAGTGCCCGACGGACTGACGACGGTGGTCGTCGTGTCGACCGGCTTCTTGTCGACGATCGTGCACTTCTTCGTCTTCACGTCTTGCACGACGTAGAATTCATCCGCTGCAAATGCCGGCGTGACGAAAGCGGCAAGCAAAGTTGCCGCGACAATGGTCTTAACGTTCATGTTCTCTCCTCCAATAGCCGTACCAATCGGCCGAGGTGGAACGGGAGTAAATGGCGAAGGTTCCTAGAACCAGGCTTGCGTTGGCGAGCCGCTCCGAATCAAAGCAAGCGAAAAATGACCGGCGATGGTGCGGCGATTTGCAGCACTGGCTAGCCGTGCCCTGCGGCTTGCCGAAGGTTGTGGCGAATGGTCGCTAGGGACACGCAGACGCGAGATCGGCGAGCGATTCCTGACCCGAAGGGACCGCGCTGTCCGAGTGGCGATGCGATCACGTGACCGGATGCAGCCGGCGATCGGCAGGCTGCTTTCCGAAAATTCAGGAGGAAGCCCCATGATCCCGTCCCACATGCGCCTGGTCGGCGCGGTCGTCGCGCTGTTGCTTGGGGCGAGCGGACCGGCGCCCGCGCAGCAGCTCGAGCTCAAGCTGATGGCGCCGGCGGCGCCCGGCGGCGGCTGGGATCAGACGGCGCGCTCGATGCAGCAGGCGCTGGTCGCCTCCGGCGTCGCGCGCAGCGTCCAGGTCACCAACGTTCCCGGCGCCGGCGGCAGCGTCGGCATCGCGCAGTTCGTCAACGGCGCCAAGGGCGACGGCAACCAGATGATGGTGAACGGCTTCGTCATGGTGGGCGCACTCGCCATGAACAAGTCGCCGGTGACGCTGGATCAGGTGACGCCGATCGCGCGCCTCACCGAGGAGATCCAGGTCATCGTGGTGCCGGCGAACTCGCCGATCAAGACGGCGCAGGATCTTGCCGCCGCGGTGAAGGCCGATATCGCCAAGGTGACCTTTGCCGGCGGCTCGGCCGGCGGCGTCGACCATGTGATGGCGGCGCTGTTCGCGGGCACGGTCGGCGCCGACGCCAAGAAGATCAACTACATTCCGTTCTCGGGCGGCGGCGAGTCGCTTGCAGCCATTCTCGGCGGCAAGGTCACGGCCGGCATTTCCGGCCTCAGCGAATATGAAGGCCAGATCAAGGCCGGCAAGTTGCGCGCGCTCGGCGTGACGTCGGCGAACCGTCTGCCCGGCGTCGACATCCCGACCTTCAAGGAGCAGGGCATCGATCTCGTGCTGGCCAATTGGCGCTCGGTGGTCGCTCCGCCCGGCATCACGCCGGAGCAGCGCAAGGTGCTGAGCGATGCGGTCGAGAAGATGGTGAAGTCCGATTCCTGGAAGGAGATCCTGAAGCAGAAGGGCTGGGATGACGCCTATCTCGGTGGCGACGCCTTCGCGGATTTCCTGAAGAAGGAGATCACGCGCGTGACCGAGGTGCTGAAGTCCGTCGGCCTCGTGAAGTCATGACGCCGGACGCGGCGTCTGAAAACCTCCGGCCGGCGCCGGCGCGCCGCGTCGATCGCGCCGGCGTGGTCATCGCGGCCGCGCTTGCCGGGCTTGCCGCGGTGCTGGTGTGGGACGCCAGCAAGCTGCCGTCCACCACGATGTACGGCATGGGGCCGGAGGCGATGCCGGTCGTCATCGCGATCGGCCTCGTCATTCTGGCGATCGGCAATCTGACCGACGCGCTGCGCGGCAAGCTGCCGCCGCGCGAGAGCATGGATCCGAAACCGGTGTGGCTGATCATCGGCGGCCTGGCGCTCCTGATCGCCATCATCGGCCTTGGCGGCGGCTTCATCCTCGCGACCTCGGCGCTGTTCGTCACCACGTCGGCGGCGTTCGGCCGGCGGGCCGTGCTGGCCGACACCGCCATCGCGCTCGTGATCACGACGCTGATTTATCTCGCGTTCGACAAGCTGTTGACGCTGAGCCTTCCCGCCGGCCCGCTGGAGCGACTGCTGTGATGGATACTTTCGCCGCGCTGGCGCACGGCATGGCGGTCGCCATGCAGCCGATGAACCTGCTCTACGCCCTGATCGGCGTGTTCCTGGGCACCGCGGTCGGTGTATTGCCGGGCATCGGTCCGGCGCTGACGGTCGCGCTGCTGCTGCCGGTGACCTACAAGCTCGATCCCGGCGGCTCGCTGATCATGTTCGCCGGCATCTATTACGGCGGCATGTATGGCGGATCGACCACCGCGATCCTGATCAATACGCCGGGCGAGAGCGCGTCGATGGCGACCGCGCTCGAGGGTAACAAGATGGCCAAGGCCGGCCGCGGCGGCCCGGCGCTGGCGACCTCGGCGATCGGCTCGTTCGTGGCCGGCACCATCGCCACCGTCGGCCTTGCATTCCTCGCGCCATGGCTGGTCGATTTCGCGGTGCGCTTCGGGCCGGAGGATTACTTCGCGCTGATGTGCGTCGCCTTCGTCACGGTGTCGGCAACCTTCGGCGACTCGCCGGTCCGCGGCCTCACCAGCCTGTTCATCGGCCTCACGCTCGGGCTGATCGGCATCGACAAGCTGACCGGTCAGGCGCGGCTTGCCTTCGGCATCCCCGAGCTGCTCGACGGCGTCGAGGTGACGACGCTCGCGGTCGGCCTGTTCGCGGTCGGCGAGGCGCTCTATGTCGCCTCGCGCCGGCATCACGCCGAGGAGAAGCTCGAGCCGGTGCGCGGCTCGCTGTGGATGACGCGGGAGGACTGGCGGCGGTCGTGGAAGCCGTGGCTGCGCGGCACGCTGTTCGGTTTCCCGATCGGGGCGCTGCCGGCCGGCGGGGCGGAGATCCCGACATTCCTGTCCTATTCCACCGAGCGGCGGCTGACCAAACATCCCGAGGAATTCGGCAAGGGTGCGATCGAAGGCGTCGCAGGGCCGGAAGCGGCGAACAACGCGTCCGCCGCCGGCACGCTGGTGCCGCTGTTGACGCTCGGGCTGCCGACCTCGGCAACGGCTGCAATGATGCTGGCGGGCTTCCAGCAATACGGCCTCAACCCGGGGCCGCTGTTGTTCGCGGAGCGGCCCGACCTGGTGTGGGGCCTGATCGCGAGCCTGTTCATCGCCAACGGCATGCTGCTGGTACTCAATCTGCCGCTGGTCGGGCTCTGGGTGCGGCTGCTGGCGATTCCGCAGCCCTGGCTCTATGCCGGCATCCTGGTGTTCGCGACCATGGGCACGATCGCGGCGAAGCCGTCGGTCGTCGAGCTGTCGATGCTGGCGGCGTTCGGCGTGATGGGCTTTCTGATGCGCCGGTTCGACTTCCCGATCGCGCCCGTCGTGATCGGGCTGATCCTCGGGCCGATCGCCGAAAGCCAGCTGCGCCGCGCGCTGGCGATCAGCCTCGGCGATCCCATGGTGCTGCTGCAAAGCCCGATGTCGGCGACGCTGCTCGGCATCGCGCTAATCGCGCTGCTGGCGCCGTTCGTGCTCAAGGGGCTCGGGCGATTCAAGGCGAACGAGGATTAGGGCGCGACCAGACCGTAAAAGGCCCGCTCCGGGGCTCGCATTTCGGAGCGGGCCAGTCTGGGCACGGCAAATATCGCCGCGACGCGAAACCTAGCGCGACAAGCTGACACCACCCTGACGACGGCGAAAAAAGCGAGGCGGCTGAACGCAGCCTCGCTGTCGCAGGATTTTCCGTGAACGGAAAGTTCGGCTCACCATTTGTAGGCGAGGCTCGCCGTGATGCGGCGGCGATCGCCGTAATAGCAGGAGCTGATGGTCGCGCAGCTCGCGACATAGATCTTGTCGGTGACGTTCACGACATTGAGCGCCGCGCGCCAGTTGTTGTCCCATTCGTAATGCAAGGCGAGGTCGCCCAGCACGACGCCCGGGACGCGTGCGGTGTTCGCGGTGTCGGCAAAGGACGAGCCGACATAGCGCACGCCGCCGCCGAAGCCGAAGCCGGTGAGCGGGCCATCGCGGAAGGTGTAGTCGGTCCACACCGATGCGAGCTGCCGCGGCGCGTTGGTCGGCACGGTGCCGATCAGCGCAGGATTGAGGTCCTTGCTGACGAACAGCTCGTAATTGGTGTAGCTCGCCACCAGCTTGAAATCGCGCGTGATGTTCGCGACCGCCTCGAGCTCGACGCCGCGCGAGGTGACTTCGCCGTTCTGGGTCTGGAACAGCGGGTTGTTCGGATCTGTTGTCAGCGCGTTCTTGCGCTTGAGGTCGAAATACGCGACGCCGAACCGTGCGTTGAGCCCGACCGGCTCGTATTTGACGCCGACCTCGGTCTGCTCGGAGGTTTCCGGCAGCAGCAATTGGCCGGACGCGGTGGTGCCGATGACCGGATTGTAGCCCGTCATGTAGGAGACGTAGGGCGCAACGCCGCTGTCGAAATTGTAGATCGCGCCGACGCGGCCGGAGAATTTGCTGTCGTCGCGGCCCTGGGACGCGCCGATCCGGTTGTTGTTGGTGAGATCGACCCAGTCCTGGCGTCCGGACAGCACGACCGTCAGGCGGTCGAGCTTGACCTGATCCTGCAGATAGAGGCCGGCCATGCCCTGGGCGAGATAGCCGTTCTGATAGAGCGGGCCGCTGTACGGCAGGTTGGTGCCATAGACCGGATTGAGCACGTTGAGATTCGTGCCCATGCCAAAACCCTGGCGGTCGTCGATGCCGTAATATTTCAGATCGACGCCGACCAGCGCGGTGTGCTGCAGCGCGCCGGTGGTGAAACGGTATTCGAGCTGATTGTCGAGGTTGAGCTGGGTGGCGATGCCGCGGGTGTAGAAATTGCCGCGGGTGATGTCGGCGGCGGCCGGCGTCGTCGCGTAGCCGAGCCCATAGAGGCCGGCATAATAGACGTCGACATGCGCCATGCGCGCGTTCTGGCGGAAATCGACGCTGTCAGTCACGCTCTTCTGGAACTGGTAGCCGACCATCTGCTGATCGCGGCGGAACTGGTCGGCGCTGGGATCGCCGACGAACAGGCTGGTCGGAATCCGGCCGAACGGCGCGTTGGTGACGGTGCCGACATAGGGCAGGAAGTTCAGCGCGCGGGTGTTGCTGTGCGAGGCCATGCCGAACACGGTGAGGCTGGTGTCGGCATCGGGCCGCCAGGTCACCGACGGGGCGAAGAAGAAGTTGTTGTCGTAGACATAGTCGGTCTGGGTGCCGCCGCCCTGGGCCTGGCCGACCAGGCGGTACTGCACCTGGCCATTGCCGGGCTGCGCCGTCGCGCCGCCGATGTCGAACTGGGTATAGGCGTTGCCGAAATTGTTGACGCCGGTCTCGATGTAGCGAATGGGCTCGGCCTGCGGCAGCTTGCTCACCGCGTTGACGAGGCCGCCCGGCGCCGAGCCGCCATACAGGATGCCGGACGGACCGCGCAGCACCTCGACGCGCTCGAGATTGAAGGGCTGCAGCTTCCAGCTCGCATAGGAGGTGTAGAACAGCTGCAGGCCGTCGAGGAACAGCGACTCGTTCTGCGCGGGGAAGCCGCGGATCATGAACCAGTCGTTGCGGAAATCGGCGCCATAGGTGCCGCCGATGACGCCCGGCGTGTAGCGCAGCACCTCGTCGAACTTGCTGACGATCTTCTGGTCGCGGATCTGCTCGGCGCTGATGACCGACACCGATTGCGGTGTCTGGATGATCGGCGTGCTGGTCTTGGTGCCGCTGGCGCTCAGCCGCGCCAGATAGCCGGTGACCGGGCCGTTGGCGCGTTCGTGCCCGCCGCCGGCGCCCGCGGGCTGCTGAGCGACCTGCGGCTGCGCGCCCGTCGGGGCGGCCGTCGCGCGGCGCGAGGCACTGCGTGCGCGCGTGCTTCGTTGCGAGGGCTGCTGCGGTCGCGCCGCTTGCCGTTGCGGCGCTTCGACAGTCACGGACGGCAATTGCGTCTGGGCGAAGACATCGTCCGCACCGACAACCGAAAACACAGCGACAGCCGAAGCAGCAAACCGCTGCGGCCGAATCCACCTGCACGACATTTATTCCACGCTCCGTAAAAAAATCTTGAGCGAGTCGTTATCACGGTGATTTTCGCGAGCAGCCTGCACGCGGTTAGAAGCTGTCGAAGTTGCGCGCAAAGCTTGGCTGTGTGACCGGGAGACACGGCGCATGACGCGCAATTGCACGCATCGCGTGAGAGCTTTGAATCGATCCAGTGTTGAACGATTCAAAAATCGAACGATTCAAAAATCGTCTCGCCGTCTCGTGAGTCAATGCATCGCGATCGCGCGCGTCGCGATCAGGCGAGTCTGTCGCGATCAAGCGAGTTTGATGTCGCGTGGTTGCACGAGCAGCGCTTGCAAACCTCGAGGTGCTGGTCGTCTTGTCCGTTAGCCCCGCGCGGACGGGAAGGGGGGCGTCACGTTCCATTCGGCGGCCGCCTCAGCCGTGCTCGCCGGGCGGCTGGAACCGGGTGGCGGGGGCGGCCACCCCGCCGGCTGGCAATCCCCGCCATCCCCACCATATCTGGCATAATTGACCGGCAGGGACCGCAACCGCTTGGCCATTTTGGGGCGATGTGATAACGCTCTGAAACCAGCTTCGACCGCCACTCGTGACCGTCCGCATCCTGCCTAAAGGCTTGCGGCGGTGGAGATATTTCGCCGATGACCTCATCCACCAAGACCGCTTCCGCGCCCGACTCCTTCTTCACCGCGACCCTCGCCGAGGCCGATCCCGAGATCGCCGCCGCGATCAAGGGCGAGCTCGGCCGGCAGCGTCATGAGATCGAGCTGATCGCCTCCGAAAACATCGTCAGCCGCGCCGTGCTGGAGGCGCAGGGCTCGGTGATGACCAACAAATACGCGGAGGGTTATCCGGGCGCGCGCTACTACGGCGGTTGCGAGTGGGTCGACGTCGCCGAGACGCTGGCGATCGAGCGTGCCAAGAAGCTGTTCGGCGCCGGCTTCGCCAACGTCCAGCCGAACTCCGGCAGCCAGATGAACCAGGCGGCGTTTCTGGCGCTGCTGCAGCCCGGCGACACCTTCATGGGCCTCGACCTCGCGGCCGGCGGCCATCTCACCCACGGTTCGCCGGTCAACATGTCCGGCAAGTGGTTCAAGGCCGCGCACTACACCGTGCGCCGCGAGGACCAGATCATCGACATGGACGCGGTGCAGAAACAGGCCGAGCAGGTCAAGCCGAAGCTGATCATCGCCGGCGGCTCGGCCTATTCGCGCGCCTGGGACTTCAAGCGCTTCCGCGAGATCGCGGACTCGGTCGGCGCGTATCTGTTAGTCGACATGGCGCATTTCGCGGGCCTCGTGGCCGGCGGCGTGCATGCCTCGCCGGTGCCGCACGCCCACGTCACCACCACGACGACGCACAAGTCGCTGCGCGGCCCGCGCGGCGGCCTGATCCTCACCAATGACGAGACGCTGGCCAAGAAGCTGAACTCGGCGATCTTCCCGGGCCTGCAGGGCGGTCCGCTGATGCACGTCATCGCCGCCAAGGCGGTGGCGTTCGCCGAAGCGCTGCGGCCGGATTTCAAGGTCTACGCCAGGAACGTGGTCGAGAACGCCAAGGCGCTGGCGGAGACGCTGCGCGGCCACGGCCTCGACATCGTCTCCGGCGGCACCGACAACCATCTGATGCTGGTCGATCTCAGGCCGAAGGGGCTGAAGGGCAACATCTCCGAGAAGGCGCTGGTGCGCGCCGCCATCACCTGCAACAAGAACGGCATCCCGTTCGATCCCGAGAAGCCGTTCGTCACCTCGGGCCTGCGTCTAGGCACGCCGGCGGCGACCACGCGCGGCTTCGGCGTCGCCGAGTTCAAGCAGGTCGGCGGCATGATCGCCGAAGTGCTGAACGCGCTGGCGCAGTCGCCGGACGGCAAGGCGCCGCTGGTCGAGGCCGCGATCAAGGAGCGCGTCAAGGCGCTGACCGATCGCTTCCCGATCTATCAGTAAGGCTCGTTCGTTTTTTTGAGCATGATCTCTTCGGAAAACCGCTTCGCACTTTTCCGGATCATGCTCGTGTAGAGGTCCCGTCGGATGCGCTGCCCGAGCTGCAATTCTCTCGACACGCAGGTCAAGGACTCGCGTCCGACCGAGGACTCCGCGGTCATTCGCAGGCGTCGCGTCTGCATGGCCTGCAACTTCCGCTTCACGACCTTCGAGCGGGTGCAGCTGCGCGAGCTGACCGTCATCAAGCGCAACGGCCGCCGCGTGCCGTTCGACCGCGACAAGCTGGTTCGCTCGCTGCAGATCTCCTTGCGCAAGCGCCCGGTGGAATCCGAGCGGGTGGAGAAGATGGTGTCGACCATCGTGCGCGAGCTCGAGAGCGGCGGCGAAGCCGAGGTCTCCTCTGAGGCGATCGGCGAGATCGTGATGGAGCATCTGCGCCAGCTCGACGACGTCGCCTATGTGCGCTTCGCCTCGGTTTATCGCAATTTCCGCGAGGCCAAGGACTTCGAGGCCGTGCTCGACGAATTGACCGGCGAAGAGGACCCGCGGCTCGCGACGCTACGCAAATGATCTTCCGCATTCTGGAAGACCAGTTCGCGCAGAAGGCCAAAGAGGCCAAGGAAGCAGCCAAGGAAGCGGCAAAGGCGGCCGATCTGCGCTTCATGCAGCTGGCGCTGGCGCTTGGCCGGCGCGGGCTCGGGCGTACCTGGCCCAATCCGGCGGTTGGCGCCGTCATCGTCAAGGACGGCGTGATCGTCGGCCGCGGCTGGACGCAAGCAGGCGGCCGGCCGCATGCCGAGGTCGAGGCGCTGCGTCGCGCAGGTGACGCCGCGCGCGGCGCCACGCTCTACGTGACGCTCGAACCCTGCTCGCATTTCGGCCGCTCGCCGCCCTGTGCGGATGCCGTGGTTGCGGCCGGGCTCGCCCGCGTCGTCTCGGCGATCGAGGATCCTAATCCGGAAGTCGCGGGGCAGGGGCACGCCAAGCTGCGTGCCGCAGGCATCGCGGTCGATGTCGGGCTGTGCGCGGCGGAGGCTGCGCGCGACCATGCCGGACACTTCCGCCGCATCCGCGACAAGCGCCCGCATGTGATCCTCAAGCTCGCGGTGTCCGCCGACGGCAAGATCGCCGCCAGCGGCCACAAGCCGGTCGCGATATCAGGCGAGGCCGCGCGGACCCGGGTGCATCTGCTGCGCGCGCAGAGCGACGCGATCCTGGTCGGCATCGGCACGGTCAAGGCCGACGATCCGCTCTTGACCTGCCGATTGCCGGGGATGGCGGCGCGCTCGCCGGTGCGCCTGGTGCTGGACCGTGCGCTGCGCATTTCAGGCGACAGCCACCTGGTGCATTCGGCGCGCGAGACGCCGCTCTGGGTGCTGACCTCTGACATGGCGGAGGCGCCTGCCGCGGTGAAGCTCGGCGCCGCCGGGGCGCAGGTGATCCGCGTCGCCGCCACTGCGCCTGAAGGTCTCGATCTGCCGTCCGTTCTGCATGCGCTGGCGGAGAAGGGGATATCGCGGCTGCTGGTCGAGGGCGGATCGCGCGTAGCAAATTCTTTCGTGGCAGCGGGCTTGGTCGATGAAATCTGGCTGTTGCGCGGACCTGATGCGATCGGTGTCGGCGGCGTTCCCGCGCTGGACGCAATGCCGCTCGACGCAATCACGCAGTCGCCGGCCTTTCGCCTTCGTGCTAGCGAAACCCTCGGCAAAGACAGTCTCATGATCTACGAGCGTGCGTAATGTTTACCGGAATTGTCACCGATATCGGTGAGATCACCAGCCTGAAGCAGGTAGCGCAGGGGCAACTGCATCGCATGCGGATTGCCTGCGACTACGACCAGACCACGATCGCCGACGGCGCCTCGATCGCCTGCAACGGCGTCTGCCTCACCGTCGTCGCCTCCGGCACCGCCGATGGCAAGACCTGGTTCGATGTCGATGCCGCGGCCGAGACGCTCGGCATGACCACCGCCAAGCACTGGGCGCAGGGCGGCAAGCTCAATCTCGAGCGCGCGCTCAAGATCGGCGACGAACTCGGCGGTCACATTGTGGCCGGGCATGCCGATGGCATCGCCACCATCGTCAAGCGCGACGACCTGCCCGACATGGCGCGCTTCGAGCTGCGAACCAGCCGCGAACTGGCGCGTTTCATCGCGGCGAAGGGGTCGATCACGCTGGACGGCGTGTCGCTGACCGTGAATGCGGTCGACGACGTGACATTTTCGGTGCTGATCATCCCCCACACGCTTGCTGTCACGACCCTGGGCGGCTGGAAGGCCGGCAGCGAGGTCAATATCGAGGTCGATCTGATGGCCCGCTACGCGGCGCGGCTGTCGGAGATGAAATAGCTTCGGCCTGGGCATTGCGGCCAAGACAGACGTCCCTATCTGCCTATGCGCCTCGGGCGATTTTCAGCCCGGGCGGCCTATGCATTGCAGGCGAACCCGGCCTGAAAAATCGGGCTGATCGCGGTGACATCCGGGCCAGTATTGCCCTTGGCTTTAGCCCCTGCTGCGCCTAAAACGCTGCACAACTCCTCCCCAAGTTCCGATTGGTATTGCAATGGCTGACGCGCGGCGCGCACCCCTGAAGGACCAGACTGACATTACCGGCGCACGCGTGCTGATCGTCGAGGCGCGGTTTTATGACGACATCCAGGATGCGCTGCTGGAAGGCGCGCTTGCCGAGATCAAGGCCGCAGGCGCCAGCCATGACGTGATCACGGTGCCGGGCGCACTGGAGATCCCGGCGGCGATCGCGATCGCGATCGATGCGGCTGAAACGAACGGCAAGCCCTATGACGCGGCGATCGCGCTCGGCTGCGTGGTGCGCGGCGACACCATCCATTTCGAAATCGTCTCGCAGGAGTCCTCGCGCGGATTGATGGATTTGGCAGTCAGCCGGAAATTCCCGCTCGGCAACGGCATCCTCACCGTCAACACCGAGGCGCAGGCCTGGGCGCGGGCGCGTGCCAGCGAGCTGAACAAGGGCGGCGACGCGGCGCGTGCGGCGCTGGCGATGCTGCGGATCAAACGCCGCCTGGCAAAGGCTTGACCATGGCTGACAGCAAGAAGCCCGCGAAAGCCCCCGACAGAAAAGCCAACCGCCGCGGCGCGGCACGGCTCGCGGCGGTGCAGGCGCTCTACCAGATGGACATTGGCGGCGCCGGCATCAACGACATCTTCGCCGAGTTCGAGAGCCACTGGCTCGGCAACGAGGTCGAGGGCGAGAAATACCTGCCGGCGGAAGCCGCGTTTTTCCGCGACGTGGTCTCCGGCGTGGTGCGCGACCAGGCCAAGCTCGATCCGCTGATCGACGAGGCGCTGTCGAAGGGCTGGCCGCTGAAGCGGATCGACGCCATCCTGCGCGCGGTGCTGCGGGCAGGCTCCTACGAGCTCGAGCACCGCAAGGACGTGCCGGGCCGGGTGGTGGTCTCCGAATATGTCGATGTCGCGCACGCCTTCGTCGAAAAGGACGAAACCGGCATGGTCAACGCCGTGCTCGACCAGATCGCGCGCCAGTTCCGCGGCGACGAGTTTGTGCGGAGCTGAGTGGAGACATATGATCGCTTGACCGTCACCCTGAGGAGGCCGCGCAGCGGCCGTCTCGAAGGGCGGCGGCCCGGCTGGGGCCGTGCATCCTTCGAGGCTCGCTCCGCTCGCACCTCAGGATGACGGGGCTGCTATCGTGACGCAGAGCGACAAACCGATATCCGGCGAAGACTCCCTGATCGCGCGCTATTTCAAGCCGCTCGCGACCGATCCGGGTGCGTTCGGGCTCGACGATGACGCCGCCGCGCTGAGGGCTGCCGGCGAGGACATCGTGGTCACCACGGACGCCATCGTCGAGGGCGTGCACTTCCTTCTCGATGATCCGCCCGATACGCTGGCGCGCAAGGCGCTGCGGGTGAACCTCTCCGACATCGCCGCCAAGGGCGCGGTGCCGGCAGGCTTCGTGCTGACGCTGGCGCTGCGCGGCGCCGAGGAGGCCTGGCTGAAGCCGTTTGCCCGGGCGCTCGGCGAGGACGCCGCGCATTTCGGCTGCCCGCTGCTCGGTGGCGACACGGTCTCGACGCCGGGGCCGCTGATGATCTCGATCACCGCGTTCGGCCGGGTGCCGCAGGGCACGATGGTGCATCGCGCGGGGGCACAGGCGGGCGACCGTGTGTTCGTCACCGGCACAATCGGAGACGCCGCGCTCGGCCTCGATGTGCTCCGGGGTGGCCCGGTCGCCGCGGCTCTGGCGGACGATGTTGTCGGGCGGGATTTTCTTGCCGCCCGTTACCGCGTTCCGCAGCCGCGCAACGCGTTGGCCAAGGCCGTCCGCACCCACGCCAGCGCCGCGATGGATGTGTCCGACGGTCTTGCCGGCGATCTGGCCAAGCTTTGCGCAGCCAGTGGTGTGGCGGCCGTGATCAATGTGCCGAGTGTCCCGTTGTCGTCTGCAGCCGCAGGGCTGCTCGCGCGCAAGGCGATTGATATCGAGACCTTGGTGGCCGGCGGTGATGATTACGAGCTCTTGTGCGCGGTCCCGAGCGATCATGTCGACGCGTTTCTGCGGGACGCACGGCAGGCCAGGGTCGCGGTAACCGCAATCGGCGGCCTGATCGCAGGCTTGTCGCCACCAAGCTTCCTTGACGGGCAGGGTCGGGAACTGAAGTTGAAGCGGCTGTCCTACAGCCATTTCTAGAGCGTTTTCGAGCGAAGCGGGCACCGGTTCGCGTTAAGAAAACGCGTCGGAACGGAAGCAGCGCTAGACTTCCCGCGCCTGATGGCGCCGATTCTCCTTCTAAATAGCTGCCGATATCGGCGTTTTCGGCCACAGGTGGCGTTGCACACCGGTAACGATTTTGGCAAGGTCGCGCCCGATTTGAGGCAATCCGTTTTTGGGGAGGATTGTCCTCGCAAAATAAGCGCCTGCCGCCCCCTAGCGGCACAAGAAGGCGCGGGGGTTACATCAAGGATCTGAGGCAACATGACAGCTTTATGGTTGATTGTGCTCTGCGGGGCGCTTTCCATCGTCTACGCGATCTGGGCGACGCAGTCGGTCTTGAACGCGGATGCGGGCAATGCCCGCATGCAGGAAAT
This sequence comes from Bradyrhizobium sp. Mp19, assembly GCF_029952935.1. Lineage (NCBI taxonomy): Bacteria > Pseudomonadati > Pseudomonadota > Alphaproteobacteria > Hyphomicrobiales > Nitrobacteraceae > Bradyrhizobium > Bradyrhizobium sp. Mp19. Next base: position 26,558 of record NZ_JASAUT010000017.1, on the reverse strand, counting down.
CGCGGCCGCGGTGCGCGAGGGCGCACAGGCCTATCTGCGGCGGCAGTACACTACGATCGGCATGGTCGGTATCGTGATCTTCGTGGTGCTGGCCTACTTCCTGGGCCTGCTCGTGGCGATCGGCTTTGCGGTCGGCGCCATCTTGTCGGGGGCTGCCGGCTTCATCGGCATGAACGTCTCGGTGCGCGCCAACGTCCGCACCGCGCAGGCGGCAACCACCTCGCTCGCCGGCGGCCTCGAGCTCGCCTTCAAGGCGGGCGCGATCACCGGCATGCTGGTTGCCGGTCTCGCGCTGCTCGGCGTCACCATCTACTTCATGGTGCTGGTCAAGTTCATGGGTCTCGAAGCGGGCAGCCGCACCGTGGTCGACGCCATGGTGGCGCTCGGCTTCGGCGCCTCGCTGATCTCGATCTTCGCCCGTCTCGGCGGCGGCATCTTCACCAAGGGTGCGGACGTCGGCGGCGACCTCGTCGGCAAGGTCGAGGCCGGCATCCCCGAGGACGATCCGCGTAACCCGGCCACCATCGCCGACAACGTCGGCGACAATGTCGGCGACTGCGCCGGCATGGCGGCGGACCTGTTCGAGACCTATGCGGTGACCGCGGTCGCCACCATGGTGCTCGCGGCGATCTTCTTCGCCAAGACGCCGATCCTGGTGAACATGATGACGCTGCCGCTCGCGATCGGCGGTATCTGCATCATCACCTCGATCATCGGCACCTTCTTCGTCAAGCTCGGTGCCAGCCAGTCCATCATGGGCGCCCTCTACAAGGGCCTAATCGCCACCGGCATCCTGTCGCTGGTCGGCGTCGCGCTCGTGATCAATTGGCTGGTCGGCTTCGGCAAGCTCGACGGCGTCGACTATACCGGCATGGCGCTGTTCTGGTGCGGCGTGGTCGGTCTCGTCGTCACCGGCCTGATCATCTGGATCACCGAATACTACACCGGTACCGACTATCGCCCGGTGAAGTCGATCGCCTCGGCCTCGGTCACCGGTCACGGCACCAACGTGATCCAGGGTCTCGCGGTCTCGATGGAAGCGACCGCGCTGCCCGCGATCGTGATCATCGCCGGCATCCTCGTCACCTACAGCCTGGCCGGCCTGTTCGGCATCGCGATCGCGACCGCCACCATGCTGGCGCTGGCCGGCATGATCGTCGCGCTCGACGCCTTCGGCCCGGTCACCGACAATGCCGGCGGCATTGCCGAGATGGCGGGGCTGCCCAAGGAAGTGCGCAAGTCGACCGACGCGCTCGACGCGGTCGGCAATACCACCAAGGCGGTGACCAAGGGCTACGCGATCGGCTCCGCCGGTCTCGGTGCGCTGGTGCTGTTTGCGGCCTATAACCAGGACCTCAAATTCTTCATCAGCGACGCCAACGCCCATGCCTACTTCAAGGGCGTCAACCCGGACTTCTCCCTGAACAATCCTTACGTCGTGGTCGGCCTGCTGTTCGGCGGCCTGCTGCCGTATCTGTTCGGTGCGATGGGCATGACCGCAGTCGGTCGCGCCGCCGGTGCGATCGTCGAGGAAGTGCGCCGTCAGTTCCGCGAGAAGCCCGGCATCATGCAGGGCACCGACAAGCCGGACTACGGCAAAGCCGTCGACCTGCTGACCCGGGCGGCCATCAAGGAGATGATCATCCCGTCGCTGCTGCCGGTGCTGTCGCCGATCGTGGTCTACTTCCTGATCTATGCGATCGCGGGCGGTGGCGCAGCCGGCAAGTCGGCGGCCTTCTCCGCGGTCGGCGCCATGCTGCTCGGCGTCATCGTCACCGGTCTGTTCGTCGCGATCTCGATGACCTCGGGCGGCGGCGCATGGGACAACGCCAAGAAGTACATCGAGGACGGCCACTACGGCGGCAAGGGCTCTGACGCCCACAAGTCCGCGGTGACCGGCGATACCGTCGGCGATCCCTACAAGGACACGGCGGGCCCGGCGGTGAATCCGATGATCAAGATCACCAACATCGTGGCGCTGCTGCTGCTGGCGATCCTGGCGCACTGAGCGGCGCGACACGACTGAAGCGCAAAATCCCGCGGTGCGAGCCGCGGGATTTTTATTTCTGCATGGGCTTCTTTCGGTGTGCTTGCCGAACTGATCGACTTTCCGCCAACGATATCCGCCGAGACCCAGACGCGAACAACACGGAGATCAATCGATGTCGCTCTCATCCGCACGGAACTACGCGCTCCGCGCTTCCAAGTCACAGGATCAGAAGGAGGCCATCGAACTGCTCTCGAAGGCGATCCTCGAACTGGCGATGTCGATTGAAGCGACCGACGCCAAGGTCAAGAAGATCAACAAGTCGTCGTAGCATGAAGCGCGACATGCTCACGAACGATCGCGGCGGCGGCTGCTACTTGACCTCCATCTGCAAGCCTTCCTTCTCGATGATTGCGGCAAACTTCTTCGTCTCGGCGTCGACGAAATCGGAGAATTGCTGGGGCGTGCCGTAGTCGGCGCGCGCGCCCATGCCGGCGATGTTCTTCTTGACGTCGTCGCGCTCCAGCATCGCCTTGACCTGGCGGTTCAGCTCGTCGAGCACCGGGGCAGGCGCGGTCTTCGGCAGGAAGACGCCGAACCAGGACGAGACGTCGAACTTTGCCAGTTCCGGCGCGCCCTCGCGCATCGTCGGCAGGTTCGGTGCGGAATCGCTGCGCTCCGGCGTGGTGACACAGAGGCCGTTCAGCTTGCCGTCCTGCACCTGCGGCAGCGACGGATAGAGATTGTCGAACAGGATCTGGATGTCGCCGGCGAGCCCGGCCTGCAATGCGGGACCGGCGCCGCGGAACGGCACGTGCGTCATCTTCAGCCCGGTGAGTTGCAGGAACCAGGCGCCGGTGAGGTGAGGGCTCTGTCCGGTGCCGGACGAGCCGTAGGTGAGCTTGTCCGGGTTCTGCTTCAGGAAGGCGATCAATTCGGGGATCGATTTGAGGCCGGTCGACGGATGCGCCGACACGATGTTCGGGATCCGGATCATGTTGGAGACCGGCTGCAACTGGTCGGCCTTGTAGGTCAGGTTGCGGAAGATGCTGTAGGCGATCGCGTTGGGGCCGGGATTGCCGATCAGGATGGTGTGGCCGTCGCCCTTGGCGCGCGCGACCTCGGATGTGCCGATGGTGCCGCCGGCGCCGGAGCGATTCTCCACCACCACCGACTGGCCCCAGAGCGGCTGCAAATGCGCCGCGAGCAGCCGCCCCATCACGTCGGTCGAGCCGCCCGCCGCCGCCGGCACGATGATGCGGACGGTCTCGGTCGGCCGCCAGTCGCCGGCGCCGAGGCTTGTGCGCGGCAGGATCGACGCGGCCGTCATTGCTGCTGTGCCCGACAATACCGTACGACGGGAAAATCTCTTGGCTCTCATGCGTTTACCCCCTGCTCAGGCTTTTGTTTGCGAGCAAACTAGGGGACCGCTTGCCCCTCGGGCAAGCGACAACTTGGCGCAGCGGCTTAAGCTCTGGACTCCGGTTTGACGCGTTTCTTCACGCGAACCGGAGTCCACTTCGCTCTAGTTGAAGCTCAGCAGCTTGAAGAGCGGTGTCAGGTAGGACATTTCCTGGCCCGACGTCGGCGTGGACCGGCTGACGAAGTCGAAGATCTTGCCGTCCTTCAGGCCGTAATTGGCGAGCCGGCGCACTTGCCGGTTCTTGTCAAAATAGACCGCGATCACGCGCTGGTCGATCACCCGCTGATTCATGAAGGCGACCGGGCGAGAGGTCCGCTGCGAGATGTAATAAAACACCTCGCCGTCCAGCGTTGCGACCGTCGAGGGCGTGCCGAGGACGATGAGCACCTGGTCCTGGCTCGCGCCGATCGGGATTTGCTCGAGCGCCCCTTCCGGCAGGATGTAGCCCTTCTGGAATTGTTCGCCGGCGCAGCCGCCGAGTGCGGCGCAGACGAGGCCAATCGCCGCGACGGCGCGGAGACGCGAAAAGAACCCGCGCGCGGAAGCGGCGCGAGACTGTCGTGAAAGAGTGTGGTTCATCGGCGGAACTGATCCGTCCCCTTGCATCGGCCGAGGCATTGACGTACCGGGCAGCTCAATGGATTGCAATCATGCCGAGCTCCAATGGGCGACCTCTCAACAGGCGACCCTTTGGGGACCGGCAGCCGGAACCCGTCATGCTTTGGCCGTTCAATCACTTCAGAAGACCCCGGGTGCCCGCGCGCAGCACCATTGAGACCATCTATGGCATGATCGTGACGCAGGCGCGAGAACCGTTGTTTTACCGTGACTTGGGCGTTCCGGACACGGTTAACGGCCGTTTTGACCTGCTTCTGATGCATCTGTGGCTGGTGCTGCGGCGCCTCAAATCCGTCGAGGGCGGCGTGGGGCTGTCCCAGGCCCTGTTCGATCATTTCTGCATCGATATGGACGACAATCTGCGCGAAATGGGCGTCGGCGACCTCACGGTGCCCAAGCGCATGCAGGCCTTCGGCGAGGCCTTCTACGGCCGCACCGCGGCCTATGATCTGGCGCTGACCGACAGCGAGGCAGCCTTGGCCGAGTCGTTCTGCAAGAACATCCTCAACGGTCAGAACATCGACAAGGCCCGCGAGCTCGCCGCCTACGCCGGGGAGGCGATCGAAGAGCTGGCGCGCGCCGATCTCGCGGCGTTGGCCAAGGGCGCGTGGCGCTTTCCGGTACCACAGGCTGCGGGGACCGCGGCATGAGCGGCGGCACCACAGGGCAGCCCGATGCACGGCGCGACCGCGACCCCTGGCGGGTTCTCGTTAATGTCGCGCAGATCCCGGAGACCGGCCTGCATCGCGAGATCGCGGCCGACGAGGCGGCGCGCAAGGCGATGGCCGAACTTGCCGAGTTGCGGGAAGTCGTCTCCGCGCATGCAGAGTTCGACCTGCAGCCCAAGCGCGACGGCAGCTACCACGTCACCGGCAGAGTTAAGGCCAGGATCGGGCAGACCTGCGTGGTGACGCTCGATCCGATCGAGAACGAGATCGATGAGCCGATCGATGTGGTGTTCGCGCCGCCCGAGCAGATTCCGCAAATGGCCGACCTGGTCGACGACGCCGATGACAGCGATGAGGAAACGCCGGACCCGCCGGAGCCGATCGTCGGCGGCTTCATCGACATCGGCCGGCTCGCCACCGATGCGCTGTTTCTCGGCATAGACCCGTATCCGCGCAAGGTGGATGCGGTCTTTGAACAGAAGGTTGATGTGCCTGACCCGGAAAATCATCCTTTCGCGGCCCTGAAGGCGCTGAAGGAAAAGCCGGACGGCAAGAAGCCCAAGGGGAATTGAGGGTAGCCGGCGCCACATTTGCGGGGATGGCTTGCCTGCAAGCTTGCGCGAGCGGTGTTCCCAGTTACTTCAAATAAGCGTCACAATACATTGAAATACAATGTATTTCTGGTATGCTTTGATGTGTTGCGTGACGGTTCGGCAGCTGCCTCATTTGCGGTCAAGAGGTTGTGTCGGATCGAGGACACGCTATTGTCGCGGCCCGGCCGGGACGCGAGTTGGTGTTTCGCCGCGCGCCGTTGACGGCGGTGACTTCAAACTCGCGGTCTTCGTCTGAAGGCTGCGGGAAAGCAGGCTTCCGGGACGTTCATGCCTCAAAAGGTTCGAATAGCGCTTGACGCCATGGGGGGCGATGTCGGCGCTTCCGTCGTCATTCCCGGCGCCGCAATCTCGTTAAGCCGTCATCCCGACAGCGAATTCCTGCTGGTCGGGGACCGGGCCCAGATCGAGCCGGAGCTTGCCAAGCATCCGGCGCTGAAGGCGGTATCGAAAGTGATCCATACCGACGTCGCCGTGAAGAACGATGAGAAGCCGAGCCAGGCACTGCGGCGGACCCGCAGGGCGTCCTCGATGTGGCTCGCGATCGACGCCGTCAAGCATGGCCAGGCCGACGTCGCGGTCTCCGCCGGCAACAGCGGCGCGCTGATGGCGATGGGCAGCCTCAATCTGCGGACGCTGCCCGGTGTCGACCGCCCGGCGCTTGCGGCGGTGTGGCCGACGCTGCGCGGCGACTCTGTCGTGCTGGACCTCGGCGCCACGATCGGCGGCGACGCCCGCCATCTGGCGACGCTGGCGGTGATGGGCAGCGCCATGGCGAGCGTGCTGTTCAACCTCGAACGGCCGACCGTCGGCCTGCTCAATATCGGATCCGAGGAGATCAAGGGGCATGGGGAAATCCGCGAGGCGGCCGAGATGTTGCGCGCGATGAACTCGACCCAGTTCAACTATATCGGCTTCGTCGAGGGCGACGCGATCGGCAAGGGCCTCGCCGACGTCATCGTGTCGGAAGGTTTCAGCGGCAACATCGCGCTCAAGGCCGCCGAGGGAACCGCGCGCCAGATGTTCACGCTGCTGCGCGAGGCCATGTCATCGAGCTGGCTGGCGCGGATCGGCTATGTGCTGGCCCGCGGCGCGTTCCAGAAGCTGCGCGACAAGCTCGATCCCAACAAGTCGAATGGCGGCCTGCTGCTCGGCCTGAAGGGCGTGGTGGTCAAGAGCCATGGCGGCACCAACGCGGAAGGCTTTGCCTATGCGGTGGATGTTGGCTATGAGATGGCCCACTTCGATCTCCTCACCAAGATCAATCAGATGCTTAATCGCGACGGCAGCGCCTTGGTGCAGGCGCAGACCGCGCAGGAGGCTGTCTCGTGACTGCTATACGTTCGGTAGTGCTCGGCTGCGGCTCATATTTGCCGGAGCGGGTTTTGACCAATGCCGAACTGGCCAGCCGGATCGACACGTCGGATGACTGGATCGTGCAGCGCACCGGCATCAGCGAGCGCCACATCGCGGCCGACGACGAATTCACCTCGCATCTGGCGATCAAGGCGGCGCAGGCCGCGCTCGCCCATGCGCAAGTCGATGCGCAGTCGATCGACCTGATCGTGCTCGCGACCTCGACGCCCGACAACACCTTTCCCGCCACCGCGGTCGCCGTCCAGCACGGGCTCGGCATCAACCATGGCGTCGCGTTCGACCTGCAGGCGGTCTGTTCCGGCTTCGTCTTCGCGCTGGCCACCGCCGATAATTTCCTGCGCGCCGGCACCCACAAGCGGGCGCTGGTGATCGGTGCCGAAACCTTCTCGCGCATCCTCGACTGGAACGACCGCGGCACCTGCGTGCTGTTCGGCGACGGCGCCGGCGCGGTCGTCCTGGAGGCGCAGCAGCATTCCGGCACCACCAGCGACCGCGGCGTGTTGACGACGCATCTGCGCTCCGACGGCCGCCACAAGGCCAAGCTGTTCGTCGATGGCGGGCCCGGCTCGACCCGGACGGTCGGGCATCTCCGGATGGAGGGCCGCGAGGTGTTCAAGCACGCCGTCGGCATGATCACCGACGTGATCGTCGACGCCTTCAACGCCACCGGCTTCACCGCCGAGGACATCACCTGGTTCATTCCGCACCAGGCCAACAAGCGAATCATCGATGCGTCGGCGCACAAGCTTCATATTGCGCCGCAGAAGGTGGTCTTGACTGTCGACAAGCACGGCAACACGTCGGCGGCCTCGATCCCGCTCGCGCTGTCGGTCGCCGTGAAGGACGGGCGCGTCAAGAAGGGCGATCTGGTGCTGTTCGAGGCGATGGGCGGCGGCTTCACCTGGGGCTCGGCGCTCGTGCGCTGGTAGCGCATCGCCAAAGAGTATCGACAGGTTGCTGGTATCTTTCTGCACCCGGATGCTTGTCGCTGTTGACCATTGCGCGCTAAGCTTTTAATTTCAGTCAAGAAATTGTTCGCCGAGAGTGCGGGGCAGGCGATGACCACGGGAACCGGAAAAACAGTTACGCGCGTCGATTTGTGTGAGGCGGTCTACCAAAAGGTGGGTCTTTCGCGCACGGAATCGTCGGCATTTGTCGAGTTGGTGCTGAAGGAGATCACCGATTGCCTGGAAAAGGGCGAGACGGTGAAGCTGTCCTCATTCGGCTCCTTCATGGTGCGCAAGAAGGGCCAGCGTATCGGCCGTAATCCGAAGACCGGCACCGAGGTGCCGATCTCGCCGCGGCGGGTGATGGTGTTCAAGCCGTCGGCGATCCTGAAGCAGCGGATCAATGGCCATGTCGTCACCAATGGCGACGGCAGCAAGGCCGACTAGAGCGTTTTCAAGCGAAGTGGATACCCGGTTCGCGTGAAGAAAACGCGGCAAAACTAGAATCCGGAGCCCCGTTCCGATTCAATTGGAACGGAAAAGGCTCCAGGCATTGAAGCCAGAGGAGCGGGCATTTGGACAAGGCGCCGGATGCGTTCCGTACCATCAGCGAGGTCGCTGATGAACTCGATATTCCCCAGCATGTGCTGAGATTCTGGGAAACGCGCTTCGCGCAGATCAAGCCGATGAAGCGCAGCGGCGGACGCCGCTATTATCGCCCCGACGACGTCGACCTGCTCAAGGGCATCCGCCGGCTGCTGTACGGCGAGGGCTACACCATCCGCGGCGTGCAGCGGATCCTGAAGGAGCACGGCATCAAGTCGGTGCAGGGCATCGCCGACCAGACCGCGGCGGTCTCGTTCGGCGCGGTCGAGGAAGCCGTCGGCAACAGCATGGCCGAGCCCGACGACCTCGAGAGCAGCGACGGCCTCGATTTCGACGGCGAGGAGGGCGATGGCGACGAGAAGGGGATCGACTACCGATTCGTCGATCCCGACGAGGATCCGATCCTGTCGACCTACAAGGCGCACGCCCAGCCGGGCAAGGCGCCCGCCGCGCCGCCGGTTCGTCCCTCCGTTCCGTCAGTCGATCGGGAGCGGCTCGAACGCGTGCTGCAGGAGCTGGTCGCCTGCCGGCAGGTGATCGACGCGGCGATGAAGGACGGCTAAGGCAAGGACGCCTGCTAAGGGAACCGACCTCGGAATACAGTCTTTGAGAGCCTGCCCCGCCTTGCGCGAACGCAGGATCGCAGCTAATGGAACGGCATCGGAGCGTGGCGCAGCCCGGTTAGCGCACTAGTCTGGGAGACTAGGGGTCGGAGGTTCAAATCCTCTCGCTCCGACCAAAATAATCAAATAAAATCAGTAGGTTCTCGTGCTTTCCCATTTTTAGTCCTTGCCCCCAAAATTCGTTGGGGCAAGGTTGGGGCAAGGAACGGAGAACTACGTGGTCTAGGCACTCTCGCGAATCGCCGATTCTCTTTGAGTTTTGGACCGGCGGAGACGAGCCTCTGTCGCCGAAATCAGTTCTATCGCCGAGCACAATGAGTCGGCCCATTCAGCCGAGATCATATCGCTCCTGGCCGCAGTACAACCCAAGGCGATGCGGATCAGCAGCGCTAGTGTCGGCAGTAGATTCCCAAATGCACGAAAGCCGTTCGACTATTGTACAGACGAGCCACGCTGGATGCGACCGGATTCGGTGGCTACAATCGGTGATTGGCGGGGAGGCAGCCTCGCACTTTGTGCCTGTATAGCGTTGAAGGGGCCGCGAGGGGTTCGGCAGGGGATGGATAAGCGAGGTTTGAGCGAGCGCGACATTTGCACCAAGTTCATCCTGCCAGCCGTCAAGCGCGCCGGCTGGGACGAAATGTTGCAGGTGCGCGAAGAAGTCTATTTTACCAAGGGTCGGATCATCGTTCGCGGCAAGCTCGTCACGCGCGGTAAAGCGAAGAAGGCCGACTTCGTTCTTTATTACAAGCCGAACATCCCGATCGCGCTGATCGAGGCCAAAGACAACAACCACAGTGTCGGCGACGGCATTCAGCAAGGCCTCGATTACGCCGCGACCCTGGATATCCCCTTCGTGTTTTCCTCCAACGGTGACGGCTTCGTGTTCCATGACCGCACCGGGCGGAGCGTCCCGGTCGAAGCGAACCTTGGCCTTGACGACTTTCCGTCGCCTGCCGATCTGTGGGCGCGGTATTGCGCCTGGAAGAGCCTCGACGCCGAGGCCGAACAGATCGTGCTACAGGACTATTTCGACGACGGAAGCGGCAAGGCTCCCCGCTATTATCAGGTAAACGCCGTCAACGCCGCGATCGAGGCAATCGCCAAGGGCCGGGACCGCGTGCTGCTGGTGATGGCGACCGGCACGGGCAAGACCTACACGGCGTTTCAGATTATCTGGCGTCTATGGAAGGCGGGTCGCAAGAGGCGCATCCTATTCCTTGCCGACCGCAACGTGCTCATCGACCAGACAATGGTGAACGACTTCCGCCCGTTCGGCCCGGCGATGGCGAAGCTTTCGACCAACGCCAAGACCATCGAGCGGCAGGATGGCACTACGGTTGATTTGACGCTGGCGCTCGACAAGAAGCGCCGGATCGACAGCGCCTTCGAGATCTATCTCGGGCTCTATCAGGCGATCACCGGCCCCGAGGAACGCCAGAAGCTCTATCGCGAGTTCTCGCCCGGCTTCTTCGATCTTATTGTGATCGACGAGTGCCATCGCGGCAGCGCGGCAGAGGATTCGGCATGGCGGGAAATCCTTGACCATTTTTCCGGCGCGACGCAGATCGGCCTTACCGCTACGCCGAAGGAAACCGAATACGTCTCCAACACCGATTACTTCGGTGAGCCGGTCTTCACCTATTCGCTGAAGCAGGGGATCAGCGACGGCTTTCTCGCGCCCTACAAGGTCATCAAGGTTCACATCGACCGCGACGTGGAAGGCTATCGCCCGGAACTCGGGCAGCTTGATCGCGACGGCAACGAGGTCGAGGACCGCATCTATAATGCCAAGGATTTCGACCGCACACTGGTGCTCGACGACCGCACTGTGCTCACCGCGAAAAAGATCACCGAGTTCCTCAAAGAAAGCGGCGACCGGTTTCAGAAAACCATCGTGTTCTGCGTCGATGAGGAGCACGCGGCGCGGATGCGACAATCTTTGATAAATGAGAATGCCGATCTGGTCGCGGAGAACCAGCGCTATGTCATGCGCATCACCGGCGGCGACAAGGAAGGTCAGGATCAGCTCGGTAACTTCATCGACCCGGAGTCAAAATATCCCGTGCTGGTCACAACGTCGCGGCTTCTGTCTACTGGCGTGGATGCGCAGACCTGTCGCCTGATCGTGCTCGATCGCGCGGTGGGCTCGATGACCGAGTTCAAGCAGATCGTCGGGCGCGGCACCCGCGTTCATGAAGATTCCAAGAAGTTCTTCTTCACGCTGATCGACTTTCGCGGCGCGACGAGCCATTTCGCCGATCCGGATTTCGATGGCGATCCGGTACAGATTTACACGCCCGACGAAGGCGATCCAATCGCGCCGCCCGACGATGAGCCGGCCACAGCCGAGGGCGACGATACGATCCCACCGATGCCAGGTGAGGATGAAACCATCGTTGATCAGCCGGGCCTGCCGTCACCGCCCGGTGACCCGATCCGCAAGATTTACGTCGATGGCGTCGGCGCCCGCATCCTCACCGAGCGCGTCGAATATCTGGACGAAAACGGCAAGCTTGTCACCGAATCCCTGCGCGATTTTACCAAGGCAGCGTTGAAGAGGCGCTTCGCCAGCCTCGACGATTTCCTCAAGCGCTGGAAGTCGGCCGAGCGCAAGCAGGCGATCATCGAGGAACTGGAGGCCGAGGGATTGCCGCTTGATCCCATCGCCGAGGAGCTTGGCAAGGACCTCGACCCCTTCGATCTAATTTGCCACATCGCATTCGACAAGAAGCCGCTGACGCGGCGCGAGCGGGCCGAGAACGTCAGGAAGCGGGACGTGTTCACCAAATATGGGCCGCAGGCCCGCGCCGTGCTCGATGCGCTGCTCGAAAAATATCACGACGAAGGCGTGCTCAATCTCGATGACGCCAACGTGCTGAAGGTGACACCCTTTACCGAGATGGGAAGCGTCGTCCAACTCATTAAGGCGTTTGGCGGCAAGGAGGGCTTCGAGAAGGCCGTCCACGAAATGCAGGACGCACTGTATCAGGAGACCGCATAGGCAATGATCGTTCGCACCACTGTCAAATCCATTCAGGACATCATGCGCCAGGACGTCGGCGTCGACGGCGATGCGCAGCGCATCAGCCAGCTTACCTGGATGTTCTTTCTCAAGATCATCGACGATCAGGATCAGGAACTCGAACTGACCAGGGACGGTTACCGCTCACCGATCCCGAAACAGTATCAGTGGCGCAACTGGGCGGCGGACCCCGAGGGCATCACCGGCGAGTCGCTGCTGAATTTCATCAATGACGAGCTGTTCCCGGTATTGAAAGAGCTGAAGCTCACCGGCAAACCGGGTGATCGACGGCGTGTCGTGCGCGACGTATTCGAGGACGCTTATAATTATATGAAATCCGGTCATCTCATCCGGCAGGTGGTCAACAAGATCAACGAAATAGATTTCAACAATCTCGACGAGCGACGGCACTTCGGCGAGTTCTATGAGCAGCTGCTCAACGACCTGCAATCGGCCGGCAATGCGGGAGAATATTACACGCCACGTGCCGTTACGGCGTTCATGGCCGACCGAATCGACCCGCATCCGGGCGAGATTCTCTTGGATCCCGCCTGCGGCACGGGCGGCTTTCTCACTTGTGCCATCCGTCACATGGAGAAGACTTACGTCAAAACCCCCAAGCAACGCGAAAAGATGCACGGCGCTTTGCGTGCGGTAGAGAAGAAGCAGCTCCCGCACATGCTGTGCGTCACCAACATGCTTTTGCATGGCGTCGAAGACCCAAGCTTCGTGCGCCACGACAACACGTTGGCTCGCCCACTGATTTCGTGGGGAAAAGATGAGCGCGTCGATATCGTGCTCACCAATCCACCGTTTGGCGGTCGCGAGGAAGACGGCATTGAAAACAATTTTCCGACCTTCCGGACCAAGGAGACGGCCGATCTGTTTCTCGCCCTCATCGTGCGCTTGCTCAAGGTAAACGGCCGTGCCGCGGTGGTTTTGCCCGATGGCACGTTGTTCGGAGAAGGTGTCAAAGCCCGACTGAAGGAGCACTTGATGGAGGAGTGCAACCTCCACACCATCGTCCGCCTGCCCAATTCAGTGTTTAAACCTTACGCCTCGATCGGTACCAACTTGCTGTTCTTCGAGAAGGGTGCGCCAACTAGGGACATCTGGTTCTACGAGCATCGATTGCCGGAAGGCCAGAAAGCCTATTCGATGACGAGGCCGATCCGGCTGGAACATTTCCAAGGTTGCATCGACTGGTGGGGCGGTATCGAGCGGAAAGGCCGCGAAGAGACGGCGCAGGCGTGGCGCGTTAGCGCAGAGGAGATCAAAGCGCGCGGCTACAATCTCGACGTCAAGAATCCGCATGGTGTGATTGACGATCACGGCGATCCTGAGACGCTGCTGGCCGACTTAGCTGCCGCCGAGGCCGAGGCATCGGGCTTGCGCGCTCAGTTGAAGGCAATTCTCGCTGAGGCACTCATCCAATGAATGCTGAACGCCTACTATCGCACTATTACGAGATCGCCGACGCGCCCAACGCGATCACCCGCCTGCGCCGCTTCATTCTCGACCTAGCCGTGCGCGGTAAGCTCGTGCCGCAGGACGCGAAAGATGAACCGGCGTCGGCATTGCTGAGTCGGATTGCTGCGGAGAAAGAGCAGCAGACTAAGAGATCCAAATCTCCCTCGCCAAGCGAGACCGCTCCATTTGAGATACCGTCCTGTTGGGAATGGACCCACCTGGGAGCGGTTGCCGACCTTGTGCGCGGCATTTCATTCCCTGCGTCCGAAAAATCGAATGCGCAGCGTCCAGGACTGATTCCCTGTTTGCGATCGGGAAACATCCAAGACAGGACGGTTTGGGATGATTTGATCTACGTTCCAAAACATTTCTCAAGTGACGATCAATCGGTGAAAGTCGGAGATATTCTCATCTCAATTGCAAATAGCTACGCGCTCGTGGGTAAGTGCTCAATTGTCGATGATGTACGCTACGAAGCAACTTTCGGAGCTTTCCTTGCGGCAATACGGGTACGCGGCATCGTTCCGCAATATGCGAAGATTTTTCTGACGTCCGAATACTCCGGTCAAGCCTTTCGGACTGGCTCTGCTCAGACCACCAACATAGCCAACATTACGTTTTCGACTATTCGGAGTCATTGGTTCTCCCTTCCACCGCTCGCTGAGCAGCACCGGATCGTCGCTAAAGTCGATGAGCTGATGATCTTGTGCGACAGGCTTGAGGCTGCGCGGGGGAGCCGCGAGGCGGTGCGCGACCAACTGGGGAGGGCGATCCACGCCCGGCTCAACTCGCCTGATCCTAACGACTTCCGCGAGGATGTCGTCTTTGCCCTTGAATCTTTGCCAGCCCTGACCGCACGCGACGATCAGATCGCGCATTTGCGCCGGACGATCCTCAACTTGGCAGTCAGCGGGAAGCTGGCGCCGCAGGATGTGGGCGACGAGCCTGCTGCGGGCCTACTGGAGCGGATCGCGAAGGAGAAGAGCCAACTATTGGAACAACGCGGCATCAAAGGCGATCGACCGCTGCCAGGTGTGGATGAAGCTGAGAAGCCTTTTTCAACTCCCTCGGGTTGGTGCTGGGCCAGAGCGCAGGACCTCTCGTTGAAGATAAGCGACGGGGTGCATAAGACGCCGAACTATGTTGCGTCAGGAATACCGTTCGTCACGGTGAAGAACCTGACGGAGGGCCCGGGCATAAGCTTTCGGGAGACTAAGTTCATTACGGACCGCGACCACGCCGAATTCATCAAGCGGACGCACCCGGAGAAAGGAGATTTGCTAATTACGAAGGATGGTACGATCGGGGTCACGCGCGTCGTCGAGACGGACCGGCCGTTCTCAATTTTTGTGTCGGTTGCGCTGATGAAAATGGTCCTGCCTGTAATCGCTCCGTTTTTGGCTCTATGTATCAGCGCTGACCTTATTCGCGATACCATCGTTCCGAAGGGCGCCGCCCTTAAACATTTGCATCTAGTGGATCTACGCAAACTGGCGTTTCCGATTCCACCTCTCGCCGAACAACACCGTATATTAGCCAAGGTTCGCGCACTAATGGCGCTTTGCGATCGGCTGGCGGCGAACCTTACCGCCGCTGCCATGATCCGCCACCGCTTGCTTGAGGCGCTGTTGGTTGAAGCCCTGGGGCCGACTGATGTCCGGAAACTTGAAGCCGCGGAATGACTGCGCGGCTGTAGAACGTAGACGTCAGCAAACCGGTTCATCGGGAAGTACACCTCATCAAGCCTCAACTACCGCCAACCCGAGGTAGGAAATCGGAGCAGCACGCATCTCAGCCATGAAGTTTCTGAAAGAGCACAATCTCGATAATCCCGTTTGCAGGTTTACGGTTGGCCATCTTGACGACGTTCTAGTGCCTTATCTCAAAGCAAAGGACGACGAAAATCAGCGCAAGCGAACGTTGGCGCCATTTGCCCGCAAGGCGTCGGTGCATGTGAGAGACTTTGGTTCATATGAACTTGTCGAATTCTACGTAGGCCAAGCGCTGTGGCGAATTTGTTTAGATGCCTCGGACTGCGATGAGCCTTTGCCCGGCCGATGGTGGAGTGCGTGGAGGTCTGCTCGTGCTAAGACCTTCCAATTCATCGCCGATGAGGTCGAGCCCAGTATCAACAATGGTGAGCCAGTCTGTCTAGAAACGTCAATAGCGGCCGTAGTTGAGCGGTACTTTACAGAAGATGAACGGTACATCGCTGGTCTCCTAACGGCCTGGCATGGTGGGATAGGTCCTGTCGGCGATCTGCTGTTTCGCGAATGGCAGGTGCTTATGCAGCTCTGGGAGAAGCGTTGCGAAGGAGAGCAGCGCCAACGAATCGGTTCGAGAGAGAAGCAGATCGCACGGCTGCAGATGTACCTTGACCGCGCAACAGCACCCCACCTTCCGGCTCTCCTCACACGGTACCGCAAGCTCGTAAAGACCGGTGCTTATGGGGAGGCGATCTTCGAAAGTTGGGAAAAGGAGGTTGAGTACTTTGGTGACGCGGTCCTTCAAATGTTTCACGAGCGTGACGTCACGGACAGCGACTTTGAACGAGAAGAGATCGAGGAGATTGCGTACGAACGCATCACCGAACTGGTCCAGGCCGCGCTTGCCCGCGGCAGTTAATCGACTAGACCAGGAAGGTGAGAGATCACTATGAAGGTGTTCATCGCAAACTTCGGCCGCGAGAATTATGCATGATCAAACTGGTTCGAGACGTCGATCGCTGTTAGGTGCGCCTGGATTGCGCCGCACACCGAAGCGAGCAATAAGTTATTTGCTCCGCAGTGGGAGGATGTTCCCTTGTTTCGGCTTGCCGGCTGCTAAGAATGTCGCGTCTTGATTGAGCGTTGCTCCACTCCCGATCTCTTCGGGAAATGGTCGCATGTAGCTGAAATTATAATCCTGAGAGTAAACTTGTCTTCGCGCATTGCTAATGATGATGGAGTTCATACTCCCAACTGTAAATACGTCGGCCTCAACGGTGTTCTCCTGGCCCTCGAAGCTACCCATGAGGGCGAGTTTGCTCGAGAGCGGGAAAATGACCTGCGTACCAGGTACGCCGAAGCCCGGACCAAACATGCCATGATCCATATTGTCCGACCAACGAAGACATATCGGCACGTCCGTTGTGACGAAGCCGCCAGATCCATCTTTTGCTTTGACGATCTGCCATTTGCGCGCTGAGATGTGTTCGAGCAGTCGTTCGTGTTGTTCGATTTCAACTCCGATGTTGAACTCTTTGGCGACCTCGATCTTGTAGTTTCGCGCCTTTATGAATTTTTGCATATCTTCGAAGGTTACGTTGGTACTGTCGTCCCACGCGCCGTCGGCTTTCATCTGCGCGACTTGACTGTCCCATCTCTCCTTCGTTGCCAAAGCCATTTCAGCCACTGCCTGAGCAATCTCGCTGACGAAGTCGTTGATTGTGGCCCGTTGACGCGGATTTCTAATCGCCAAACCGCAGATGAGGCTCATCAGCAGCTCCCGATCCGCCTTGGCAGAGAGGGATGTCGCCGTCTTTATTCTCTCCAGCGCGGGGGCAACCTTTCCCTCGAACTCTGCTAGTCCCTTTTCGACTGCTTGGGGGTCAACACCTTCAATCGACACGGCATTAAAGTCACGCTGCGCTGCAACGTTCTTGGGGTCAGTGCGGAATGTCTTTTCACTGGGACGATCCGTGACCAGAAGCTGTCCCTTTTCGTCGGTGAATCCGCGCAAGTAGAATTGCGGCACGTAGTGGTGCTTACGCGCCGCCGTTCCCTTCTTCTCATCGCTCACTATTCGAAGCTCATTATTTGCGGCTCTGTGACCCGCACTGGTCTTTGCTCATGCGGTCTGGCCATAGCCGAATTGACCGTGCCAGCTGGCTGTGCAACCTAAGGGTTATTTTTCATAGTAGGAAGTCCTCCGTGACCGTAATTCAAGAAATACTTGATTGGTCGTATGAACGGCCGGCGTGGCAACGTGACGCTCTGCGCCGCCTTGTTCAAAATGGCGACCTGTCCGAGGGCGACATCGAGTCACTCGGGGCGATTTGCAAATGTTCGTTTGGGTTGGCGGAGCAGGTGGATATGACTCCGCTCACGCAAGATGATGTTCCGATAAAAGCGGCAGGCACTGTTCCGGCTTCGCTCTTGTCCATCTTTCATCAACGGGGTGTCAATGCACTTGCTGAAGACCAAACCCTTCGGTTTGGCTCCCAACTCACCGTGGTCTACGGTGACAATGCTGCTGGTAAGAGCGGCTACACCCGAATACTCAAGAGCGCCTGCCGTGCGCGCGGCCGGGAGAAAATCTTAGGAAATGTTATTTCCGGTGGCGCGCCGCCGGCTGTTGGGGTGGCAATCAAATATCGGGTTGGAGACGAAGCTCAGGCCCGTGAGTGGGTCGGTGGTGGCGAGGACGAATTCATTTCTCGGGTAAGCGTATTCGACACGCAATCTGCCGCGGTGTACCTGACCGAAAAGACCGACGTCGCATTCCGGCCTTTCGGCCTCGACTTGTTCGATAAGCTCGTTAAAGCGTGTAAGACCATTCGCGCGAACCTTGAGAGTGAACAGCGCGCGCTCTTATCGAATACGTTGAGCGCTGTGCAGCAGAGGATCCCGGACGGCACCGCTGCTGCGAGGCTACTCGCGAGTGTCAGCTCTCTCACGAAGCCAGAAGCTGTCCAGGCCTTGGCCCAACTGTCTCCGGAGGAGGAGGCGCGATCTACTTTCCTTGAGAAGTCGTTGAACGACCTGCGAGCGGGTGATCGGGAGAAGCTCGCGCAGCAGCTCAATATTCGCGCAACGCGCGTACGATCGCTTGTAAGGCAACTAGAGGAGGTCGAGGCGGCACTTTCCGCCAACGCCGTGGCGGACGTGTTCGCTCTTCGAGTAGAGGTCCATCACAAGAGTGAGGAGGCGAAGAGGTTACGCGAGGTGACGTTCTCTGGCGACGTGCTAACCGGAACTGGCTCGGAAGCGTGGACGTCGCTTTGGGAGGCGGCGCGACGGTTCTCTGCGGAGAGTGCTTATCCTGGTCAGTCATTTCCCGTGGTCGATAGCGGGTCGCGCTGCGTGCTCTGCCAGCAGGACATCGCTCATGCCGCAAGCCATAGACTGAGGCAGTTCGAGGCGTTTGTGACCTCAACTTCGGAAAGGGAGTTGCGCGGGCTTAGAGAAAGGTTTGCTCAACTCAGAAAAACGTTCATCGATCTTAGGATCTCTACGGAATCGATTGACGAATTACTCAAGGAAATTCGGATCGAGCAGGGCGTGCTGGCTGACGCCATAGCAGCGGCGCTTGCCACCAACGAGCGACGCCGTACCGCGGTAGTCTTAGCGTTAACCAAGGACGAGCCGCTCAGCTCTGACTGCCCGGACTTGGTGAGCACGGTTGATGCAGTAGTCGAGCTGGCCGAGCAGCTGCAGGCTCGGATCGAAGCAATTTACGAGGCAAAGGCTGACGAAGTTCAAAAACCTATGAGCGCTGAGTTGAACGAGTTGCACGCTCGTAAGCTGCTTGCGCAACATCTTCCGGCCGTGCTTGGCGAGATTGAGCGCAAGAAGAAATATGCCGCCTACGGTCTAGCTATCGACGAGACGAAGACGCAGGCGATTACTCAAAAGAGCACCACTGTTACGAAGACGGTCGTTTCCCAAAAGCTAAAGCAAAGCTTCCAAGATGAGCTTAAGGAATTGAATTTTCGTCACGTTGAGGTCGAGCTTCGAGAGGCAGGCGGAGCGGATGGTATTCTATATCACAAGCTGGGACTGACGCGCGCCCCGGGAGTGGAGTTGCCGAAAGTAGTGAGCGAAGGAGAACAGCGATGTTTATCGATTGCAGCATTCTTCGCGGAGCTTAGCACAGCCGATGACCCCTCAGGGATAGTGTTCGATGATCCCGTTTCATCACTGGACTACAGGTGGCGCGAAAGCGTAGCTCGGCGGCTTGTAAAGGAGTCGAAGGTCAGGCAGGTCATTGTGTTCACGCACGATGTCGTGTTTCTGCTCTTTCTCAAGCAAATTTCCGAAGAACTTAAAGTCGAACAACTAGACCAGCATATACGACA
This sequence comes from Bradyrhizobium sp. Mp19, assembly GCF_029952935.1. Classification (NCBI taxonomy): domain Bacteria; kingdom Pseudomonadati; phylum Pseudomonadota; class Alphaproteobacteria; order Hyphomicrobiales; family Nitrobacteraceae; genus Bradyrhizobium; species Bradyrhizobium sp. Mp19. The sequence goes on along the minus strand of NZ_JASAUT010000017.1, from coordinate 7,145 downwards.
GCTCTCCAAGGGCGCGGGCGTATGCGTCGAGGAGTTGCCATGGGTCGCGCTGCCCGTCAAAAAGAAGATCGGATACCTCAAGAACGCCCACCAGGCGGCTGACAAGCTCTTTCGCAATGGCCATCAGGACGCCTACGAAAAAGATGCGAAGCACACGTACGGCTTGTTGCGTGAAGCCTGGGAGCGTGCGCTTGAAGAGGTGCTTCTAGGCGGAATTGTTGAACGGTTCCGTCCCAGCGTTCAAACACAGCAAGTGGCTATGGTGGCTGACATCACCGCCGAGGATTGTCGAGAGTTAGACGCGGCAATGACGAAGTGTTCAAGATGGTTGACAGGTCATGATCAGGCGGCAGCTGCGCGCGCACCCGTGCCGGAACCTGCAGAATTGAAGGAAGACATCGATTCACTTGAGAAGTGGGTGGAGGCCATCCGCAAACGACGGAAGAAGTGATGAAGAGACAACGTTTCGATTCACGCAACTTTTCGATCTAGCTCAAGCTGCCAAGCCGACACATCGTCCTCGTACCAAGCGACGCGGCGCGGCGCGATCTCGCGAGCCTTCGGGAAACGACCTTCCTCCATCTCTCGATAGATGGTTGATCGACTGAATGGCACGAGCGCGAGCACCTGCTTCAGGTTCAGCATTTTGCGGGGTGTCTGGTTGTTGTCGTTCATGAGTTTCCTTCGAGCGTTAAAAGGCGTTGGGCGGCAAGTGTGATGCATCGGATCGCGATCAGTCCATGCGAACGAAGCAACAACGCCATCGGCTGGACTGGCCGAGGGCGCTCCAAAGGGTCCGATGGTCGGACTGGCTTACGTCTCAGCAAGCACCGCGTGCATACGCTGCATCGAGGTCGATGATAACGGTGGGGCGCGCCAGCCATTCCCTCAGCCAACGCGGCCCGGTGATCTCGGCAACGGGGACGGTCGGGATTTGCTCCAGGGCTGCATGGAGTGCATCGATGGCCGCGTTAAGGCGCGGAGGATAGACTGATCGCATCTCGAACTGGTCTCCATCCATAGGTTTGGCAATCCATTTTCCGCTGCAAAATTCGGTGATGTAGTCTCGATATTCTTTCTTCATCAGAATGATCCTCTCGCGTGTTGACCAGAGACACAGTGACTAAGGCCATGTACGCATTCAAGGGCGTTGCATTCGTGCAAATGCAAACGGGAGAGCTATCAAGGCGAGGAGGCGAGGCTACATCCGCCTCACAGTGATGACTCTCCCTTCCGGCCCCGTAGGGCCGGGTTAGTCGTTAGGTATATTCGGAGTCAGTGTCGTGGGTCCGCCAGTTCATCTGCTCGTCAACGCGGCGCTGGACCAGTGTTGCGAGAGCTTCCGGGTCGTGGCTGTTGCCGTTGATGTTGATCGTCGCGGAACCGCCACGCATCTGACCGGCGCCCAGCGTCGCAGGAGCGACCGGAGCCACGGGAACGTTACGAACAGCCTCGGCCGGCGTCGGTACGCCGCTGGTGATGCCGTAGCGCGTGCCGGGGACTGCTCCCATGTTGCGGAGCTGGAATTGTTCGTATCGACCCCGCTCTCCGTTGACGTCGAAGTGCATCAGGTCGCGAGGACCTCCGCCTCCGAGCTTCGTGCCGAAGGCACCACCCCAGGCGAATCTACCCTTCAACTCGGGATACCGAGCCAGCATCTCTCCGTAGGAGTAGCGAGCCAGGAGACGGTACATGCCAGTCGGATCATTGCCTCGGTTCGGGAGCGCCTTTCCGTCCGGCCCGATGATCTGGTAGTCGGCGGCGTTGCCGTTGTGGTTGGCTTGTCCGGCGCCTCTGAATCCCGAGGTCATCTTGAGCGAGTAGCCCTCCGGCAGATGGGTTGCTCCGGCATTCACGATTTCCTGGATGCGCGGATCAACACCGCCCCTGAGTGGAACTCCCTTGAAGTTGTTGGTATCCACCGTTCCAGGCGTAACAGGAATGCCAGACGTGCCATCTGACATTTGTTTCATGTACTTGCCGACGCCGCCAGACCAATACCTGTTCAAGCCGTTCGGATCGTTCGCCGCTCCGATCGGAGCGTAGAACTTTCTGCCCATGACACCGAGATCGCCGCCGGCCCGGTGGAAGTTCTTCGCTACGGTGGCCGCCGTCTTGTCGATGCCAGCGTCGAGGCTGCCGTACCGCATTTTCCTCGACCAGTTGGTCGACGGGTCCATGACTCCGCCCGGGTTGTTGCCGTTCAGGTTCTTGCCCGCGCCAGTCTCGTGAGCCATGACGCCCGCCAGAAGCGCTGGACTGATGCCGTTTGCTTTGGCCGCCGCAACGACCTGATCGTATTTACCGGCCATCGCCGTTCCAGCGAACACCTTCTCGAACGCGCTGCGATTGAGGCCGCCGCCGCCCGCCAAGCTGCCACCCGACCCATTGAAGGACGGGATGCTGCTGCGCTTGATGATGCCACCGGAGCCGACACCGAAGTTCGGGAGCTTGCCGCCTGGCGTGACGCTCTTCCATAGAGCATCGGGAGTGCCGACACCGCCGGCGATGCGGTTCATGTTGGCGCCCACTGCCGTGCTACCACTGAGCCCACCGCCGACACCGTAGAGGCGGCCACGAGAACTGAAATCGGCACTCATGAGCGAGGCGCGTTCGATCTTGCCGCCGAACTTGTCGAGCTTGTCTGACAGATAGTTCATCGGGTGAATGTTCGTCGGCTCGAACCCCTCACCAGACTGCTTGTGGTACAGGTCTTTCTTGTGCTGACGTTGACGTTCTCGCCACTGGCTTGTCGTTTCTCCAGGCCGCTTGATCGCGGAGTCGGAAACGCCAATGTCGCTGTTTTGTGCCAGCAGCCAAGCGAGCCACGCGGTCGTTCCGACAGGGTTCGCTCTGGCAGCCCCAAGCAGTGCGCGGCCAGCGAGAAGCCCGGCAATGCGGCTGATGATGGTCGCGAAGCCAGAGAGCACGGCGATAACCGGGGCGAGCAGTCCGAGTGCAACGGACAATCCAACGATCTGGCCGGCCAGCTTACCCAGGACTTCAGCACTGTTGCCGTCCTTGCCCATGGCGGCGGCAACGCCCTTCAACATGGTGATGACGGTATCGGAGACTGACTTGAGCCCGCCCAGGAAGCCCGACGCAAACCCGATGATCTTGTCTACGTCGATCGACGATATTTTCACGGCGATCGTGTCGAGAGCCTCGCCCATGTTGGCGACGCCGAAGGCCTTCTTCAGCCTTTCGACAAACTCTCTCGACTTCTCCGCGATGTTGCCGGAGGTGACGATGCTGGTGTGCTTATCGAACCAATCCGACACTTCAATGAAGCTCTGCTCGAATCCGCTTCCGAATTTTTCCCATGCAAGACCAAACATCGTCTTGATGCGGTCCCAGCGCTTCTGAAGCGAGTTGAGCTTGGTACGGGAGAACGCGGAAACCGCGTCGCTTTTCTGATCGATTTCCTTCAAGGTCTCCCGGATTTGATCGGCGGCCTTGGCCATCTGCACCAGCTCATCGCGCCACTCCCGCATGCCGGCGAAATTCGCGAATTTCGCTCGGTTCTGCTCAGGCATGTTCCTCATCTTCGAAAACATATCCAACATGAACTCGGTTGGAGCCGAGGCCATCCTCTGAGCCATCTGCGCGCGGCTGCCGTACCCGATCATACGTGCAGCTTGGTCCAGATCTTTGCCGCGCTGGCCGCGAGCGTTGCCGGCGTTTGCAAATTCCGAGGTCAGGTAACCGAGGAACGTGCCTGCCTTGTTCGGCTGTAGACCTGCCGAGATGCCAACCGACGTGAAGGCGCTCAGGTCGGTTTCCTTCATCTTCGTCGTGCTCAAGGCGGACAGGGCACGCTTGTTCGCCTCAACCACTTCATTCGGGTCTGCGGCGGTCGCAGCGGCGGCAACAGCAACCGAGGTCATCATTCTGGCAACGCGGGCTGGGTCGGCGTTCCGGACGTTGCCATAGAGGCTGGTCGCAGTCTTACCTGCCAGCTTCATCAGCTCGCCGATGTTCATTTCGAGCGCTGACGACGCTTCCAAGGCGTTCTCAGTGATCTTCTTTGCGGCCGTGCCGTCGAAGCCCTGCTTCAATGCCTCCGTGTAGCTATCTAATACCGCTGCCGCGGTTTCGCCGAACTTGATCGCGACCTCGTCCGACCAAGAGCCACGAAGCCGCTTCACTTCTGCTGCGGACAAGCCGCCGAAGAGTTGCGCCTTGGTCTCGGCAGCCTCAGCTTCCATCCGTTTCTTGAACGCGGATGCCACGCCAGAGATGGTGATGCCGCCGGAAATGAGCGCGGTGGTTGGCGAGATGCCACGGGGAAGCGCACCGCGGTTGGTAGACCTAACACCACGATCAACGAGACGCTGCTCAGCCTGTCGGCGGTTGAGGGGCTGGCGGTCGAGTCGGTCCAACTCACGATGGAATGCCCTGACATCACGCAGGCGAGCGTCATAGGCACTCTTCCACTCATTGCGATAGGTCGCAGCGGCCTTGCGAGCATCGTCCGTGAACTTCTGAAGCCCGGTCGAAAGATTATCCGGGAACAGCTTGGACGCTGAGACGCCGTTGATGGACTTGATTGCTGCCTCAAGCTTGCGCACGTTTTTGAGGAGGCCGGCGATGACCGGGCTCGCGGTGTCGCTCGCGGTCAATGATGCGTGGACGTTGATGATCTCTGACATGTTTCTCTTGTTAATTGGCGCGCCGAGCGCGCGGACGATGACCTCCCGAATGGGGACGGGTCTTTTTCTTTTGGGGGTGGGGTCTGAGAAAAGCCCTTTTGTTGCTCGCTAGTAGGAAGGGGGTGGCCAACCGAGGGGGCATGCCGCGCAAAAAATCTCGCCTTCACCCCTTCCGCGCTCGCGAGCGCTGGGAAACCTCACTGGCCTTTTCCGCGTCGACTATCACCGTGACGAACGGTCAGTGCTGGGTGCGACCCGTCGAGTCCATGGCAGCCATGGGCCAGCATCTTCTCAGGGGCAGGGGCAGACGGTTTCACCGGCTGTAGGACTGACAGCCGCCACGCGTGCGGGACGCGCTGGCGGACGGCTGAGTCGCTGGCCGTCGATCGACCGAGAGCACCACCGTGGCCGTGCCTCTCGGCAGCCCCTCGCCATGGCGCGGCCAGCACAGGGGCCGGGCAGGGCCACTGCGCGGCGCAGGTGACCAAGGTAAAGAGCCTAGTTCACTTTGGGTATACCCCAGCGGCACCGGCTTGGAGGGTCTCGAAGATAGATCTTGAACTAGTCAAACGAGACCAATATAAGAGAACTAGTCAAACGGAACTTTGAGGGTCTTTCCAATGTTCGTACGCGCATATTTGCGGGCCAGCACTCGGGATCAGGACGCGAGCCGTGCGGAGGGCCAGTTGAAAGCCTTCGCTACCGAACGCGGGCTCAAGATCGCGTCGTGGTATCGCGAGAACGAGTCCGGTGCGAAGTTGGATCGGCCGGAACTATTCAAGCTGCTGTCCGACGCTCAAGAGGGCGACGTTCTCTTGATTGAGCAAGTGGATCGGCTGAGCCGTCTCAACGACGCCGACTGGAAGAAACTCCGGGCCACGATCGACGCCAAGGGCGTCCGCATTGTCGCTCTTGACCTGCCAACGTCGCACCAACTCATGGGTTCTAACGCGGATGGTTTCACTGGCCGCGTTTTGGAGGCTGTGAATGGCCTTTTGCTGGATCTATTGGCTGCGACGGCACGGAAGGATTACGAAGACCGCCGCCGCCGTCAGGCGCAAGGAGTCGCCAAGGCGCGGGTGGAAGGGAAGTTTCAAGGCCGTCCGGAAAACGTGGATCGGAATGCCGGTATCGAAGGCATGCTGACCTCCGGGATGTCGTGGAACGACATTCAAAAGGCGACTGGGTGTGGCCGGGCGACTATCGCGAAGATCGTCAAGCGGATGAAGGATCAGAAGGCCGCTTGATCATCTAAAACTGACACAGGCATCGCCGCTCCTGAACGACCCGGACGGGCACGGCTTGCCCGGGATGACGGGGAAGGCGCGCCGTGTGTCCTGGTGCAGCGCCTCACAGAAGTTGCCCTTGCCAACGAAGCCCGTAGGGCAAGCGCCGGTGCGAGGGATACGTTCACGACCATCGCGGGTCGGTGTCGCATACAGGCTCTCAGCGGCTGCCGGTGTTGGAAGCAGGGCGAGAGGCGCAACAGTGAGAGCCAACGCGAGTGCGTGCAGTCCTGCGAGTCGTCTGAATATCATCTACCGCGCCTCCGATGGATCGCGGCGACTCTGGAGAAGCTGAAAACCGCGGTCCAAACATTTAAGCAGCCGGCGTCGCCGCTGCTACCTCCCTCTCGACTTCGTCGAGCTTTGCACGGGCGGCCTTGAGATCGGCCTCAGCCGCTGGAACACTGGCCAGTGCGCGTTCATGCGCCTCAAGCGCGGCTGCCACGGCGGCCTGAGCAGCGGCAAGTCGCTGGCCTCGTTCACGGGCCACGAGATGCTGAGCCCGTTGCTCCCGTGCGTCGGGCGGAATCGCTTCGATGGCCTCCCTGGTGGCAACTGAACTTCGTAATCTTCGATAGGTCATGCGCGGCTCCTCGCGATTTCGTCCATCATGGTCTTGGTGATGCCTGTGGCTCTGGAGTGGCGGTCATGCCATGCGGCGTCGAGCGGTCGCTTCCGGCGAAGCTCCGTGACTGTTTGCTCGGCGTCCGGTTTGTCTGGCTGTTGCAGCCGACTGAAGCCGGACGGTGCGCGGTCATGCAGGTCGCGAAGATAATCTTGGATGGACAGCGAACCCTTTCCCGGTATCGTGATCAGATCGTCAGCCAGGGTGCTTCCGGCCAAATCGATTGCGACCGTTGTCATGGTCGTGGAGTTGATCGCAAAGCCTTTGACGCGGGCGGCAGAGACGATCGCGTCTTCAATTTGGTCGGTCATCTCAGGCAGTCTCGCTTTCACGGCCATACGGAGTTTCCTCGCGCAGGCAGGCGTTGTTCAGAGCGGCCAAGAGCGCGCGCCGCATCCAAGAGGATTTGGCGATCAGCTCGGATTTTGCCTGCTCTTCGATTGCATCGGCGAGGGAAATGGGCAGCACGACGCCAATCGTGCGGGTACGCTCGTATCGAGCGTTGTGAACCGCCCCGGGATTGCCGGAGGCCATTTGGTTTGAGTCACGCGGCTATACCGAACTCCTCGGTCTGCGCATAGT
>NZ_JASAUT010000177.1:0-950 GCF_029952935.1 Bradyrhizobium sp. Mp19 | reverse complement strand
GCTCCTCAGAGTCTGACTCATAAGTCACCCATCCTTGCGGGCAGCGGCAAGTCTGCGGGTCAGGAGCCTCATGTGTGCAATCAGCAGCCAGGCAGCTTCGGTTGCCACCGTCGCCTCGAAGTCCTTGGCGAGGCGGCGGCATCTGCCGAACCAAGCGAATGTGCGTTCGACCACCCACCGCCTCGGCAGAAGCTGGAAGCCTTTGACGCCTTGGGGCCGCTCGACGATCTCGACAGTCCATGGACCGCAGTCTGAGAGCGCGTCGAGGAGTTGATTTCCGCGGTAGATCCGGTCGGCAAAGACGTGGCGCAGCCGGGGGAAGTTCATCCGCACGTTCTTCAGCAGCGGTACGGCGCCATGGCAGTCCTGAACGTTGGCCGGATGAACATGAACCCCGAGGAGGAGGCCATTGGTATCCGTCACAATATGCCGCTTGCGGCCGTAGATGCGCTTGCCTGCATCGTAGCCGCGCGGTCCGCCAGCTTGCGTGGTCGGCGCACTTTGACTGTCGATCACGGCTGCCGTCGGCTTCGGTGCGCGTCCAAGCTTTTTTCGCGCCCGTCGGACAAGGACGCTGACAATCCTTTGCCACCGGCCTGTATCCCGCCATCTATAAAAATAGCCCTGCACCGTCGAGTAGGGCGGGAACTCCCGCGGCAGCGCCCGCCACTGGCAGCCGGTCGAAACGATATAGAGAATCGCTTCGACCACACGACGCAGCTCCGTCTTACGCGGCCGGCCGCGCCGGTTCGCTCGCGGCAACAGGCGTCTGATCAGCGCCCACTCCGCATCGGTCATATCGCTTGCATAACGCAGATCGTCCCGCCGATATTGCTCCCGAGTGATCTCAGTCCAGGGCATCGTGCTCTCCCTCGAATCTTTGCAAATCCGATGGAATCACACCCCACTGAGATCACTCACCCCATTTTTCAGTCAGGCTCTCAGGATGA
>NZ_JASAUT010000176.1:0-962 GCF_029952935.1 Bradyrhizobium sp. Mp19 | reverse complement strand
TGACCGTAGGTCGCGAGGCTTTACTGTTTCCGGCGGCTTTCGCCTTCGCCGGTGTCGCAGTTCGCACCATAGTTCCGTTTCCAGTCGTCGCTCATCAAACCGGGCATGCAGATTTGCCGCACCCGGCTTTCACTTATCTCCTCAGACCTTCGCGCTCGATCGGTCAGTACGACGGCTCGGGATGCGGAAGAGCTTGAGCGTATTGTGCAGGTAATCCTGCGGATACTGCTCGAAGCCCCTGCCACGTCCTCCGGCTCGTCGCATTAACCAGTGCCGCAGACGCCGATCGACGTATTGCCTGATGAAGTCATACGTCTTCATGACAGGTCCTTGGTCGAAGTAGCCGCACCAGCCGCGAAGAAGGCGGCTGATAACGATGACGGTGTTCTCCGGTGTGTCCGGGTACCACTGTGGCGTCGTGCGTTCGTGGATTCGTCGGAGCAATCTCAAGACCGCTTTCTTGGACGGACGCGTGCCGATGAAGGCTTGTCCGCCCTTTCCGTAGAACCGCCCGATCGTGTAGCCGAGGAACGTGAATCGCTCCGTCGGCAACCGTGCGATGCGGGTCTTGGTCTCGTTCACCTCCAACCCGATCCTATTCATCAGTACCGTCATTCGCTTCATCGCCGCCTCGGCTTGCCCGGGGCGGCAGCAGATCACGAAATCGTCGGCATAGTTGACGACGTAGGCATCGAGTTGTTCCTGGTGCCCGTGGTCGCGCCAAGCCAGCAGAAAGCGTCGGAAGTAAATGTTCGCCAGCAATGGACTCAGAGGAGAGCCCTGCGGGGTCCCTTTCTTAAACTTTCGCGCATCTGCCGTCCGTATCGTCCGTCTTCCGCTTCGTTCGACCACCGGAGCCGTCAACCAGCCTTTGATAGTCGAGAGAAGTCGTCCGTCGGCGATCCGCCGTGTCAGGCTTCGCATCAGCGGCCCGTGTGGAATCGACGTGAAATAGTCGCGTA
>NZ_JASAUT010000175.1:0-1006 GCF_029952935.1 Bradyrhizobium sp. Mp19 | reverse complement strand
GTCGGCACCGTGCCCACGCGTTGCGCCTCCTCGACCAGGGCGTCCCACAGCCCAGGCTGCCGCGCCAGCTCGATCACCATCCAGGCCATCGTCGAGGCGGTGGTGTCGTGACCACCAAGCAGCAGCAAGCGGATATTGGCGACCAGGACGTCATCGGAAAGCGCATCGTCGCTGCGATCGAAGGCGCTCACCATGTCGTTGATCAACCCGGTGCGCGAGGCATGTTCGCGCGCGGCGCGGACGAACTCGCGCAACCGCGCATCGATCCAGTCACGGGCGGCGCGGCCGCGCCGCAAGGGCAGTCCGGGCAGGTCGACCGGGGGCGCGACGATCAACTGCAGCAGTTGCTGGTACTTGCGGCGCCATCCCGGCAGGTCCTGCGCGGGGATTCCCATGAGACTGAAGATCAGCTTAAGCATCAGATCGCCGGTTTCGCGCAAGATGGTTACGTCGCCGCGGTCGCGCCACCTCTGCACGCGCGCCCGGATGACGGGCGCGAACAGCTCGCCGATGCCGGCCTGGGTCAGCCCCTTGGGCAGAAGCGCCGCCTGGATCGCATCGCGCGCCTGCCGGTGCGCGATGCCGTCCTGGGTAACCAACGTTCCGCCAAACAATTCGGGCGCGATGTCTTCGATCAGCGCCGAGGATACGTCCTTGTGCCGGAGCAGTGCGAGAGCATCCGGATCCAGACTGGTCATCAGGTGTCCGGCAGGGCCGAAATCCAGCCAGAAGTGGTTGCCCAGCCTCCGTTCCGCGCGCCGCAGCAGGCGCGGCAGGTCGCAGACGACGGCGGGAAGATGACCGACCAAGGGGAAAGCGCCGGGCACGACCGGGATGTCGTGCCGTAGCCGATGCCGACGGTTCAGCGGGTTGAGCATCATGTCCATCAGCAGCGCAGCGACGTGTCCGCTTCGGCGGTCTCGCCGGAAGGCCGCGCGGCGCGGCTGTTGCCACCGTCGGCGTACGTCGGCACATGCGCCAGCATGCCGCCGTCGATGCACACGAC
>NZ_JASAUT010000174.1:0-1044 GCF_029952935.1 Bradyrhizobium sp. Mp19 | reverse complement strand
AGTACAGCGCCGGTTTCGATCTTTCCCTCCGACCATCCCCTGAGCGCTGCTATAGCGTTCTTCAAAGCCTCTTCACGTGTCATGCCATGATCTCCACGGCTACGAAAAAGACGTGCGGGCGGGAACCACCCGCACGAAGTTTGCTACGCCAAGCTTGACTGTCTGGGGTTGCGTGAGGATAGAACAGCCAAACCGTAAGCCTCTCAGCAACTCGCGTGCCAGATGGTCACTATGCAATGCAAAGATAAGCGGTGAGTAATCGACACAGCACAGCGGGGCTAGGGGCCGAAACGACGAAAAAGCGTGCGGGCGGCTGCTGACGGCCACCGCCCGCACGCCGTCGCGCCGCGAACAGGCTTGGCCCTCACGAGGATCATTCATAAGCGAACCAAGCCATACCTGGCTCAGCAACCCACGTGCCAGACGGTCACATTGCGCAGAGAAGCAGACGGGGCACTTTCATACCTTGTGCAGACTGACTGCTCGCGCGAGCGGCGGCTTCCGGACCCCAACGTCATGAACCGGACACGGCTGAATGAGATCAGACGTGCCGCATTAGTGACGACGAGGGCGCGAGATGATCGGGCCGATCGCGTCCTCGTGTACAATGACAAGCTCGCTGGGCTTCACGCCAAGTCTTAGTAACTGCTCCTCTTCGATCGGGCAGTTGAGCATTGCGGCCTTTGCGCCGCAGTCTGCTAAGGTCATCCTCACCGCTTCCGCCGGATCGGCGACGGCAACCACGTAAGTTATATGCCTGAAAGCTTCGTCGTCGTCGACTTCTTCCTTGAAGACAGCGACTGTCACTATCCAACCATCCATTTTGTTGCGCTCCCTGGCGTCAACTATGAGCTGCCGAGCCCTGCAAATCCGGAGCCGCCAAACACCCGTGAGACGGGGCTGAACGCGAAGGTCGGCGGCGCCCGTAGCATTCCGGGAACTCTTTCTCCGCGCCGCTCGCTGGGCTATCCGAGGCGATGGGCCTGGAGCGTGATGACGTCGACCTCGACGCCGGCGTGCTGACGGTCCGGCTGACCAAGTTCG
>NZ_JASAUT010000173.1:0-1049 GCF_029952935.1 Bradyrhizobium sp. Mp19 | reverse complement strand
TAAAGCGTGATGGCATTAAGTTCGATAGCCTGAATTTTTGAGGTAGTTGGCACATTCCTCGGAGGTGAAGGCGTCGAGCGCGTGGCCGATAGCGGCGCAGACTGCGTCGACGGTTCGCGCGGCGGCGTTGCGAAGCAGGTGTTTGAGCTTGGCAAAGACCTGTTCAATCGGGTTCAGATCGGGCGAGTATTTTGGCAGGAAGAAGAGCTTGGCGCCGACCGAGCGGATGAGCTGGCGAACTACCTTGCTCCTGTGGCTGCCGAGGTTGTCCAAGATGACGATATCGCCGGGTCGAAGGACGGGCAGCAGAACCTTCTCGACATAGGTGCGAAAGCTCACGCCATCGATCGGCCCTTCGATGAACCATGGCGCATCGATCCGGTCATGGCGCAAGGCCGCCAGGAAGGTCATGGTCTTCCAGCGGCCGTGAGGAACCTTGGCGTGAAGTCTGTGTCCGCGCGGCGCCCATCCCCGCAAGGGCGCCATATCGGTCCTGGTCCAGGTCTCGTCGATGAAGACCAGCCGCTCAGCTTCGACGCGATCTTGATACTTTGTCCACTGGGCTCGTCGCCTCGCGACCTCGGGTCGATCGCGTTCGCCAGCCGCCACGCTTTTTTTTGAAGCTGAGCTTCTCGGCATGGACGAAGTCCCACACCGAGTGGTAATCGACCTTCAGGCCGCGACGGGCGAGCTCGGCAACGAGACCACGTATGGTGAAATCGCCGTCCCTGATCCGCTGCGACAGCCAGACTGCGTGGTCTCCCGAAACCGCCTTCGGCTTGTGACCGCCCATCTGGCCAGGCTCAACGCTGCCGGTCTCATCGACACGCTGCATCCAGCCGATGGCAGTGCTGATCGCCACCCCAAACTGCTTGGCGGCCCGATTGCGGGACATCCCGCCCTCAATCGCGGCTACGACACGGTTACGGAGATCCAGGGAATAAGGCTTGCCCATCCATGCCGGCCTCCTATCCAGCCAGCATGGTGAATCAGAAACACACTGATTTGGGAATCCCAAATCGATTCAACCTAAACCCATCCCGCTTTAG
>NZ_JASAUT010000172.1:0-1111 GCF_029952935.1 Bradyrhizobium sp. Mp19 | reverse complement strand
ATCAGAGCTGAGTGATACGGCGGCCTTTGAAACGGCGTTGACGGACCTTTTTCTTGGTCCAGACGAAGGGCTCGGCTCTGTCGTTGTATGCGTTGACGTAGGCATCGATGTGTTCCTGAAGCTGCTTGAGGCTCGTGAAGGAGGTGCCGCTGAGCGACTGCCCCTGCAAGGGAAAACCATACTTCGACCTGATTGAGCCATGACGCACTTGTCGGCGTGAAATGAAATTGCACGTTGGGGTGGGCCTTGAGCCAGTCCTCGTTCTTTTTATGGGTGTTGAGGTTGTCGAGGATGACGTGAAGCTTGCGGTTCGGAAAAGCCGCGGTGACGCTGTTCATGAAATCGAGAAACTCGACGCGGCGCCGGCGTTTTGAATGGGTCGCGATGATCTTTCCGGTGGCGACTTCGAGCGCCGCAAACAATGTTGTGGTGCCATGCCGCTTGTAATCGTGGCTTTGGCCGGTCAAGGCGCGGCCATTGGGCAACTTCAGATAACCCTGCGCTCGCTCCAAAGCCTGGATCGAGGGCTTCTCGTCCACGCACAGCACAATGGCCTTCGCCGGCGGCGCGACATAGAGGCCGACAACATCGGCGGCTTTGGCCGTAAAGTTCGGGTCGTTGCTCTCGCACCAGGACTTGCGAGCCACCAGGTCAATCTTGTGGCTGCGCAGGAACCGCCAGACATATTGGACATCGACATCGCCCAGCGCCTCGGCCAGCAGGGGGCCGGTCCAGCGCGCAAACCCTTGCGGTGGCGGCTTATCCAGCAGCTTCAGAATCCGCTTGTCGGTCGTCTTCGTATAGATCGGCTGCTTGCCCGGTCGCGGCTTGTCTTGCAGCCCTTCAAGGCCATGGTCGGCATAGCGATGCCGCCAAAGGCTGACAATCCGCGGCTGGACCCCAACTTCCTTGGCGATCGACCGGGTGCTGCGCCCGTCCGCCGCCAACAAGACTATCCGCGCCCGCTTCAAATCGCGCTGCAACGTCACCGGTGAGCGACAGCACGCCTCAAGCACCTTGCGATCTTTCCTCGAAAGGTGGACTTCTCTTGCTTCGGGTATCATCCCGACCTTGAATCACGACTCACGTTCCAAGAAAAGTGGGTACTAGT
>NZ_JASAUT010000171.1:0-1114 GCF_029952935.1 Bradyrhizobium sp. Mp19 | reverse complement strand
ATCGAGGCGCGGGCGTCGGACACGGTGTCGTAGGCGCGCAGATAGACCTCCTCGTATTTGACGCTGCGCCACAGCCGCTCGACGAACACGTTGTCGCGCCAGGCGCCTCGGCCGTCCATGCTGATGGCGATGCCATGACTGGCGAGCACGCCGGTGAACGCCGCGCCCGTGAACTGCGAGCCTTGGTCGGTGTTGAAGATGTCCGGCTTGCTGTGGCGAGCGAGAGCGTCCTCCAGCGTCTCGACGCAGAAGGCGGCTTCCATCGTGATCGAGACGCGCCACGACAGCACCCGGCGGCTGAACCAGTCGAGCACCACCGCGAGATAGACGAAGCCGCGCGCCATCGGGATGTAGGTGATGTCCATCGCCCAGACCTGGTTCGGGCGTGTGATCTCCATCCCGCGCAGCAGATACGGATAGATCTTGTGCCCGGGTTCGGGCTTGGTGGTACGCGGTCGGCGGTAGAACGCCTCTATCCCCATCCGCCGCATCAGCGTTTTGACATGCCGGCGGCCGATCTTGCACCCCTCGGCAGCCAGCAGGTCTCGCAACATTCGCGAACCGGCGAAAGGAAACTCCAAATGCAGCCGGTCGAGCCGTCGCATGACCGCGAGGTCGGCGGGCGACACCGGACGTGGGAGATAATAGACACTGCCACGGCTGATCTTCAAAACTTCCGCCTGTTTCGTGATCGGCAGGTCGTGCTCACGGTCGATCATCGCTTTGCGCTCAGCAGGCCGGCTTTGCTGAGCGCGCCTTCTAAAAAATCGTTCTCCAGCGTCAGCTCCCCGATCTTGGCGTGCAGCGTTTTCACGTCCACCGCGGGCTCGCTCGTTCTGTTGCCACCGCCAGGACCAAATACCTCGGCCGCCGCTTCCTGAAGCTGGGACTTCCACTGCGTGATCTGGTTCGGGTGCACGTCGAAATGCTCAGCCAGCTGGGCCAGCGTCATCTCGCCCTTGATCGCCGCTAACGCCACCTTGGCCTTGAATGCCGGTGCGTGCTGCCGGCGGGCTCGTTTGCTCATCGTCTCTCCTGATTCGCGGGACAATCTTGCCCGCCGTCAGGCAGAAACTCCACTTATCGCCCGGTCCAGATTTCCGGAGCCAGCTCT
>NZ_JASAUT010000170.1:0-1194 GCF_029952935.1 Bradyrhizobium sp. Mp19 | reverse complement strand
CAGGGGAATCGCATGTGTGCGCGTGCAAGTAGTTGCCAAATCGAAGAAAAGGGATTCTGAAGGCAGCTCCTGATCTGAAGGGAGCGGCCGATGCAACGATTTGCCGAGTGCTTTGAGGATTTGCCGGACCCGCGGGCCGACAACGCGCTGCATGACCTGACCGAGATCTTGTTCATCGCGCTGATGGCGACGCTGTGCGGGGCGACGAGTTGCACCGATATGGCGCTGTTTGCCCGGATGAAGGCCTACCTTTGGCGGGATGTGCTGGTGCTCAGGAACGGCCTGCCGAGCCACGACACGTTCAGTCGGGTGTTCCGGATGCTCGACCCGAAGGCGTTTGAGGTCGCGTTCCGGCGTTTTATGAAGGATTTTGCGCAAGGCGCGAAGATCAAGCGGCCGCGCGGTGTGATCGCGCTCGACGGCAAAGCGTTGCGACGCGGCTACGAACGCGGCAGGAGCCACATGCCGCCGGTGATGGTGACCGCCTGGGCGGCGCAGACGCGCATGGCGCTTGCCAATGTGCTGGCGCCGAACAACAACGAAGTCGACGGTGCCCTGCAGTTGCTTGAGCTCCTGCAGCTCAAGGGCTGCGTAGTCACGGCCGATGCCCTGCATTGCCACCGCGCGATGGCCAAAGCGATCGTGGCACGGGGCGGTGACTACGTGCTGGCGGTGAAGGCGAACCAGCCCGCTCTGTTGGAGGATGCCAAAGCCGCAATCTGCGCCGTCAAACGCAAGAGCAAGACTTCGCTCACCACCACCGATGCGGACCATGGACGCACCGACAAGCGTGTTGCTCTCGTTGCGCCGGCTCCCGGCATGGCCAAGAAGCACGACTTCCCGGGCCTCAAAGCTGTCGCCCGCATCACCAGCAAGCGTGGACAGGACGACACGGTCGAGCGCTACTTCCTGATGAGCCGCCCCTACAGCCGCAAAGACGTCCTGCGTATCGTCCGCGCTCATTGGGGCATCGAAAATAACCTGCACTGGCCGCTCGACGTCACCCTCGACGAGGACCTCGCCCGCAACCACAAGGACAACGGGCCGGCCAACCTGGCCGTGCTCAGGCGCCTGGCCCTCAACGTCGCCCAAGCCCACCCGGACACGACAGGCTCCTTGCGCGGCAAGCTCAAACGCGCCGGATGGAACGATGCGTTCGTCTTCGAACTCCTCGGTCACATGCGATAGCCCTGC
>NZ_JASAUT010000169.1:0-1213 GCF_029952935.1 Bradyrhizobium sp. Mp19 | reverse complement strand
GCTAGTGTCCCGAGTCACAAGTTCGCAATCATAGATTCGCAGTAGATTCGCGTCGCTGTGCCAAGGATGGAGGCAAACGGCGACGGAGTCTCCAATGGCTGTCCAGCAACTTGCCCCCCTGATATTGAGCGATGATGAGTGGGCCGAACTGACGTCGCTGACGATGCGGCGGAAGACGGCGCAGGCGCTGGCTCTGAGAGCCCGGATCGTGCTGGCCTGTGCGGAAGGTGGTCAGAACACGGAAGTGGCGGCCAAGCTTGGGCTGGACCGACAGACCGTAGGCAAATGGCGGCGGCGTTTTATGGAGCAGCGTGTGGCCGGGCTGCACGACGAGCCGCGTTCCGGCGCGCCGCGCACGATTGACGACACCCGCATCGAAGCCGTGATCGTGAGGACGTTGGAGAGTTGCCCTGAGAACGCCACTCATTGGAGCTCCCGCGACATGGCGAAGACCAGCGGCCTATCGGTGTCGACGGTACAACGCATCTGGCGGGCCTTCGGGCTCCAGCCGCACCGGATGGAGACGTTCAAGCTCTCGACCGATCCGAACTTTGTGGCCAAAGTGCGCGATGTCGTGGGCCTCTACGTCTCACCGCCGGAGCACGCCATCGTTCTGTGTGTGGATGAGAAATCCCAAATCCAGGCGCTGGACCGCAGCCAGCCGATGTTGCCGATGCGTCCCGGCCAGGCGGCCCGAAGGAGCCACGACTACAAAAGGCTTGGCACCACATCGCTGTTCGCTGCCCTCGATATTGCGACCGGACGGGTCATTGGCAAGTGCTACGGGCGCCACCGCACCGCCGAGTTCCGCAAGTTCCTCGACGAGATCGAGGCTGCCGTACCGCGCGACCTCGACGTTCATCTCGTCATGGACAATTACGTCACGCACAAGACCCCAATGATCCGGAGATGGTTGGCCAAACGGCCGCGTTGGCACGTGCACCTGACCCCGACCAGTTCGTCATGGCTCAACCAAGTCGAGCGCTTCTTCGCGCTCCTCACCGATAAGAAGATCAGGCGCGGCGTCTATCGCAGCGTAACCGCCCTCAGGGCGGACATCGCCACGTTCATCGAACGACACAACGCCGATCCCAAACCGTTCCGATGGACCAAATCCGCCGATAACATCCTTGCTTCCATCGAGCGCTTCTGCCGCTACAATGCCCCGCCAAAACACGACGCGATGTTGCGAACTTCTGGTTCAGGACACTAG